>NZ_CM002285.1:3273271-3366347 GCF_000497445.1 Streptomyces roseochromogenus subsp. oscitans DS 12.976 | reverse complement strand
CGGGTCGCCGCCGAGGCGGGCTGGCGTCTGCTGGTCCTCGCCGGCACCGTCTGGGTCCTGATGCGGGTCATCAGCGCGGTCCAGCTGGTGGTGTTCGCCTTCGTCATCGCCCTGCTCGTCACCGCGCTGCTGCAGCCGACGGTCGCCCGGCTCACCCGTCGCGGAGTGCCGCGCGGACCGGCCACCGCGCTCACCGCGATCAGCGGGTTCGTCGTCATAGGGCTGATGGGCTGGTTCGTGACCTGGCAGGTCATGGAGAACATCGACACGCTCTCCAACCAGATCCAGTCCGGCATCGACGACCTGCGCAACTGGCTGCTGAAGAGCCCCTTCCACGTCACCGACAAACAGATCAACCAGATCGCCAAGAACCTGCGCGAGGCGATCGGCGCCAACGCCGACCAGATAACGTCCGCGGGCCTGGAGGGAGTTCAGGTCATCGTCGAGACCCTCACCGGCATCCTGCTGGTGTTCTTCTCGACGCTGTTCCTGCTCTACGACGGCAAGCGCATCTGGGAGTGGTTCCTGAAACTGGTGCCCGCCGCGGCCCGCCCGGGCGTGGCCGGCGCCGGCCCGCGCGCCTGGCGCACCCTGACCGCCTACGTCCGCGGCACGGTCCTGGTCGCCCTGATCGACGCGACCTTCATCGGTATCGGCATCTACTTCCTGGACGTGCCGATGGCCGTCCCGCTGGCCGTGTTCATCTTCCTGTTCTCGTTCATCCCGCTCGTCGGCGCGGTCGCCTCCGGCGCGCTCGCGGTGATCGTGGCGCTGGTGACCCAGGGCGTCTTCACCGCTGTCATGACCCTGGTGGTCGTCCTCGCGGTCCAGCAGATCGAGGGCCACGTCCTGCAGCCGTTCATCCTGGGCCGCGCCGTCCGCGTCCACCCGCTCGCGGTCGTCCTCACGGTCGCGGCCGGCGGCATGGTGGCCGGCATCGGCGGCGCGGTGGTGGCCGTACCGCTGGTGGCGGTGACGAACACGGTGGTCGGGTACCTGCGCGTGTACTCCGAGGAACTGGCCATGAACCGGACCACACCGGCGGCGGAGTCCGCGGCGGTGCCCACGACCACCGGGGAACCGGAGCCGTCCGGCACGGAGACGGACGGCTAGCCCGTCACAGGGTGAGGTGCCCGCTGAATCCGGCCGTGCGGAAGGCCGGTGTCACGTCGGCCGCCATGACCTGGACCGCCGAGGCCAGGGGCGGTCGAGGGACATGCGAAGGCCCCTGCCCATCGGATGGGCAGGGGCCTTGATGCGCCGGAGCGGGTTACTCGGCCAGCACGGCCTCGGCGTCCAGTGTGACGCCGACGGCCTGAACCACGGAGGCGATCTTGAACGCCTCCTGGATCACGTCGCGCTCCACGCCGGCCTTGCGCAGCACCTGCTCGTGCGAGTCCAGGCACATGCCGCAGCCGTTGATCGCGGAGACCGCGAACGACCACAGCTCGAAGTCGGCCTTCTCGACGCCCGGGTTGCCGATGACGTTCATCCGCAGACCCGCGCGCAGGGTGCCGTACTCGTGGTCGGACAGCAGATGACGCGTCCGGTAGAAGACGTTGTTCATCGCCATCACCGCGGCGGCGGCCTTCGCGGCCGTGTATGCCTCGGGCGAGAGGTGAGCCTTCGCCTCCGGCTCCAGCTCACGCAGCACGATCGGGGAGCGCGAGGCGATGGCGGTCGCCAGCACCGTGCCCCACAGCTGTTGCGCGGGCAGTTCGGAGTTGCCTATGACCGAGCCCAGGTTGAGCTTGAGGTCCTTGGCGTAGTCCGGGACGCGGGACTTCAGCGAGTCGAGCGACATGGGTCACTCACCGGCCAGCAGCGCGACCGGGTCCAGAGTGTCCTCGCCCTTGCTCCAGTTGCAGGGGCACAGCTCGTCGGTCTGCAGGGCGTCCAGGACCCGCAGGACCTCCTTGGGGTTACGGCCCACGGAACCGGCGGTGACCATGGTGAACTGGATCTCGCGGTTCGGGTCGACGACGAAGACGGCACGCTGTGCGAAGCCGTCCTCGCCCTCGATGCCGAGGTCGCGCATCAGCTCGTGCTTGGAGTCGGCCATCATCGGGAACGGCAGGTCGGTCAGGTCCGGGTGGTCCTTGCGCCAGGCGTGGTGGACGAACTCGGAGTCACCGGAGAAGCCGAGGATCTGGGCGTCGCGGTCGGCGAACTCGTCGTTCAGCTTCCCGAACGCGGCGATCTCGGTCGGGCAGACGAAGGTGAAGTCCTTCGGCCATGCGAACACGACCAGCCACTTGCCCTCGTAGGACTTGTGGTGGATCTGCTCGAACTCCTTGCCCTTCTCCAGCGAGACGCAGGCGGTCAGTTCGAACTCGGGGAACTTGTCACCGACAGTGAGCACACGCTCTCCTTGCAGCGAAGAAACACCCCTTTTGGGGGAGTTTCCCGTATTGGGTTGGACGCTGCTGATGTTGGCACAGGGTGCATTGATTAGTGAAATAGCTACACTCGGTCGTGTTGATCGGAGGTAGCTATCAGTGACCATCAGTAACGGCAAGCGGAGGCAGCCGAGCCTCGCCCAGCTGCGTGCCTTCGCCGCCGTGGCCGAGCATCTGCACTTCCGGGACGCGGCGGCCGCCATCGGGATGAGCCAGCCCGCCCTGTCGGGTGCGGTCTCGGCACTGGAGGAGACCCTCGGGGTGACCCTTCTCGAGCGTACGACGCGCAGGGTGCTGCTCTCGCCCGCCGGTGAGCGCCTCGCGGTGCGGGCGAAGGCGGTGCTGGACGCGGTCGGGGCGCTGCTGGAGGAGGCCGAGGCGGTCCGGGCGCCGTTCACGGGCGCTCTGCGCCTCGGGGTGATCCCCACCGTCGCGCCGTACCTCCTGCCCGCCGTGCTGCGGCTGGTGCACGAGCGCTACCCGCACCTCGACCTCCAGGTGCACGAGGAGCAGACCGCCAGCCTGCTGGAGGGCCTGGGCTCCGGCCGTCTGGACCTGCTGTTGCTGGCAGTCCCGCTCGGTGTCCCCGGCGTCGTCGAACTCCCGCTGTTCGACGAGGACTTCGTGCTCGTCACCCCGCTCGACCACTGGCTCGGCGGCCGCGAGGGCATCCCGCGCGAGGCACTGAAGGAGCTGAACCTGCTGCTCCTGGACGAGGGCCACTGCCTGCGCGACCAGGCCCTGGACATCTGCCGGGAGGCGGGGCGGGAGGACGCGCCGGTGACCACGACGGCCGCCGGGCTGTCCACCCTCGTCCAGCTCGTCGCCGGCGGCCTCGGCTGCACGCTGCTGCCGCGCACGGCGCTGAAGCTGGAGACGGCCCGCAGCAGCCAGCTCCTCACCGGGTCCTTCGCCGAGCCCGCGCCGAGCCGTCGCGTCGCGTTCGCGATGCGGGCCGGAGCGGCGCGCTCCGCTGAGTACGAGGAGCTGGCCGCCGCTTTGCGCGAGGGGCTGGGTGCGTTGCCGGTACGGGTGCTGGACTAGCACTCCGGGGAGGGGGTTCCGGAGTGCTCGCGGCTGCGGGCCGGTGGGGGCTGGTCGCTCCCCCAAGTTCTCGGCTTCGCTCGAACCCGGGGGGACCCCCATCGCGGCGGAGCCGCACATCGGACACAGTCCCGCGCCCCTTGGTGGCGGCTGCGCCGCCTACTCCGTCCGCAGCCCCTCCGGGCGCATCATCCGGACCAGCGGCGGCAGGCTCAGCGCGGTGACCGTGAGGACCACCGCCGCGCCGGCGCCGGTCAGGGAGAGCACACTCGGCCAGTCCACGCCGACCGTCGCGCCCACCATCTTCAGCAGCACCGCGCCCAGCGTCAGTCCGACGGCCGAGGCGAGCAGCAGGCCCAGTGCGATCGGGATCGCGGTCTGCCAGAGCACCGACATGCTCAGCGTGCGTCGCCGGGTGCCGAAGGCGACCAGCGACGACAGCAGCTTCCTGCGTTCGCGCAGCTGCTCCAGCTGGGAGACCAGCAGGCTCGCGCCGATCAGCGCCAGTACACAGATGGCGCCGGCGAACGTACCGGTGCGGATGGAGGTGAACCGCTGGGACCGCTCGGTGGCCGACCACACGATCGCGTTCGCCAGCGGGTCGATCCGCGCGGCCGTGTTGCGGACGTGCTCGCTCGCGTCCGGCGCCGACATGTCCATCGAGAGGTACACGGATCCGGTCAGCGTGGCGCTCATCCGCTGGGACATGGCCGCCGGTGTCATCAGCACACGGCTCTCCTTGATCCCGGTGAGCCCGTCGAGCGCGCGGCCCCGCTTCAGGTCGCCCGGTACGGTCCACACGACGTCCGGGCCGCCGCCCGTGCCGTTGCTCGCGTCGAGGTGGAGCGTGCGGCCGGGCCGGGCGAGCTTCGTCACGTCGGCGTCCCGGTCCCCGCCGGTCACCGTGAAGACGTCCCCGTCGCGGCAGGCCGGCAGGTCGGCCACCGCACGCAGCGAGGCGCAGGTGCCGACGGTGAGGCCGACGGTGTTGTCCGGCCCCTTGCCGGGGCCGAAGCGCCCGTCGCCCAGGTCGGTGCTGCCCAGCGAGACGGCCTTCCGTACGCCCTCGGTCGTGGCGAACTTCTCGGCGGCCGGGAGGAAGGGAACACCCTGGGGCAGGCTGACCTGCATCTGCACCCGGTCGGTGTCCTTCGCGGTGGACCTGGTGTAGTCCCCCTCGACGCCCGCGAACAACATCTGCATCGCGATCGCCCCGGCCACCGCGACCGCGATGCCGTTCACCATGCGCGCCGCCGTACCGCTGTTCAACTGCAGCCTTCGTACGGCCAGTTGCCAGGCGATGCCGCCCCGGCCCAGCCGGGCCACGACGGCCTCGACGACCCACGGCAGCAGCGCGGTGACGCCGACGAGCAGCAGCAGGACGCCGCCGATCACCAGGTACTCGTTGAAGTTGCCGTTGTTCCGGCCCTGTCCGACCATCGGCGTGAGACACGCCAGTCCGCCCAGTGGCAGCAGCAGCCGCCACCACAGCCGGCGGCGCGTGGGCTTGGCCGTACGGACCACGCCCAGCGGCTCGATGACCACCCCGCGCAGCGCGAACAGCGTGACCAGCACCGCCGCCGCCGGAACGGCGATCGCGACCAGGGCGGCCAGCGCGGGCGAGGGGTTGAGGTAGCTGGGGAAGACACTGATGCCCACGATCTCGACCGAGCCCGCGAGCTCACGGCCGAGCAGGAAGAAGGCGGTGCCGAAGACCAGCCCGACGAGCGCTCCGGCGAGTGCCTCGCCCGCCGCGATCCGCCGGGTCATACGGCTGTCGGAGCCCACCAGCCGCAGCGCGGCCAGCCTGCGGTCGCGCCGCTCGCCGCCGAACCGTACGGCCGTGGCGATGAACACGGCGACCGGCATCAGCAGCACCGCGAAGACGACCAGCACCAGCAGGATCAGGACCGGGTCCATCGGATCGGTCGAGGACGATGTGTCCGGGCGCCCGAACTCGGTGATCCGGGCCGTCCGGTAGGTGTCGATGCGCGAGGCCAGGTTCGTCGCGCCCGCGTAATAGGCGAGCTCCTGCGAACCGACGAGCCCGCTCTCACTGATCGTCCCGGCGATCCGGTACGGCAGCCGCTCGCGCAGCAGCTTGCCCTCACCGGAGCCGAGCAGATCCTTCAGCGCGGGCGAGACGACCATCTCGCCCGGCGCCGGGTACGTCGACAGGCCCGGGGCGAGCGGTGCCCGCGGCCCCTCGGGCTCCACCAGCCGGCCGCGGACGTCCTTGCCGTGGTACGTCGTGTCGGCGTGGGAGATCACCAGGGTGTTCGCGGCCTTCGCCCGGTGCGGGCCGTAGGTGAAGTCCTGACGGGCCTCGTTGCGCTGGTCCCGTACCGCCAGCGCGTTCGGGATCGCGGTCGTCAGCAGCAGCAGCGCCACGCCCAGGCCGACGCCGACCGCCGTCAGCAGCATCCGGATCCAGCCCTCGCGCCCGCCGGTGACGGCGAACCGGACCCCCATGCCGAGATCCCGGGTCCATTGACGGGGATTCACAGTGCGCGCTCCATGTCCCGCGACTTGCCGTCGCGTACGACGATCTCCCGGTCGGAGTAGGCGGCCACCCGGGCCTCGTGCGTGACCAGGACGACGGCCGCGTTGGTGGAGCGGGCCGCGTCGGTCAGCAGCTCCATCACGCGCTCTCCGTTGAGGGAGTCGAGCGCGCCGGTCGGCTCGTCGGCGAACACCACGCGGGGCCCGGTGACCAGCGACCGCGCCACCGCGACGCGCTGCCCCTGGCCGCCGGAGACCTCGCCGGGCCGCTTGCCCTTGAGGTCGTCCACCTCCAGGCGCTGCATCCAGGCGAGCGCGGCCTGCTCGGCCTGCTTGCGGGAGGCGCCGTTCAGCCGGAGCGGGAGGGCCACGTTCTCCACGCAGGTCAACTCCGGGACGAGCTGGCCGAACTGGAAGACGAAGCCGAACTCGGACCGGCGCAGGGCGCTGCGCTCGGCGTCGTTCATGCCGGACAGTTCGCGGCCGTCGTAGGTGATGGACCCGGAGTCGGGCGGCACGATGCCGGCGAGGCAGTGCAGCAGGGTCGACTTGCCGGAGCCGGAGGGGCCCATCACGGCGACGACCTCGCCGGGGTGGATGGAGAACTCGGCGCCGTCGAGCGCGACGGTGGGGCCGTAGGCCTTGCACAGGTTCTCGGCGGTGAGCAGGGAGCCGGCAGGGGGAGGAGTCACTTGGCCACCGCCTCACGGAGCTTGTCGAGGCGCGCGGCGGTGAGTTCCAGCCAGCGCAGGTCGGCCTCCAGGTGGAACAGCGCGTGGTCGCAGATCAGCTGGTCCGCGAGATCGCCCTTGCGCTTGCGGTCGGTCAGGATCCGCATGCTGCGCAGGTGCTCGGCGCGCTGGGTGTCGAGGATGTCGGCCGCGTTCCGGTGGGTCAGCAGCGCGAGGACGACCTTGGTGTACAGGGTCGACTGGAGGTATTCCTCGGGCTTCTCCGGGGTCGCGAGCCAGCGCTCGACGTCGGTGATGCCGGCGTCGGTGATGGCGTACCGCTTCCGCTCGGGGCCGCCGCCGGCCTCGATGCCGTCGACCTCCACGTGGCCGTGCTTCAGCAGCCGGGACATCGTGGAGTAGACCTGGCCGTAGTGCAGCGGCCGGTCGTGACCGAACTTCTCGTCGAAGGCCCGCTTCAGGTCGTAACCGTGCCGCGGGCCGGACTCCAGGAGCCCCAGGAGAGTGTGACCGATGGACATACCGAGCACTCTACACACGATGTATACGCCGCATGTATACGCAGGGTGTGGAGATCATGGCGCGCGGTACGGCAGTGCAGGTGGGAGCCGATTGTCACGGTTCCGAAACAGGTGGTCGGCCCCTGCGCGGCAGTGGACCGGCGTCCCTCGGCAGCCGCCCCGCGTCCGCCAGCGCCTTGCGCAACAGGAACTCGATCTGCGCGTTGGCCGAGCGCAGTTCGTCCCCGGCCCACCGCGCCAGCGCCTCGTAGACGGACGGGTCGAGCCGCAGCAGCACCTGCTTGCGCTGCTGCGGCCGTCGCTTCGGAGCCTCGGAAGGGTCCGTCACTGGTAGAGGGTCCCGGTGTTGAGGACCGGCTGCGGGGCCCGGTCCCCGCACAGCACGACCATCAGGTTGGACACCATCGCCGCCTTCCGTTCCTCGTCCAGTTCCACGATGTCGGCCTCGGCGATCCGGGCGAGTGCCGCCTCGACCATGCCGACCGCGCCGTCCACGATCTGCCGCCGCGCGGCCACGACCGCCCCCGCCTGCTGCCGCTGGAGCATCGCCGAGGCGATCTCGGGAGCGTACGCGAGATGCGTGAAGCGGGACTCGATGATCTCCACTCCGGCCGCCTCCACCCGCACCTGCAGCTCGACGGCCAGCTTCTCGGTGATCTCCTCGGCGTTGCCGCGCAGCGACAGGCCGTCCTCGTCGTGGGCGTCGTAGGGGTACTCGATCGCGATGTGCCGGACGGCCGTCTCGGTCTGCGTGGCGACGAACTCGGCGAAGTCGTCCACCTCGAACGTGGCCTGCGCGGTGTCCTGGACCTTCCAGACCACGACCGCGGCCAGCTCGATCGGGTTGCCGTAGGCGTCGTTGACCTTCAGGACGGCGGTCTCGTGGTTGCGCACGCGGGTGGAGATCCGGGTCCGCGAGGTGAAGGGATTCACCCAGCGCAGGCCGTCCTGCCGGATCGTGCCCCGGTAGCGCCCGAAGAGCTGGACGACCCGGGCCTCGCCGGGCGCGACCGTGTTCAGGCCGCGCACCGAGATGACGCCGGCGAGGAAGATGACGACGCCCGCGACGATGAGTCCGGCCTTGGCGCCGGCGGCGGAGACGGTGGAGGCGGTGATGAACAGGGCGACGCCCGCGCCGAGCCCGAGCAGGCCGAGCAGCAGGGCGAGCCCCCCGCCGATGCTGTGCGCGGTGAACTCGCGCACCCGCGGCGCGGGCATCTCGGGTATGTCGGCGGTGACGGCCGGGTCGTGTGCGGACATGGGTGGTCCCCGTTTCTCATGGGGCCTGCCGCGGCAGGCCTAGCTTGCCTCTATCTAAGTGATATCACTTTTACACCCCAAGGCAACCCTCTGGCCCCCAGGATCGTCGGTTCCCTCGGAGCAGGTGCTGATTGTCACGTCCGTAAAAGAACGGATCGGGCGTCCTTTGTCATATAGACGGGTGTTAGTTTTCGGAGCTGACCCCGAGAGGAAGCGAGCGTAGGGACCGATGGGACGAGCGGAAGAGAGACGAGCGCGACAGCGCGGTGGCCACCGCGCGGCGCCCAAGCGCCACCGCTCCGCGCCCACGGCGGCCACCCCGGCCGACGGCAGGCCCGGCAGGCCCCCCAAGGGCCGAAGCGGCAAACCTCCCAAGGGCCGAATACGCCGGCTGTTCACCTGGAAGAAAATCCTCGGGACGTTCTTCACGCTCTGCCTGCTGGTGATCGCCGCCTTCATCGGGCTCTACCTGTACGTGGACATCCCGGCGGGCAACGCCGACGCCCAGTTGCAGAGCAACATCTACAAGTACAGCGACGGCACGATGCTCACCCGCACCGGCTACCTCAACCGTGAGAGCGTCGACCTCAGCGAAGTCCCCAAAGACGTCCAGCGCACCTTCGTCGCGGCCGAGAACAAGAACTTCTACCACGACGCCGGCGTCGACCTGCAGGGCACCGCCCGCGGCATCCTCAACACCGTCATGGGGCGCGGCACACAGGGCGGTTCGACGATCACCCAGCAGTACGTCAAGAACTACTACCTGGACCAGAACCAGACCGTCACGCGCAAGCTGAAGGAACTGGTCATCTCGCTGAAGCTGGACCGCCAGAAGTCCAAGGACTACATCCTCGCGGGCTACATCAACACCAGCTACTACGGCCGCGGCGCCTACGGCATCCAGGCCGCGGCACAGGCGTACTACCACAAGGACGCCAAGAACCTCACCGTCGAGGAGGGCGCCTACCTCGCGGCGCTGCTCCAGGCGCCGAACCAGTACGACTGGGCGATCGCCAGCGACACGGGCAAGAAGTTCGCGCAGGCCCGCTGGAACTACGTCCTGGACAACATGGTCAAGCAGAACTGGCTGGATGCGAGCAAGCGCCAGGCCATGAAGTTCGAGGTCCCCAAGGCGCCCAAGGCGGCGCCCGGCATGAAGGGCCAGACCGGCTACCTGGTGGACGCGGCCAACGCGCAGCTGGAGAAGCAGCTGGTCGCCCAGGGCAAGGCCAACTCCCTCGGTGACGCCGAGGCGTTGGTCAAAAAGGGCGGTTGGACCATCACGCTCAATATCGACAGGAAGAAGCAGCGCGAGCTGGAGCAGGCCGTCAAGGAGCAGCTGACCAGCAAGCTGGACGCGAAGAAGCGCTCCGTCGATGGCGACGTCCAGCCGGGTGCCGCGTCCGTCGACCCGAAGACGGGCAAGGTGCTCGCCATGTACGGCGGCGCGGACTACTTCCAGCACTACACCAACAACGCGACCCGCCGCGACTACCAGCCCGCCTCCACCTTCAAGCCGGTGATCCTGGCCGCGGCTCTGGCCGAGGGCGCCCAGACGCAGGACGGCCAGCCCATCACGGCGAGCACGATCTACGACGGCACCAGCGGCCGCCAGGTCGTGGACCACGGCAGCAAGGTCGGCTTCGGCCCGCCGAACGAGGACAAGCAGGACTACGGCCCCATCACCGTCCAGACGGCCATGAACCAGTCCGTCAACTCCGTCTTCGCGCAGATGGGCGTCGACGTGGGCATGGACAAGGTGATGTCCGTGGCCGGCAAGCTCGGCATGGACACCAAGGGCATGGAGGCGGTCCCCGCACAGACGCTGGGCTCCATGGGCGCGAGCCCCCTGGAGATGGCCGGCATCTATGCGACCCTCGCCAACCACGGCGAGAAGGTCACCCCGGCGATCATCAAGTCGGCCGACCACAAGGACAGCAGTGTCACCCTGCCGGACCCGATCGGCGACCAGGTGATCCCCCGCGAGGCCGCCGACACGGTCACCTCGGTGCTCACCGGCGTGGTCGACGACGGTACGGCCAGGGACTCGGTGGCGAAGAACCCGGCGCGCGACGGCCAGCAGGTCGCCGGCAAGACGGGTACGTCCGACAACAACAAGTCGGCCTGGTTCACCGGCTACACGCCCGGCCTGGTCACCTCGGTCGGCCTGTTCGGCGAGTCCGCCAAGTCCCACGCCCAGGTTCCGCTGACTGGTGCGACGGGCCTCATCTCGGGCAGCGGCCGTATCAACGGTGGTACCTACCCGGCGAAGATCTGGGCCGCCTACACCTTCGAGGCGATGGGCGACGTCACCAAGTTCGACCTGAACACCACGCAGGGCGCGGCCGTCCAGCCGAGCTACACGCCGATGCCGTCCTCGACGCCGTCCCACAGCCCGTCGCACACACCGTCCAGCACGCCGTCGACCTCCACGTCGCCGTCCCACAGCCCGTCGCACGCACCGACGCAGTCGCCCACGCAGTCGCCGACGCAGTCCCCCACACAGTCGCCGACGCAGTCGCCGACGGGCGGGATCTCGGACAACCCGATCGACCCCGGCGGCGGACAGAACTTCGGCCAGTAGGAGCGCTTCGGTCAGCAGAGCGCATACGCGAAGGGCGCCCGGGACCCCCCGGGCGCCCTTCGCGTCGTAGATCCAAAAGAGCGGCTGGATCCAAAGGAGCGGCTCAGCTCCGGTTCAGCTCGAACCAGACCACCTTGCCCGTGCTCAGCCGGGTCGCGCCCCAGCGCCGGGCCAGCCTGTTGACCAGGTACAGGCCGCGCCCGCCCTCGTCCGTGGCCCGCGCCTGGCGCAGCCGGGGCAGTTGCGGCACGTCGTCGCCGACCTCGCAGCGCAGCACGTCCGTGCGCAGCAGCCGGAGCGTCACCGGCCGGGACGCGTACCGTACGGCGTTCGTCACGACCTCGCTGACCAGCAGCTCCACCGAGTCCGACAGATCCTCCAGATCCCAGCGGGCGAGCGCGCGCCGGGCCAGCCGGCGGGCCTGCCCGGGGGCCGTCTCCTCCGGCTCCAGCCGCCAGAACGCGACATCGCTCGGCGCGATCCCGTCGAAGCGGGCCGCGAGCAGCGCGATGTCGTCGTCCCGGTCGCCCGGTCCGAGCATGTCCAGGACCTCGTCGCACAGGGCTTCCAGCGGCGGCGGATGGTCGGGGCCGGTCAACTGGGCGGTCGCGGCGAGCTTTTCCCGCAGCTGCTCTATGCCGGTCCACACGTCCCGCAGCCGGGACTCCACCAGGCCGTCGGTGTAGAGGAGCAGCGTGGCCCCGGCGGGCGCGTCCAGCTCGACCGCCTCGAAGTCGACCCCGCCGACCCCGATGGGCGCGCCCGGCGGCACCCGCAGCACCTCGGCCCGGCCGCCCAGATGCAGCAGCACGGGCGGCGGATGGCCGGCGTTGGCGATGGTGATGCGGTGCGTGACCGGGTCGTAGACGGCGTAGAGACAGGTCGCCATGCGGTCGGTGCCGAGCCGCTGTGCCTGCTCGTCCAGGTGGTGCAGCACCTCCTGCGGCGGCAGATCGAGCCCGGCCAGGGTCTGCGCGGTGGTGCGCAGCTGGCCCATGATCGCCGCCGAGGTCATGGAGTGCCCCATGACGTCGCCGACGACCAGGGCCACCCGGCTGCCCGGCAGCGGGATCGCGTCGTACCAGTCGCCGCCCACCCGCGCGGTCTCGGCGGCCGGCAGATAGCGCGAGGCCAGCCGCACCCCGGTCGGGCGGGGCAGGGTCTCGGGCAGCATGGTGCGCTGCAGCTCGTCGGCGATGTACGCCTCCCGGCCGTACAGCACCGCCTTGTCGATGCCGAGCGCGCTGTGCGTCGCCAGCTGGGCCGCCACCAGCAGGTCGTCGGCCTCGAACGCGAGCCGCTCCGGGCGGCGCAGGAACAGCGCCGCGCCGATCACCCGGCGCCGGCCGCGCAGCGGCGCGAGGATCGCGTGCTGCCCAGACGGTACGACCGTCTCGGCGCCCTCGCCGAGCAGCTCGGGCAGCGCGGCCCGGGCGGCGGGCGCGTCCGCGAACACCGGCCGCACCCCGCGCAGCACCTCGTTCAGCGCGCCACCGGGGCGCACCTCGCACAGCTCGGTGGTCAGGGAGGACAGCTCGGCCAGCGCGCTCGGCTCCGGCTCCTGCTCGAAGGCGGGCGGCAGCAGCACCCCGTCGGTGTCCCGCTCCTCCGGTATCCGGTCGGTACGGCGCAGTCGCAGCACCACGGGCCCGGTGGGCCGCTCGTCGCCGACCGGCAGCGGGTCGCGCAGATAGACCAGGATCGCGTCCGAGAACGTCGGCACGGTCGCCCGGCACAGGCCCATCACGATCTCGTCCAGATCGAGGCCGCGCGCGATCCGCCGGGTGGCCGCGCCCACGAATCTCAGCCGGTCCCCGTCGCGCCGCATCGGCGTCGGCCGGCCCGGCGGCAGGGGGCGCCCGGTACGGCGCTCCTGACCGCCCGGCGCCCGCTCCTGCTCGGCGCCGGGCTGCGGCGGAATGCCCTCCGGTGCGGGGCGCGGACGGTGTGCGCCGGGCTCGGCGGCGGCGGGCTGGGAGTGCTCGGGGCCGTTGACTGGGTGCTCCTTCCCCTTGTTCCCCTTGCCGCAGGGCGCGGTCGTCCCCGGGCCGGAGGGCGTGCCGTCGGTCCGGGCCTGGACCGGTAAGGCGGCGGACCCGCCGAGCTGCTTCGGGGTATGCCGGAGCGCCCCGCGGCCCTCCGCGGGGTCGGCGCCCTGAGGGCGCTCGAAGGAGGTGGGCTGCTCCGTCACGCGTGTCGCATCCATCCGTACGGCACTGCGCGCCGGGCGCGCAGTTGCTCCCGCAGAAGTCCCGATACCCGCAATACGTGCCCCAGGAACGGAATTGCCGCGAGCTCAGAGGTTTCTGTGCCGCCTCCGATCGCGGTGGTTACGCCGTCGTACCCCTCGCTCACGTGCTGCCGCCCCTCGGTGACGTTCGGTCAGGCCCGGCGTATGCTCCGGGAGTTGCGCTTGTGCGCCCTTGCGGAGGACGATCCTACGTTTTATGCCCGGGGGCGCATCAAGGGTCTCATGAGGACACGTGCGCGGGCGTTCGGTCCCAGTCCTCGGGGAGAGAAGGTACCGCCCAGGACGGATCCGGGCGCCAGTGCTGCCAGCCGTCCGCGAACGGCGACCCCCAGGCCTCGATCACCTCCACCGCGTCCCGCCCGGCCGCCCGGACCCGTTCGGCGGTGGCCGCGTCCATCAGCCCGTCCCGCTGGGCCTGCGCGAACTCGTCCTCGTCACGCCAGTGCCAACTACGGTCGGGGTGCACGGCGATGTCCAGGAAGTAGTCCTCGGAGTCCACCCCGCCCGCCCAACGGGCCAGGGGCTGCTCAAGGTTGACGTACCAGTTCTTGAACCGCCAGCCCGGCTCCCAGAACAGCCACACCGACCAGGGTCGGCCGGGCTGGGCCAGCTTCAGCACGCCCGTGCCGAACCAGCCGTCCCGCTGCACCGTGCGCGGCTTGGTGTAGCGGGACCGCAGCGGCTCCAGATGTACGGGCGTGCCGTCGGCCAGGGCCGGCTTCATGCACTCGGTGCCGGGTGCCAGCCACACCGCGAGCAGATCCTCGTCGTCGCGTACGACGGTGACGGGCCGGGCGATGTGGAAGTGCTCGCCGGCGTTCTCCCGGTAGCGCCACAGGATCCCGGTCCCGGGGGTCCAGTGCGTCGCAGGTCCCGCGTCCACGCGTGTCATCGCTCCGTCGTCCGTCATGGACAGATATTAGGTGCCGCAGGCATACGACGCTGCGGCGCACACCACGGTTCCGCGCGGCCAGGCGGTCGGTGGCCGGAAATGTTCGCTCGCGGTTACGGACGCGTCATCCGCAGGACATCCAGCGCCTCGTCGAGCTGCTCCAGCGTCAGATCGCCGCGCTCCACGTACCCGCCCTCCAGCACGACCTGCTGGATCGTCTTGCGCTCCGCGAGGGACTTCTTGGCGACCTTCGCGGCCTCCTCGTAGCCGATGTACTTGTTGAGCGGGGTGACCACGGACGGGGAGGACTCGGCGTACTCGCGGGTCCGCTCCCGGTCCGCGGTGATGCCGTCGACCGTCCGGTCGGCCAGCAGCCGCGAGATATTGGCGAGCAGCCGGATCGATTCGAGCACGTTCTTGGCGATGACCGGGAGCATGACGTTCAGCTCGAAGTTCCCGGCGGCTCCGGCGGTGGCGATGGTGGCGTCGTTCCCGACGACCTGCGCGGCGACCATCAACACGGCTTCCGGTACGACCGGGTTGACCTTGCCCGGCATGATGGACGACCCCGGCTGCAGATCGGGCAGCCGGATCTCGGCGAGCCCGGTGCGCGGCCCGGAGGACATCCAGCGCAGATCGTTGGCGATCTTCGTCAGCCCGGCCGCGATGGTCCGCAGCTGCCCGCTGGTCTCCACGATCCCGTCCCGGGCGCCCTGCGCCTCGAAGTGGTCGCGGGCCTCGGTGAGCGGCAGCCCGGTGGTACGGGCGACCTCCTGGATGACGGCGGCGGAGAAACCGGGCGGGGTGTTGATGCCGGTGCCGACGGCGGTGCCGCCCAGCGGCAGCTCGGCGAGGCGGGGGAGGGAGGCCTCGAGCCGCTCGATGCCGTACCGCACCTGGGCCGCGTACCCGCCGAACTCCTGGCCGAGGGTCACGGGCGTGGCGTCCATCAGATGCGTCCGCCCGGACTTCACGACATCGGCGAACTCCTCGGACTTGCGGGCCAGGGAGTCGGCGAGGTGCTCCAGCGCCGGGATCAGGTCGTGCGTGACGGCCGCGGTGGCGGCGATGTGGATCGATGACGGGAACACGTCGTTGGACGACTGCGAGGCGTTGACGTGGTCGTTGGGGTGTACGTCCCGGCCGAGCCGTTCGCTCGCCAGGGTCGCGATGACCTCGTTGGTGTTCATGTTGGACGAGGTCCCGGACCCGGTCTGGAAGACGTCCACCGGGAAGTGCTCGTCCCACGTCCCCTCGACGACCTCCGCCGCGGCCTCCTGGATCGCCTCGGCCACCTCCTTGTCCAGCACGCCGAGTTCTGCGTTCACCTTCGCCGCGGCCGCCTTGATCCGGGCCAGCGCCTCGATGTGCGCCCGTTCGAGCCGCTGCCCGGACACGGGGAAGTTCTCCACGGCGCGCTGCGTCTGCGCCCGCCACTTGGCATGGGCCGGGACCCGGACCTCGCCCATCGAGTCGTGCTCGATCCGGTACCGCGGCTCTTCCGTCGTCATCGTCGTACCTCCGAAAAAGTGAGCACATGTCGCCGCATGTGTATTCCCTATGGGACTACCCGCCAGTAAATACCCGGGGTAATACCTGCTTCGGGGAGGCGTCATGCACCGCTTCAGATCCAGGATCAGAGGGACGGCCGTCGCTGTCGCGGCGGCCGCCACCGTGTTCGCGGGCCTCACGGCCCCCGCCGCCCACGCGGCCCCGACCGCCACCGCGCTGCCGCCCGACCTGGAGCGCGTCCGCGCCGCCGAGGCCACGGCCCTCTACGGCGACCCGGCCGAGCGGCCCCTGGCCGACCGCAAGAGCGCCCTGATCTCCCTCGGCGACAGCGAGATCTCCGGCGAGGGCGTCGGCACCTACGAGGCCGGCACCGACGGCCCCGACAACTGGTGCCACCGCTCGCCCGACTCCGCCATCCACCGCACCGGCATCCCCGCGGACGTCACCTACAACGTCGCCTGTTCGGGTGCCTCCACCGGCAACATCCGTATCGGCGGCAGCAAGCAGTACGCCGACGAACTCGTGCAGAGCGACAGCCTCGCCATCAAGGCCCGCAACACCCGGATCAAGATGATCGTGCTGGTCATCGGCGCCAACGACGACCTCCAGTTCGGCCCCGTCATGACCGACTGCGTCACTCGCTACGTCACCCTCCAGGGCCCCTGCCAGCCGAAATACGACCCCGGCTGGCAGGCCCGAGTCGACGGGCTGGTCCCGAAGGTGGAGGCGACCGTCGCCGACCTGAAGACGGTCATGCGCGACGCGGGCTACGGCGACGGCGACTACAAGCTCGTCCTCATGGGCTATCCGAGCCCGATCGGCCCCGACATCCACGACAACCCGAACTTCCCGGGCAAGCTGGCGGGCGGCTGCATGGGCTACGACTCCGACGCCGCCTGGGGCCGGAACACCGCCGTCCCGCTCTTCGAACGCGGGATGCGCGAGGCCGCCGAGCAGAGCGGCGCGTACTACCTCGACGACTCCCGGCTCTTCCACGGCCACGAGGTCTGCATGGAGGACACCTGGGCGCGCGGCCTGTACATCGACCTCACCAACCCCTTCCCGCCCGACTCCAACTCGGTACGGCAGTCCTTCCACCCCAACTACCGGGGCCACGGCGCCTTCGCGTCCTGCCTGACGCAGTTCTACGACTCCGGCTACCGCGAGGCGGGCTGCGCCGACCCGGCGAGCACCGGCAGCCCGAAGCTGTACCCGGGCGCCTGGGACGACGCGTTCCGCCCGCTGACGGACCAGGCCACGGGTAACTGCCTGGACGCGTCGGGAGGTTCGAGCGCGAACGCCACGGAGGTGCTCGGCTGGGACTGCCACGGCGGCCGCAACCAGGGCTGGTGGTACGACCCCGGGCAGCGCTCCTTCCATCTGGAGCTGACCCACGACCGGTGCCTGGATGTACCGGGTGCGTCCTACACCGCCGGCACCGGCCTGATCATCTGGAACTGCCACGGCGGCACCAACCAGCAGTTCGTCCGGGAGGCGGGAACGATACGGCCGGCGGCGGCACCGGCGCTGTGCCTCACCCAGGCGGCGGCGAGAGACCGGGTCCGGCTGCAGACCTGCGACGGCTCGGCGGCCCAGCACTTCAGCTGACCGACCACCACCCGACCGGGTCGGCCGAGAAGTGATCCGCTGCCCGCTTCCGGAAGCGTTCCGGAAGCGGGCGGTGACTGTCGCCGGAAGCGGGCGCGGGCCTTCGCTGGAGGGGTGAGCCGATCAGCGCACCTTGGCCGGCGGGAAGGCCGGGCTCCGTACGTCGACGCCGCGCAGATACGCCTCGACCGCCGAGAGGTCGGTCCGCTCCAGCTCGTCGGCGCGGATGACGACACGCAGCTCCGGGCAGGCGGCCGGGTCCTGGCGCAGGCTCTCGGTGAAGGTCTCGACGATCAGCAGCACGAGCTGGGTGCGGTCCAGTTCGACGATGCGGGACAGACCCGCGCCGATCAGCGGTATCGCCACCGGTTTGAACAGCCCGTGCCGGGCGACCGACGGCCACAGCCGCTCCAGGCTCAGCCGCAGGTCCGCCGGTCCGGACCGGGCACGCAGGTCGTTGCCCAGCCGGGAGTAGGCCATGGCGAAGACCCGGCGTCTGCCGACGGGCACCGCCACGACCGTGCCGATGGGAAAACGGGTGCGCCGGCCGCGCCGCTTCGTGTGGACGCTCTCCCTGCCCAGCGGGGTGAACGCGCCCAGCCCGCGGCGCAGTTTGTCGTCCAGAAGCCGGTGCCGGCCCTGGAAGAGGCGGTCGACCAGCTGGCCCTGCACGCTCTCCCGGCTGATCACGACGTCGTCGGCGAAGGTGTCGAAGGTGTCGGAGAACCCCACGACGAGGTTGGCGTCCTCCTGGTCGAACAGGTCACCGCGCACCACGACCACGTCCACCCGCAGCCCGCGCAGGGTGTGGCGCAGCAGCTCGTCGCCGTGTCGCTCGCGCAGCCGGGCGTTCAGCCGGGCGAGGACGGCGGCGGCCTCGGGGTCGTCGGGCCGTTCCCGGACGGTCTGTTCGGCCACCGGCAGGGCGAGGTCGTAGCGGGCCAGCGCGGTGTGTCCGTTGATCAGTTCGCGCCGCGCGGTCTCCCGGAGCCGGGTCAGCCGCCGGACCGGGGCGAGCGCGAAGTCCTCGTCGTGCACCTCCGTCAGCGGTCGGCCGCGCCAGAGCCGCAGTGCGTCCGCGAGCAGCCGGACGGCCGAGGCCGGTGCCGCGTGCAGCGCGTCGCCGACCAGCCGGGTGAACTCGGCGCTGTCCAACTCGTCGTCGGAGAGGTCCAGTTGATAGGTGCTCTGGGCGCCGCGCGCGGACGGCAGCTGTCCGGTGCGGATGATCCGGGCGCCGTACCCCGGCCCGGCGAGGTCGAACGCGCGCCGCAGCTCCAGGATCCGCTTCTGCACCTCGTTGCGGTTGCGCGGCTCCTGGCGCGGCAGTTCGACGGTCTGTTGCCAGACGTCCCGGTACAGCCGACGGGCGGTCACGGCCTCACCGTCGGCCGCGACCAGCCGGACCAGCAGACGGGCCGTCAGTGGAGTGAGGCGTACCGGAGTGCCGTTCACGTCCAGCCGAACGGGACCCAGGACGCTCACGCGTACGCGCGGAATGCCGATCTGCACGCGCTTCGCCCCCTCCGCCGCGTGACTGTGCGTCAGCGTAGCAACAGGACCTGGAGGGAAACATGCGATTGTCCGTTTCGCGGCCGGCCGGCCCGCGATGGTCGCGGCGCGGGCGACGGGCGTTCGCGGGCAGTGTGCTGGCGGCCTTCGGTGCCGTGTCGGCCGTCGTGCAGTTCGTGGGGCAGCTGTTCCCGGCCGCCGTGTCCCCTCCGGGGCCGGTCCTGGCCGGTTCCGTCGCCCTGTGCCTGGCCTGGGGACTGGCCCGGGCGCGCCCTCAGTCCGCGGTACGGCAGGAGTTCGGGCGCCCGGGTATGACCGTGGTGGTCGAGGAGGGCGACCTCTTCGACCAGCCGGGTCATCTGGTGGTGGGGTTCACCGACACCTTCGACACCCTCGTGCACGACGCCGTCGTCATCAACGACGCGAGTGTGCAAGGGCAGTTGCTCAGCCGCCGCTACGCGGGGGACGCCCGGCGGCTGGACGCGGAGCTGGCCGTGGCGCTGGACGGGACGGCTCCGGTGGCGCGGGAGCGGGTGGAGGACAAGCCGCGGGGCAAACGGGACCGGTATCCGTCCGGGACCGTCGCCGTCCTCGGTACCAGGCCCCAGCTGGTCTTCGCCGTCGCCTACAGCCGGATGGGCGACGACTGCGTCGCCTCCTCCAGCGTGCACGACCTGTGGTTCGGCCTGGACCGGCTGTGGGACGCGGTCCGCCGGCACGCCCAGCTGGAGCGCGTCACCATGCCGCTGACCGGCGCGGGGCTCGCCCGGCTGCACGACCTCGACGAGGACAGCCTGCTGCGGCTGATCCTGCTGTCGATCGTCACGCACTCGTGGGAGCGGCTGGTCTGCCGCGAACTGCACGTGGTGATCCGCTCCGGCGAGCTGGACCGGATCGACCTGCCGGAGACCGGCGCGTTCCTGGCCGGCCTCGCAGCGGGTGCCCGCCGTCACCTCTGACGCCGGGCACCCGCAGGGGATCGCCTGAGCGGTACGGGCCCGTCCCCCGGCCAGCGGGCCCGTACCGCGGCCTCAGCGGGCCGGCGGTACCGCTCGCCCGGAGCGGGCGTACGCCGACAGATGGCGGTACGGCCAGGTCTGGCGCCAGTCCGAGCCGGTGTCGTTGACCCGGCAACCGGCCAGCTTCAGCCGTTCGACGATCTTGCCGAGAGCGGTCGCCGAGCCGTCGAACCGGATGACGTTCATGCCCCCGATGTCGGAGATCTGGCGCAGCGTGCCGATCTCCACCAGCAGCGTGCGCTCGGGGTAGGCCATCAGCAGCATGCCCAGTTCGATCAGTACGTTCGGCCGGGGCTGCCCGGTCGGCTCGCTCTCGAACGGCGGCTCGTTCGGACCCCGCAGTTCCGGGTGCAGCTGGACGATGTCGTCCGGGGTGAGCAGCACCAGCGCCGCCTGGGCCTGCGCGGGGGCCTGCGCGATGACCTCGCCGAGGAACGGCGCCGTCTTGCCGGTGGCTCTGACCAGGTCCTCCCACTCCAGCGGCCGTAGATCCAGCAGACGCAGCAGGTCGAACACCTTGAGCCGTGCCTCCTCGTCCCGTCCGTGGACGACGAAGACGTTGCGGCTGCGGTCCGGGGAGGGACCGGGACCACTTTCGGCCGGGGCGGCCGGAGTGGCGGCCGCGGCCGTGCCGCCGTGGAAGTTCTGCGTCCCGGAGTTCACGTTGCCGCCGTTGTTGTTGTTCACGTAGTTGCTGTGGTGCCCCAAGCCGGGACTGTTGGTCATGAGGTTCCCGCCCCCTGCCCGCCCTCGGGACCGCGAGGGAAGTTCTGTGTCCCCGAGTTGACGGTGCCGCCGTTGTTGTTGTTCACGAAGTTGTTGTTGTTTCCATAGGAGTTGAGGATGTTCGTCTGGCGGGCCTCGTGCTCCGCCACATCCACGTCGTGCTCGTACAGGAAGTCACGGATGACCTGCAGCAGCTGGCGCTCCACGATCTGCGTGTACTTGATCGTGTCCGTCTCCTGGAAGAAGACGTGGAAGTCGTCGCTGGTCGCCATCTCCCGGATGCTGGTGAGCGCCCCGCGGTTCAGCACGGTGTCCGCGTAGCGGCCGAGGCGGAACTCGCTGGTGTCGGGCGGCTGCAGCACCTGGATCCGGACCTTGCCCCACCGCCAGGGCAGCAGGCCGGGCAGCCAGGAGCGCAGCCGGCCGAGGACCGGGCGCAGCGCGGCCTCGGGAGTGCTGCGCAGGGTGTGCCACGCGACCTTGAGCAGCAGACGGCCGTTCAGCGCGGCGGGCAGCCGGTCCACCAGATGGAAGCTCGCCTGGATCGGCGCCAGCACATACGAGTAGAACTCGGTGTGCAGGGTGTTGCCCTTGAGGTCGAAGCCGACGAACGCCGTGGTCACCAGCTCCTGGTTCCACGTGCCCACCCGCACGCACAGGTAGGCGCGCGGTGAGTCGTAGCCGTCCTCCCAGTGGCCGTCGCGCTTTTCCCGGGCCGGTTCCCACGCCCCGAGCCGGGTCGTGACGGCGGTGGTGAACGTGCTCCGCTCGACGGCGAGTCCGTCGATGCGCTCCGACTGCCGGGCCCGGTCGCGCAGGTCCGCGCTCATGCGGTCGGCGACATAGGCGGTGATCTCGTCGGCGGTGAAGGCGATGACCTCCTTCCGCCTCGGCTCCTGGCCGCCCGCGGCGGCCGGGGGCACGCCCGGGAAGCGCTGGTGCTGCTCGAACACGGGGGCCGGCGCTCCGATCAGCAGCTCGGCGGTGGACCACCGCCGCACCGGCTCGCCCGCGCCGACGAACGGTTTGTAGCCGCCATAGCGGATCAGACTGCCGTCGGCCATCTGCTCCCGGTCGATCTTGGCCACGAGTTCGGCCGTCAGCCGGGGGTGCTCGGGGTAGGCGCCGTCGAAGCCGCTCGTCGGGGTCGCCGGGTCGGTACGGCGCAGCCGGGTTATCAGGGTCTGCAGGGTCACGACCCGGCGCAGATACGCGCTGACCCACACCAGCCACAGCGCGCTCAGCCACCCGGCGACCGCGTTGAGGACGCCGGTGCCCATGAGGACGACCGTCAGGACGAGGCCCGCGCCGAGGACGGCCAGCCGGGCGCGGTGCAGCCGGCGCGCCGCCAGGGCGTGCGCCAGCACGGGCACCGCGTCGTAGCCGTACGACGGCGCCACCACACGGAAGCGGTGGGTCAGCAGTTCGCGGATGACGGTGGCCCGGTAGACCGGGTCGAGGTAGGTGCCGGCGCACAGCAGCCGGGTCGCGTTGCTCGTGGCGTCCCCGGCCGTGCGGCCCGGGGCGGACCCGGTCGGCTCCGGCGGCGGAGCGGAGCGGGAAAGGATGTCACTGGCCATGTCTTCGTTGCTCCGCTCTGCTCAGCCGGCAGGGGTGAGGGAGGCGTCGGTGATGACCCCGTCCACCACCGTGTACCGGCCGCTGTACGACTTGTGCGTGCCGTCCGTCTGTGTGGCGACCAGGCTCACCGAGACGGTCGTGCCGTCGACGGAGCCGACCGTGAAGTCGTCCCGTTCGGTGCCCTCGAAGCCCGAGACGAAGGCGGAGTAGGACGAGTCGAGGTTCTTGCCGCCGAGGTCCCAAGCGGTCTGGAAATCACGGCTGTTGATGGCCGCGAAGTACTTGGTGACCGTCGCGCCGGGGTCGTCCGCACCCGCCGTGCCCGTCGTGTCCCCGGTGCCCGCCGGGCTCGGGGAGAGGCCGGTGGTGGCGTCGGTACCGGAGGTGGGCGCCGTGGAGAAGTCCGGCGTCACCGGCGCCGTGGAGGAGGGATCGTAGGAGGGCTGGAGGGAGGGCTCGTAGGAAGGCGGCTGGTACGAGTAGCCGCCCTGACCGTCCACGGCGGTGCTCGCGGATCCGCCGCTGTCCGAGGCCAGTCGGGGCAGGAAGCAGGTCAACAGGATCAGCAGAAGCGGGACACCGGCGATGATCAGCGCGTACGTCCGCTCCTGGCCGGCGGCGGGTAACAGGCTGAGCGGCCTGTATGTGTGGTTCATGGGTCCTCGCAGCTCCCGGCAGACCGCCGGGTCTCGCTCGTCTCTTTGGCACGAACGCAGATACCTTGCCCGACAACCGCCGGACCGGAGCTGCTTTCCCCGCTTCCGAACCGCTTCCGATCCGGGTGCGGCGGCCGGGCCGTCGGGCCGGGCCGGAACGGGCAGAGCCCCTGGCGGTGGGCCAGGGGCTCTGTGAGGGGGCAGGGGGCGGAGCCCCCCGGTACGGGACGGGGCTAGGCCAGCCCGGGGCCTCGTACCGGAATGTTCGTGAACGTCGGCTGCGGGGCCGGGTCCTGAAAGAAGTCGTTGCCCTTGTCGTCCACCACGATGAACGCCGGGAAGTCCTCGACCTCGATCTTCCAGACGGCCTCCATGCCCAGCTCCTCGTACTCCAGGACCTCGACCTTCTTGATGCAGTCCTGGGCGAGGCGGGCGGCCGGGCCGCCGATGGAGCCGAGGTAGAAGCCGCCGTGCGCGTCGCACGCGTCGGTGACCTGCTTGCTGCGGTTGCCCTTGGCGAGCATCACCTTCGAGCCGCCCGCCGCCTGGAACTGCTCCACGTAGGAGTCCATGCGGCCGGCCGTCGTGGGACCGAAGGAACCGGAGGCGTAGCCCTCGGGGGTCTTCGCCGGACCGGCGTAGTACACCGGGTGGTCCTTCAGGTACTGCGGCATCTCCTCGCCCGCGTCCAGCCGCTCCTTGATCTTCGCGTGCGCGATGTCACGGGCGACGACCAGCGGGCCGGTGAGCGAGAGCCTGGTCTTGACCGGGTACCTCGTCAGCTCGGAGAGGATCGTGTCCATCGGCTGGTTCAGGTCGATCTTGACGACGTCACCGGATTCGTCCAGGTGCTCGTCGGTGGTCTCCGGCAGGAAGCGCGCCGGGTCGGTCTCCAACTGCTCCAGGAAGACGCCCTCGGCCGTGATCTTCGCGACCGCCTGGCGGTCGGCCGAGCAGGAGACGGCGATGGCGACCGGGCAGGACGCGCCGTGCCGGGGGAGCCGGACCACACGGACGTCGTGGCAGAAGTACTTGCCGCCGAACTGCGCGCCGATGCCGATCTTCTGGGTCAGCTCGAAGACCTTCTCCTCCAGCTCCTTGTCGCGGAAGCCGTGGCCGAGCTCCGAGCCTTCGGACGGGATCTCGTCCAGGTAGTGCGCGGAGGCGTACTTCGCGGTCTTCAGCGCGTACTCGGCGCTCGTGCCGCCGACGACGATCGCCAGGTGGTACGGCGGGCAGGCGGCCGTACCGAGCGAACGGATCTTCTCCTCCAGGAACTTCATCATGGAGGCCTCGTTCAGGACCGCCTTCGTCTCCTGGTAGAGGAAGCTCTTGTTGGCGCTTCCGCCGCCCTTGGCCATGAACAGGAACTTGTAGGCGCCGCCGTCGGTCGCGTACAGCTCGATCTGGGCCGGCAGGTTGGAGCCGGTGTTCTTCTCCTCCCACATGGTGAGCGGAGCCATCTGCGAATAGCGCAGGTTCAGCTCGGTGTAGGCGTCGTAGATGCCGCGGCTCAGCGCCTCCTCGTCGCGGCCCTGCGTCAGCACGTTCTGTCCGCGCTTGCCCATGACGATCGCCGTGCCGGTGTCCTGGCACATCGGGAGCACACCGGCCGCCGCGATGTTCGCGTTCTTCAGCAGGTCCAGGGCGACGAACTTGTCGTTGCTGGACGCCTCGGGGTCGTCGATGATGCGGCGCAGCTGAGCCAGGTGCGCGGGGCGCAGGTAGTGCTGGATGTCGTGGATGGCCTCCTCGGCCAGCTTGCGCAGCGCCTCCGGCTCCACCTTGAGGAACGTCCGCCCGTCCGGTCCCTCGACGGTGGACACACCCTCGGAGGTCACCAGCCGGTACGGGGTGGTGTCCTCTCCTTGGGGGAGCAGATCGGTGTACGCGAACGCTGGGCGGGGGGAACTACTCGGCATCTCAGCCCATTCCTCACTGTGACGGACGGCCGCCCGCCGACGCTGGCGGGCCTCACCAGCGTAGAACCTGCCGCTGACACGGCACCTGTGAGGTAAGGCTCAGTTCGCGTGCGGTGCGGGTTTTCCACAGGCCGGCATAGGGGGTAGTCGCGATCTATCGCGTTTCGGTACGCTGCTGCCGTGGACCTTCAGAAGCCCGCCCGTACCCAGGACGCCGCACCGGGCGTCACCGAACTGCGCGCCTCGGACGCCGATCGCGACCGGGTCGCCGACATCCTGCGCGAGGCCCTCGCCGAGGGCCGGCTGACCGCAGACGAGCACGCCGAGCGCGTCGAAGGAGTGCTGCACGCCAAGACGGTGGGCGAGCTGGAGGTCTTCATCCGGGACCTGCCCGCCGCCCACCAGGGCCCCGCCGCCCCCGCCTACACGCCGGTCCCGCCCCGCCCCGCCCCGGGCGCGATCCCGGCCGAGGCCGATGCCAACGTGGTCGCCGTCTTCAGCAGCGCGGTGCGCCGGGGCCGCTGGCGCGCCGGCCGCCGCCTGCATGCGTACTCGGTCTTCGGCAGCGTCGAGATCGACCTCAGCGAGGCGATATTCGAGTACCAGCAGGTCGTGATCAAGGCCATCTCGGTCTTCGGCGACGTCCAGATCCGCGTCCCGGAGAACGTGTCGCTGCGCGGCACCGGCGGCGGTGTCCTCGGCAACTTCGAGGTGGACACGCTGGATTCGGTCGATTCCGACGCGCCGGTCGTCTACGTCGACGGCTGGGCCGTGCTCGGCAATGTCGAGGCGCGCCCCAAGCGCGGCAAGCGCGTGGCGGACATCCTGGACCGGGTGCAGAGCAAGGTGGACCGGAAGCTGGAGCGGGTCCAGGACAAGGTCGACCGGAAGATGCGCAAACACCTGGGCCGTTGACGCTCGCGAATCCGCCGGTGACCGGAAGGTTCCGCTCCGCCCCGGTCATCGCGGCAGGGGCGCGAACGAGCCGCCGTACGCCTGCGGTTCGGAACGCTGTGCATAGGCGCGCGCACAGCGGGTAGGCCTTGCTGCATCGTCTCTCGCTCGCGAAGCCGTCGTCAGGAGTAGACCGTGCTGCAACCGCCGCATTCGTCCCTGCAGATCGCTGCCGTCCCGGCGCAGCGGGTGCCAGCGCGAGACAGGGATCAAGATGCTCCCTGGCACACCGAGGCGGTGTGCCGTCGCGACGAGGCCGGCTTGTTCTTCGCCCCCTCGAAAGAGCCGACCGCCGCCCGGCTGTCCCGGGAGGAAGCGGCCAAGCGCGTCTGCGCCCGCTGCCCGGTGATGGTCGAGTGCCGCGAGCACGCCCTCCTCCAGCCCGAACCGTACGGGGTCTGGGGCGGCCTCACGGCAGCGGAACGCCGCGTGGTCCTGGCGAGGCGCCGCCGCCGCGAGATGGAACTGAAGAAGGCGGCAAGGGCGACAACGGCGAACCGCATAGCCGGCTGAGCGGACAAGGGGCGCCCCCTCCGCACCGGGGGCGCTTCCCTGCCGAAAGGGGCGCGGGGCCGCACTCGCCGACGGACGCGCGGCCCCCTCCGAGGAGGCGCGCCACCAGCCGCCGGAACTACTTGGCGCGGTCGAAATCGATCGCGCTGTAGGCCCGCAGCTTGCTGAGCCGGTGCTCGGAGTAGATCCTGCGCACCGTCCCCGACTTCGACCGCATCACGATCGACTCAGTCAGTGCCGTCTCCGACCGGTACTGAACACCGCGCAGCAGCTCACCGTCGGTGATACCGGTCGCGACGAAGAACACGTTCTCGCCCGAGACCAGGTCATCCGTGGTGAGCACCCGGTCGAGATCATGCCCGGCGTCGATGGCCCGCTGCCGCTCCGCGTCGTCCTTGGGCCACAGCTTGCCCTGGATCGTGCCGCCCAGGCACTTCACGGCGCAGGCCGAGATGATGCCCTCGGGGGTGCCGCCGACACCGAGCAGCAGGTCGACCCCGGTGCCCTCGCGCAGCGCGTAGACCGACCCGGCGACGTCGCCGTCGGAGATCAGCTTGATGCGCGCACCCGCCTCCCGGACCTCCTTGATCAGGCCCTCGTGCCGCGGCCGGTCGAGGATGACGACGGTGACGTCTTCCGGCATGGCCTTCTTCGCCTTGGCGATCCGCCGGATGTTCACGGCCACGGGCGCGTCGATGTCGACGAAGTCGGCCGCTTCCGGGCCGGTGACCAGCTTGTCCATGTAGAACACGGCGGACGGGTCGAACATGGCGCCCCGCTCGGCGGCGGCGAGGACGGCGATCGCGTTCGGCATGCCCTTGGCCGTCAGCGTGGTGCCGTCGATCGGGTCGACCGCGATGTCGACCTCCGGACCGGTGCCGTCGCCCACCTGCTCCCCGTTGAAGAGCATCGGGGCCTCGTCCTTCTCGCCCTCGCCGATGACGACGACGCCGTTCATCGACACGGTGGAGACGAGGGTCCGCATGGCGCGCACCGCGGCACCGTCGGCGCCGATCTTGTCACCGCGCCCCACCCAGCGCCCCGCGGCCATGGCGGCGGCTTCGGTCACCCGGACGAGTTCCAGGGCGAGGTTGCGGTCGGGAGCCTCGGAGGGAACATCGAGCTCGGACGGAAGGTGATGATTTTCGGTCATCGGAGCGCACCTTTCTGATACGACGACGGCCGGATGAGGGTATTCGCCCTGACTCTATCGTTAGGCAGACAAAATGAGCAGGGGACCCCACGGATGAGCGCCTGGGGTACCTGCGACGATAGGGAGCGTGGCAGGTTCGAACGGCAAGCAGAAGACGGCCCGGGACATGGTTCTCTCCCTGGCCCTGATCGGCATCGCGGCGGCGGGCGTCTGGTTCTTCGCCATCCCGCACGACGATCACGCTCCCGACCTCAAGCGGGTCGACTACCGGGTCGAGCTGCTCACGGCCCGCCGCGCGGCGAGCTACCCGGTGGCCGCCCCCGAGGGCCTGCCCAGCGCCTGGAAGGCGACCTCCGTACGCTTCCAGGGCGAGAACGGCGACCGCTGGCACCTGGGCTTCCAGGCCCCGGACGGCCAGTACGTGCAGATCGAGCAGTCCACGCAGAAGCGGTCCGCCTTCATCGACGAGGCCAGCCAGGGCGCGTCGGCGACGAAGCAGACCGAGACGATCGACGGCCGCACCTGGACCCGCTACACCGGCGGCCGCTACGACGCCCTCGTCCTGGAGGGCACGAAGGGCTCCACCACGGTCGTGGCCGGCACGGCGTCCTTCGCGGACCTGACGAAGGCGGCGGCGGCGCTGAAGACGCAGTGAGCCCGCGCATACGACAGAGGCCCCCGGCGGTCTTGGGCGCTGGGGGCCTCATCGTGTTTCCGGCGGGGGCGGCTCGGACGGTCGTGACGACGTCGTCGTACGCCAGGCGCGGCGAGCGCGGCCCGGTCGCCGATGATGGAGTGCGCGGCGTTCAGCGCGGCGGCGCCCTCACCCTGCGCTCCGCCCCTGTATCCGCCCCGCCTTGATGGGGCCGCTCGCCATTACGCGGAGCCCTCCGCCGCACCGTCGGCCGAGGGCTCCGCCTCTGCCTCCTCGGCGAGCGCCGCGTCCAGCCGGGCCCGTGCCCCCTCCAGCCAGCGGCGGCACACCTTGGCCAGCTCCTCGCCGCGCTCCCACAGCGCCAGGGACTCCTCCAGCGTCGTACCGCCCGCCTCCAGGCGTCGTACGACCTCGATCAACTCGTCGCGCGCCTGCTCGTACGAGAGCGCCTCATCCACCTTGCCGGTCATGCACCCAATCCCTATGTGTCGACTCGAACCGAGAACTCGCCCCCGGCGACCCGCGCCCGCAGCGGCTCGCCGCCGGTCACCTCGTCCGGGCCGCGCACCACATGCCCGTCGGCCTTCTGCAGCACCGCGTAGCCCCGCCGGAGCGTGGCGGCGGGAGAGAGGGCGACCACGCGCGCGTGCGTGTGCGTCAGCTCCGAGTCCGCGCGGTCGAGCAGGTGCCCCAGGCAGCGCCGGGAACGCTCGGCCAGCGAGGCGACATGGTCCGCCCGTTCGCCGATCATGCGGTGCGGATCCTCTATCGAGGGGCGGGCCAGGGCGTGGGCCAGCCCCCGCTCCTCGCGCTCCACGAACGCCTCCACGCACCGCCGGGCCCGGTCCCGCAGCATCCGCACCCGCTCGAACTCCTCGCTCACGTCCGGCACGACCTTCTTGGCCGCGTCGGTGGGCGTGGAGGCGCGCAGATCGGCGACATGGTCCAGCAGCGGGTTGTCGGGCTCGTGCCCGATCGCGGAGACGACGGGCGTACGGCACTCGGCCACCGCCCGTACGAGCTGCTCGTCGGAGAACGGCAGCAAGTCCTCCACGCTGCCGCCGCCGCGCGCGACGATGATGACGTCCACGTCGTCGATCGCGTCCAGCTCTTTCACCGCCTGCACGACCTGCGGAACGGCGTGCACACCCTGCACCGGGACGTTGCGCACCTCGAAGCGGACGGCGGGCCAGCGGTGCCGGGCGTTCTCCAGCACGTCGCGCTCCGCGGCGGAGGCGCGGCCGCAGACCAGCCCGATCAGCTGCGGCAGGAACGGCAGCGGCTTCTTCCGCTCCGGCGCGAACAGGCCCTCGGCCGCGAGCGCCTTCTTCAGCCGCTCCAGCCGGGCCAGCAGCTCACCGACACCGACGGGCTTGATCTCGGCGGCGCGCAGGGACAGCTGCCCGCGCGGCGCATACCACTCGGGTTTCGCGAGTACGACGACCCGCGCACCCTCGCCCACGACGTCCGCGACGGCGTCGAACACCTGCCGATAGCAGGTCACACTCACGGAGATGTCGTACGACGGATCCCGCAGCGTCAGGAACACGACCCCGGCACCGGGCCGCCGCGACAACTGCGTGATCTGCCCCTCGACCCACACCGCACCGAGCCGGTCGATCCACCCGCCGATCAACCGGGAGACCTCGCCCACGGGCAGGGGTGCCTCAGGGGTCGTGTTCACAGCCATGCGGTTGAGCGTAACGGGGAGTACCGACAACGGGGCCACGCGCCGCCGGGCTCAGGTCCGGCTGCCGGGCACAGCCCTGCCCAGGGAACCGCAGTGCCGCCGGCCGCCAAGACGCCGTAGCCGCGGGCAGTCGTGCAGCTGGGGCGGCTCCCGTCCCACAGAAGCGGCACCCCGCCGGCGCGGGCGAGCGAAACCCACTGCTGCCCAGCCCCCGCGCCGCTCAGCTACCCAGACGCCTCCACCCGCCCCCGCTGCCCCACCAGCACCAGCCCCCCGATCACCAACCACACCGCCCCCACCACCTGCGCCACCCCGCTCGCCTCCACGATCACCGCCACCGTGATCGCCGCTCCCACCCCCGGCACCAGCACATGCCGCCACCAGCTGAGCCGCCCCTCCCGCCGCCGTACCGCGAAATACCCCACCACGCTCGCGTGCAGCAGCGTGAACGCCGTCAGCGCGCCCACGTCGACCACCGAGACGAGCCTGTCCAGACCGTCGTCCCGCCGCGCCGCCCACCCCGCAGCGACCAGCGTGATCACCGCCGAGCACAGCAGAGCGACCCGCGGCACACCGGCGTCCGTCCGGGACAGGGCCCGGGGCAGCCGCCGCTCCCGGCCCATCGCGAACAGCAGCCGCCCCGCCGCCGCCTGCCCGGCCAGCGCCGCGAACGCCGCCCCGATGGCCTTGCTCACGGCCACCAGATCGTGCAGCCAGCCGCCGACGGAGACGTCCACGGCGTCGTAGAAGGCCGAGCCCTGCTTGCCGGGAGCGGCGGCCAGCCGCGCGGACGTCGTCGGCTCCAGCAGCGCCACCAGATACGTCTGCGCCACGAACAGCACCCCCGCCAGCGCCAGACAGAACAGCAGCGCCCGCGCCACCTTCGCCGACGCCCCGGTGACCTCCTCGGCGAACGTCGCGATCGCGTCGAAGCCCAGATACGACAGCACCGCCACCGACACCGCGCCGAGCACCGCCGAGAGCGCGAAGGGACCCTGTGTGCCGTCACCGGACAACGGCGTCCACGGCCCCCGCGCCGCCCCGTCCCGCGCCAGCACCACGAGCGCCGCCACCACGAACACCAGCAAAACGACGATCTCCATGGCCAGGACGAGGAAACCCACGATCGCGGCCGTCCGTACGCCCCACAGGTTCAGCAGTGTCGTGACCACGACGGCCAGCGCGGTCCACACCCACCGGGACACCTGCGGGACCAGCGCGTTCATCGCGATCCCGGAGAAGAGATAGGCCACCGCCGGGATGAGGACATAGTCCAGCATCGCCATCCAGCCCGCGACGAACCCGGCCTCCTTCCCGAGCCCCACGCGCGCGTAGGCGAACACCGACCCCGCCTGCGGCACCACCCGCACCATCTGCGCATAGCTGAACGCGGTGAATCCCATGGCGACCGTCGCCACCACGTACACCAGCGCCACTGCACCGTGCGACCTGGCGTCCAGCGTGCCGAAGACGCCGACCGGCGCCATGGGGGCGATGAAGAGAAGTCCGTAGACCACGAGATCCCGGAAGCCGAGGCTCCGCCGCAGCCCGTGGTGCTCATCCGTCGGGGAGGCCGTGGTTTCCGTGTCGGACATGGCACCCAGTGTTCCCCGCACGGCGCCGGGGACGCGATCTCGACGCCGCCGAACGCGGCCTTACGATGGGACGCATGACCGCTTCGCCTGGCCGCCGTGTCCTGCTCGCCGCCCCCCGGGGCTACTGCGCCGGTGTGGACCGCGCCGTCATCGCCGTCGAGAAGGCCCTCGAACAGTACGGGGCCCCGATCTACGTCCGGCACGAGATCGTCCACAACAAGTACGTCGTGCAGACCCTGGAGAAGAAGGGTGCCGTCTTCGTCGAACGGACGGAGGAGGTGCCGCCGGGCAACATCGTCATGTTCTCGGCCCACGGCGTCGCCCCGGTCGTGCACGAGGAGGCCAGGCAGGGCCGCCTCGCCACCATCGACGCCACCTGCCCCCTGGTCACCAAGGTCCACAAGGAAGCCGTCCGCTACGCCAAGGAGGACTACGACATCCTCCTGATCGGCCACGAGGGCCACGAGGAGGTCATCGGCACCTCCGGCGAGGCCCCCGACCACATCCAGCTCGTCGACGGTCCCGAGGACGTCGCCAAGGTCGAGGTCCGCGACCCGTCCAAGGTCGTCTGGCTGTCCCAGACCACCCTCTCCGTGGACGAGACCATGGAGACCGTCGACGCCCTGAAGACCAAGTTCCCGGGTCTCGTCTCCCCGCCCAGCGACGACATCTGCTACGCCACGCAGAACCGCCAGCTCGCCGTGAAGCAGATGGGCGCCGAGGCCGAGCTGGTCATCGTCGTCGGCTCGCGCAACTCCTCCAACTCCAAGCGGCTCGTCGAGGTCGCCAAGCTCGCCGGCTCCCGCGAGGCCTACCTGGTCGACTTCGCCGACGAGATCGACGAGGCCTGGCTGGAGGGCGTGACGACCGTCGGCGTCACCTCCGGCGCGTCCGTCCCGGAGGTCCTGGTCGAGCAGGTGCTGGAGTGGCTCTCCGAGCGCGGCTACGGCGACGTGGAGATCGTCAAGGCGGCCGAGGAGTCCATCACCTTCTCGCTGCCCAAGGAGCTGCGCCGCGACCTGCGCGAGGAGGCGACGACCCTGGTCGCCGAGCGCGGCGGCACCGGTCCTTCCGCGGAGTGACTGTCAGTCCCGCGTCGTAACGTGGTGCCATGCAGATCTTCGGCGTGGACATCGGCGGATCCGGGATCAAGGGCGCCCCTGTGGACCTGGACAAGGGCGACCTGGCTCAGGAGCGCCTCAAGGTGCTCACCCCGCACCCGGCGACACCGGACGGCGTGGCCGACGGGGTGAAGCAGGTCGTGGACCACTTCGGCTGGACCGGCCCGGTCGGTCTGACCTTCCCCGGGGTGGTCACGGGCGGCGCCATGATCCGTACGGCGGCGAACGTCGACAAGAGCTGGATCGACACGGACGCGCGCGCGTTGTTCACCGGCAGACTGGGCGGCCTGCCGGTGGTCGTGCTCAACGACGCGGACGCGGCGGGCGTCGCCGAGATGCAGTTCGGCGCCGGCCGGGACCGTAAGGGCACGGTCATCCTGCTCACCTTCGGCACCGGCATCGGCAGCGCCGTCTTCGTGGACGGCGCCCTCGTCCCGAACACGGAACTGGGCCACCTGGAGCTGGGCGGCCACGACGCCGAGAAGCGGGCCTCCAGCAAGGCCAAGGAAGACCACGAGCTGAGCTGGGAGCGCTGGGCACAGCGCGTCCAGAAGTACCTGGCGCATGTGGAGATGCTGTTCTCGCCGGAGCTGTTCATCATCGGCGGCGGGGTCAGCCGCAAGGCCGACAAGTTCCTGCACTTGCTCGACGGCATCAAGGCCGAGATCGTCCCGGCCCAGCTGCAGAACAACGCGGGGATCGTGGGAGCGGCGATGAGAGCGGCCCAGCTGACGTAGGGCCCGGGCAGCCCAGGCGGCGTAGGACAGCGTGGCCGTGACGCGCCGGCTCAGGTTCGTCGCCGGCGCCCCCGTACCCACCGCACCCGGCGTACGAGCACGATCACTCCGGCGAAGAGCGTCCCGGTGTACAGCCAGCCGGCCTGGGTGGCGAGCCCGGTGAACAGCCCCATCAGCCGGCCGAGCAGCCCCCCGTTTCCGTCGGCGGCGGGGATCAGCCCCACGGCGAACGCGATCGGTACGATCACCGGGGCGGTCAGCACGTCCCCCGCCCGTGCCCACAGCGCGGTCAGCACGCACACCGGGAGAAACAGCACGCCGTACACGGGCATGTACCCGTCGAACAGCAGCGCGTCCAGACAGCCGAGCAGGAACATCGCGACGACACAGAACAGTCCGGTGCCGCGCCCGGTGAGCCGGGGATTCGGCAGACGCGGTCCCCGCACCGCCCGGGCCGCCCGCGCCATCCGTGCGCCGCGCTCCTTCCGCTGCGCCCACGCTCCCGATCTGCCCTCCCCGCCCGACCGGCGCCGGGCCTGCGAGGGCAGGTGCGCGGGCTGCGGCGTGCCACTTCGCGGTCCGTCGTCCGAGGGTCGCGATCCGTGTTGCTCCACTGGACCAACTTAGGTCTGTTTATGTGCCGAATCACCCATCAGACACGCCGGTGCGCAGAGCCTGGCCGGGCGTTCGAAGCTCCCGCGAGCCGGTGGGCGTGGACGCCGTAAACTGGGGGATCGGCCAGTGTCGGTCTCTGGCCCCTGGCACCCCCTGGCCCACTCATCTACGGGAAGTCGCAACGTGTCGCTCACGATCGGAATCGTCGGCCTGCCCAATGTCGGCAAGTCGACCCTTTTCAACGCCCTGACCAAGAACGACGTGCTGGCGGCCAACTACCCGTTCGCCACGATCGAGCCGAACGTCGGCGTGGTCGGCGTCCCCGACGCCCGCCTCGCGCAGTTGGCGTCGATCTTCGGCTCGGAGCGCATCCTCCCGGCCACGGTCGACTTCGTCGACATCGCCGGCATCGTGCGCGGCGCCTCCGAGGGCGAGGGCCTCGGCAACAAGTTCCTCGCGAACATCCGTGAGTCCGACGCGATCTGCCAGGTCATCCGCGCCTTCAAGGACGAGAACGTCGTCCACGTCGACGGCAAGGTCTCGCCGAAGGACGACATCGAGACGATCAACACCGAGCTGATCCTGGCGGACCTCCAGACGATCGAAAAGGTCCTCCCGCGCCTCCAGAAGGAGTCGCGCATCAAGAAGGACATCGCCCCCAAGGTCAAGGCGGTCGAGGAGGCCAAGGAGATCCTGGAGAAGGGCGACACGCTCTTCGCGCACGGCATCGTCCAGGGCACCGAGCGCAACGAACTCCTCCACGACCTGCACCTGCTCACGACGAAGCCTTTCCTCTACGTCTTCAACGTCGACGAGGACGAACTGATCGACGAGGACTTCAAGGACGAGCAGCGCGCCCTGGTCGCCCCCGCCGAGGCGATCTTCCTCAACGCCAAGCTGGAGGCGGACCTAGCCGAACTGGACGAGGAGGAGGCCCTCGAACTCCTCCAGTCCGTCGGCCAGGACGAGCCCGGCCTCGCCACCCTCGCCCGCGTCGGCTTCGCCACCCTCGGCCTGCAGACCTACCTCACGGCCGGCCCCAAGGAGTCCCGCGCCTGGACGATCAAGAAGGGCGCCACAGCCCCCGAGGCGGCCGGCGTGATCCACACCGACTTCCAGAAGGGCTTCATCAAGGCCGAGGTCATCTCCTTCACCGACCTGCTCGCAACCGGCTCGGTCCCCGAGGCCCGAGCCAAGGGCAAGGCCCGCATGGAGGGCAAGGACTATGTCATGCAGGACGGGGACGTGGTGGAGTTCCGGTTCAATGTGTGAGCGGGTGAATTAACACCACTTTGCCGCCCTGGCAAACATGCAAGTCAGGAGGGGTCGTCTCGTTTTCGGGTCGGCCCCTTGCTCGTTCCCGTTACAACGACAACCGCTACAGCGGTGTGGCGACGGCCCTCGTCCACCTCATCGAGGACCTGTCCGCATGGCTAGGTGTTCTCTTCACCGACGACGTGCGCTGCCCCGTGCACGTCGAGGACCTGGCCGCCGCCTTGTGGTAACTCACGCGATCGGACGGGGCCGGCCTCTTCCACCTCGCCGGCCCCGACGCTCTCAGCCGCTACGACCTCGGTGCGCGCATCGCCCGGCGCGGCTGGAGGGACGTCGGGTCCACGACTCGTGACCGTGATCGACACCGGTAAAGGTCCCGCACTAACGTCAATGTTGCTAACATTCAAGTTAGTATCATGGGCGGAGGTGGGTAGGCGTGGTGGACTTTGTAGGCCGTCGGCAGGAACTGGCGACGTTGGAGCGAGAGCTGCAGAAGGTCGCTGCAGGGGTTGGCGGGGAGCGGCCCGGTCGGTGCGTGATGTTGCGCGGGCGGCGACGCGTGGGCAAGTCGCGACTGGTCGAGCGGTTTGCGGAGCGCTCCGGGGCCCCGTTCTTGTTCTACGCGGCGACCGGCGCGTCCCCTAGGGATGATCTTGCGCGACTCGCCCGGGACGCCCAGGCATCGACGCTGCCGTTGGCGGGGCTGGTGGCCGCCGCGCGGCCGGAGAGTTGGGATGCCGCGTTCGACGTGCTGGCTGCGGCGCTGCCCGCTGACCGGGCGAGCGTGCTGGTCATCGATGAAGTGCCGTACCTGATGGATACCGATGGCGCCTTTGAGGGGATGCTGCAGCGGGCCTGGGATCGGGTGCTGGAAACCAAGCCAGTGCTGCTGGTCCTCATCGGCTCCGATCTGTCGATGATGGAGGCACTGAACAGCTACGGGCGACCCTTCCATCAGCGCGGCCGGGAGATGGTGCTGGGACCACTCAACCCCGCAGAGGTGGGACAGATGCTTGGGCTGGATCCGGCGGAAGCTTTCGACGCTGCGCTGGTCACTGGCGGGCTGCCGCTGATCTGCGCTGAGTGGCCGCGCGGCGCAGGGTTGTGGGACTTCCTTGGCGAGGCGTTGAGTGATCCGGTCTCGGCCCTGCTGGTGTCGGCCGAGCGCTCGCTGGCTGCCGAATTCCCCCCGCAGGCCCAGGCGCGTACGGTGCTGGCGGCTATCGGTAGTGGCGAGCGGACCTTCACCAACATCGCCCGTGCAGCCGGCGGGATCGGGGCCACGCCGCTGCAGCGAGCTCTGGAGCTGCTTACGGACAAACGGATCGTCGCTGGGGAGCTGCCTGTATCGCTGCGTCCGTCGAAGGATCGCCGTTACCGGGTGACAGATCCCTACCTGCGGTTTTGGCTGCACTTGCTCGGCCCGTCCATGGAAGAGATCGAGCGGGGGCGGGGCGATCTGACCTTGGCGCGCATCCGGGAGAACTGGACCAGCTGGCGCGGCCGGGCGATCGAGCCGCTCATCCGCGAGGCGCTTGCCCGGATACTGCCCGACGGCCAACTGCCCGCAGCCCCCGCGGTGGGCGGCTACTGGACCCGCACCAACGACGTCGAAATCGACATCGTCGGGGCGGACCGCGCCCCCATTGCCAAGGAGCTGCTCTTCGTGGGCTCCATCAAGTGGCTGGAGCAGTCGCCCTTCGACCGGCACGACCTGGCCGCCCTCCACCGACACCGGGCCGCCCTCACCGACGAACCTGTTCCCGTCGTGGCGGTCTCGCGCAGCGGAGTCGACTGTCCGGGGCTCGACGCCGCCTACGGCCCCGGCCACTTGCTGACAGCCTGGCCGCTGTGAGTGGCGAGTAGCAGGCAAGGCAAGGGATTTGGGGCGCGATCAGGCTGCAAGGGCGTCGCGGAGAAGTCCCTCGAACCTCGATCTCTTGCTGACGCTGTTGTGTAGTGTTGGCGGTCCCGAGCCTTCTCGTACTTTGTCGCGAATCCCGTGCTGGATCGGTGCTGGATGTTCTGACCCGACGTCAGGCGTACTCAGGTGTCGTACACAGTGGAGCGATGCCCGACGTGCACGACCCACACCACCAGCTCGCCGTTGTCGATCGTGTAGATCACGCGGTAGTCGCCCACGCATAGGCGGCGGCGGTCGGGTTGGGAGACGAGGGCGGTGGTGTTGAACCCCAGAGGGTCACTCTCCAGCTCGGTCAACTTGGCCAGAATGCGGAGGGTCATGTCTCGCGGGACCTTGCGGAGTTCGGCCTGAGCCTCGGGCCGGAAGGCGGTGCGGTACTCACTCACTGCGCGCCAGCGTCTCCCTCATGATGTCCTCGATCGGGATGCCGGGCGCCGGATTGGCCATGCGCTCGTCGATGATCCGGTTGATCTCGCGCTCTTCCCACTCCTGGTATTTCCGGAGCATGTCGATGGACACCACGGCAGCCACCTCCTTGCCTCGGCGCGTGATCACCGTGGGTACGTCGTCACGGTCGGCTCGTTCCACGACCTCGGCCAGGTGTGCCCGGACATCGCGGATGGACTCTGTGGGCAGTGGCTGCGTCATACACCCAAGTGTACCGAGTGTCTCATGTGTACACAACGGCTTCACGATCGCTCGGAGGTGCTGGGTAAACCGCCACCGTGCTGGACCTGTGCTGGATGGGATCGTGGAAAGGCGCGTTTCCGCAGGTCGCAGCGTTGCCGTGGGCGTTCCGGTTCAACGTGTGATCGCCGCGTTGCTGAGCGCTAGGCGATTGCTGACTTCAGTTGCCCCGCGGTGGGGTGAGCTTGTCGAGGTCCAGGTTGATCTGGAACGGAACCGGGCGCTCCAAGGTGCCTCGGAAGATGCCGGCGGGTGCGTAGGCTCCCGTTGGTTCGTCGAGTTCATAGACATGGACGACGGGGGCGCCGTTCTCGTCCTCGATGCACCAGTAGTGCGCGATGCCTGCCTCCGCGTACTTGCGGAGCTTGACCGTGCGGTCCCGGTGCGCGGACTCGGGTGAGACGACCTCGATGACGAGTCGCACCTCGTCCGGCGCGAACCAGGTGCGGTCTCCGTCGTAGTCGGCGGTCGTCAGCAGCAGATCCGGCTCGGGCCGGTTTCGCTCGTCGAGCTTTATGGTCATCTCGCGGCCGACCCTGACATCGCCGGGCGCCTGCTCCATGAGAGCGACGGTGAGCATGGTGACGAGGTGGCCGTGCCACCACCTCTGCGGCGACATCACGAAGACAAGCGCTCCGTCGATCAGCTCGGTGTGGCGGGGTGCCTCGGGAAGGCGGTCCAGGTCCTCCGCGAACCAGCCTTCCTCGCGCGGCGGGCGCATCCAGTCGGGCAGTGCGGTCATGGCTCAACCGTAGCGATTCGACGAGGCGCGGGCCACGAGATCGTCGCCGGGGCGCGGTAGCGGTCCCGGGTCGGTGTCGGGTTCACTGCAGGGCCGTCAGCGCGGTCTCGGCGGCTGCCACGACCGTGCGTGCCTGGTGTTCCGCCTGGTGGTGCACCGGCACCCAGCGCAGCCGCAGGGCCGTCTCGAAGTCCGTGCACCACGCGGTGAAGAGTTCGTCCAGGTCGCGGTGCAGACCGGGGGCGGCGGCGTCGTCCGTCGTCTTCAGCAGCCGTAGCAGAAGACCCGCGGCGCGCAGCGGTTGGCGGCGGGCCACGATGTCCAGGGCGCAGACCTGGGCCGTCGTCAACCGGTGCGGATCGTCGGGGTGTGACGCGGCGGCCGCCTGCCGGGCGAGCGGTTCCCAGGAGTCGGCGACCAGGTCGTACAGACCGTCGGCCATCCACTCCAGCACGCGTCTGGGCGGGCTGTCCTGGGCCGGTGGCAGGAATGCGCGTGCCTTGTCGAGGACGGCGGTCACCTGCCGTCCGCGCTCCCGTACCAGCCCGGCCAGTTCGCGCAGTACGTGAGCGGCTTCCGGGTGCGGGGACAGATCGTCGGCGAGGTCGGTCGCCCACATGGGCACTTCGATGATCGCCGTGACGCCGCCGTACCGCTGAGGTGCGCACCAAGTGGACAACCCGATGTTCTCGGACCCGGCCGCCAGGCGGTCGGTGCTGTCCGGCGGTGGCAGGACGTAGACCCCGGGGCTGGGGTTTTCCCAGTACAGGGCGTCGAACGTGCCGTGCTGGACCGGAATGCCGAGCTCCGTGGCGGACGCCTGGAAAGGTACAGCGAGCTCGGGGAGGTCGCGGGTCACCTGGACCCAGCTGCCGCCCGCTTCGACGCCGTGCAGGGAGCACTGGAGAAACGGACGGAGTTCGTCGATCACACGGAACAGCGCCTGGCTCTCCGGGAGTTGCTGCGATTCGATCGGTGCCCACTCCGGCTGTTCCGCCGCGACCGGGCGGTAGGCGGTGCGGTAGTAGGTGTCCAGGGTGTGGCCGGGCCCGGCCGTCGCCTCTTCGATTCCATGGCTCAGGGCGGCGCCGTCCGGGTCCAGGCACAGAATGATGTCCCAGGTGACGATGGCGGGGTCGGTCGCCGCGGACAGCCGGTCGCCGCGTGCCACTCGCTCCGCCAGCGCGAGCGCGGTCGCGGCGCCGACCGGCTCGTCGGGGTGCGGCCGGGCGACCACCAGGATGTGACGCGGCCCGTGTCCCACGGACAGCATCAGGACCGGGCGGCCCGCCCGGGACGTCCCGATCCGGCGCAGGCGGCCGGCTCCGGGGAACCGGGAGACCAACTGCCGTGCCGACTCGGTGACTTCCGCGACCGTGGGGTACCGGTTCATCATCCGCGTCTGGTCAGGCGCCGCCGTTACCGCCGCTGTCGCTGGTGGTCTCCTTCTTGTCCAGCGGACGGATCTCGATCTTGTTCGGCATGCCGTGTCCTCCCGGTGGTGGCCGTGGCGTGCAGTGGGTTGATGTGCTCTTGTCAGGGTTCGCTCGCCGGGTGACGCTTGTCAATGTCCGTTGCAGTCGGAGGAGTTGGGGCTGAGGAGATTGGCGCGATGATGACGGTGCCCGCGATGCGGCGCCCCCGGATCAAGCCGGAGCACCGGGCCTACCGAACCGTTGACGGCCACGTGAGGATCGGGAGCGTCGTCCACGGCATCGGTGCCGAGGTCAAGGATCCCGACGGCTGGGTGTGGACGCTGGTCGAGGCCATGGACGGCACGCGGAACGCCGGGGAGATCGTCGCCGAGGTGTCCCGCCGCCATCCGGGATTACGGCCACCGGCCCCGGACATCGTGCAGGCGATGACGGATCTGACCATGGCCGGGTTCGTGGAGGACGCCGGTGCCGCCCCGCCGGCGGAGCTGTCCGAGCGGGAACGGGAGCGGTACAGCAGGGGCATGACCCTGCTGCGCTGGATGGATCTCCGGCCGAGGGAGAGTTCCTGGGAGCCGCAGGTGCGGCTGCGCCGTGCCCGGGTCCTGTTGATCGGCGTCGGCGGTACCGGCGGCGCCGCCGCACGGGACCTGGCGGCCTCCGGAGTGGGGCGGCTGCACTGCGTCGACCCGGATGTCGTCGAGCTGTCCAACCTCAACCGGCAGACCCTCTTCAGCGAGCGCGACCTCGGTACGCCCAAGATCGACGCGGCGCTGACGGCGTTGCGCGCCCTGAACTCGGACACGACGGTCACCGGCGAGCGCCGCGAGGTACGCGGGCCGGCGGACCTCGAAGACCTGCTGACCGGCGCCCCCGACAGCTCCGGCGGCGGGTCGGGGTACGACGTACTGCTGCTGGCCGCCGACCGCCCCGCGGCCATCCGCAGCTGGACCAACCGGGTCTGCCTGGCCTCCGGCACGTCGTGGGCCGAAGCCGGTTACCGCGGTCCACTGGTGAGTGTCGGGGTCTTCACGCCGGGCCGGGGCGCGTGCTGGGAGTGTCTGCGCATCGCGGAGGCCGAGCGGCGCGATCTGCGGCTCGCGCCCGGCCAGGACGAGGATGTCGCCTCGCCCCGCATGCCGTGGAATCCGGTCAACGCCGTGACCGCGGGCCTGTCCGGCGGTCTGCTGGCCCATGCCGCCATCACGCTGCTGTGCGGTGTCCCCCCGGTCGGCCCCGGGCACCGGTTCGGCCTCAATCTCATGGTGCCCGGAGACGCGATCGAGCAGCGCTCGGACCGACGCCCCGACTGCCCCGCCTGCCGAGCGGAACCGGCCGGGCCGGAACCGGCCGCGCACCGGGGACCGGGGGACCTCTCGTGACGGACACCGCGGCGGAGGGCCTTCCCCGAATCGAGCCGTCGGCCCGCGTCCTGCTGCACGACCTGGCGGTGCAGCGTGAACGGGACGAGTGGATCGTGGGCCGCATCACCACCCGGACCTTCGTCGCCATGCCGGCGGCCGGGGCCCGGGCGGTGGAACTCCTGGGCGAGGGACTGAGCGTGGCCCGCACGGCGGAGACGCTGCGTGACGAGACCGGCGAGGAGTTCGAGATCACGGAGTTCGTCAGGGACCTGGCCGCTCTGGGGTTCGTGGCACGGATCGGGGAGTGTCCGATTCCGGACGCCGAACCGCCGCGCGCGTCGCTGCCATGGCTGCGCCCCCACCATGTCCGGTTCGCCCTGCACCCGGTGCTTCCCGTGTTCGCCGGAGCGCTGCTGGCGGCTGCCGTCGTCGTCCTGATCCGCCGTCCCGGCCTGCTGCCGGGCTATCGCGACCTGCTGTGGAGCCCGCACGGCAGCCTGGTCCTGCTCACCGGGGCGGCAGCCGGGTGGGCGCTGGTGCTGGCTCATGAGCTGGCGCACCTGGTCACCGCCCGCGCCGCGGGCGTGCCGGGGAAGATGCGGCTGGGCACCCGGCTGCAGTTCCTCGTCATGCAGACGGACATCAGCGGCATCGAGCTCGCGCCCCGCCGCCACCGGCTGACGGCCTACCTGGCCGGCATCGCCCTGAACCTGTCCGTCGCCTCGTCGCTGGTCCTGACCCTCGCCCTGGCGAGCCCCGGTACGACGGTCCGCCGGCTGCTGTCCGCGGCCCTGCTGCTGGCCCTGATGCCGTTGCCCTTCCAGCTCATGGTGTTCATGCGTACGGACCTGTACTTCGTCGTCCAGGACGTCACCGGTTGCCGGAACCTGTACGGCGACGGTCTCGCCTACGTGCGGTACGTGTTCCGGCGGGCGGTGCGATCGCTGCGCCCCGGCCGGACCACCGGGACCGACGACCCGAGCTCCCGGCTGCCCCCGCACGAGCGCCGGGCCGTCCGCCTCTACAGCGCCGTCCTTGTGGCCGGCACGGTGGCCTGCCTGACGTTCATGGCCGCGGTCACACTCCCTGTCGACGTCACCCTGCTGATCCGCGCGGCACGGGGACTGGGGCCGGGGCACGGCCTCGCGGGCAACACCGACTCGGCGGCAGTCCTGATCACCCTGGGCGGCGTCAACGTCCTGTGGCTGGTCACCCGGTGGCGCGACCGGGGATCACGCAGATCAGCGGGCTTGACGTGAAAGCCCGGTGAAGCGGGACGAGGGCGTCATGGCGGGCCGGTCCAGCTGGAGGCCACCGGCGAACATCGCCCCGGCCGACCGGTCACATCCCCGTCACCCGCGCCACCGTGAACGGTGTCGTCGGTGTGCCCGAGCCCATCGGGCCGCCCTTGTCGAACTGGGAGCGGACGACGAGGAGGCCGCGGGGGGTGTGGGCCAGGGTGGTGGGGATCTGGAGGGCGGGGTCGGTCAGGGTACGGAGAAGACGGGCCTCGGTGCCGTCGGGGGAGAGGTGCCAGCGGGTCAGGGTGTTGCTCTTGTTGTGGGCGGCCCACAGGGTGCGGTGGGACAGGTCCAGGCCGTCACCGTGCACCAAGTCGCCGCCGTGCAGGGTGACTTGGAGTATCGAACCGTCGGTCACGTCGACCCGGTACAGGCCGCCGCCGGTCATGTCGACCACGAACAGCCGGCGTCCGGTGGCGTCGGCGGCGATGCCGTTCAGGGTGTAGGCGTCCGGCCCGTGCGACGGGACGGCCCCGCTCAGGTCGTACCGTGCGGTCAGTGGCGCCCGGCCGCCGTGCGCGCGGGCCAGGTCGGCCGGGGTGATCCGGTAGACCACCGGGCGCACGCTGTCGGTGACGTACGCCGTGCCGTCCGCGGTGATCACGAGGTCGTTCAGGAAGTGCGGGTCGCCTGCCGGTACCTCGAAGCGGGCCAGCAGGGAGCGGTCGCTCAGGTCGTACACGTCGACCCCGGTGGTGTGGTCGATGACCCAGAGGCGGCCCGCCCGGTCGGCCTTCAGGCCGTTGGCCGTCGTACGGCCGTCCGTGCCGGCCGGCAGGAAGACCTCGGCGGTGCGGCTGCCGGCGGCGGCGCGGTAGATCGCGCCGGTCGTGTAGGAGCCGACGTAGGCGTCGCCCGTGCGGGGGTCGAGGGCTATGCCCTCGGGGTAGGCGCGGTCGCCGGGGAGGGTGAAGGCGGTCGAGATGCGGGGGCCGGTGGCCGCGGTCGCCCGGGGCGCGGCGACGGCGACGGCCGCGGCGGCGGCGCCGGACAGGAAGGTACGGCGGTGGATCGAACGGGACACGACAGGCGCCTCTCGGTTCGGCTACTCACTGCATGACGGATGCAAAGCTATATTAGAACTCTAACGATCACCAGTGTATTAATCATCGAGAGTATCCTGATCATCATCAGGGCATTCATCCTGGCCAAGGCATTAATGTGGTCCGGTGACCTCCATGCCCGCGTCCGAGCGCCTCGGCTCCCACCTCAAGCGGGCCGAGCAGGCCCTCAACGCGACCAAGGCGGCGGTCCTGAAGCCCGCGGGCCTGACCGTCGCCCAGTACGCCGCGCTGCTCCACCTCGACGACAACCCGGGCATCTCCGCGGCCGCCCTCGCCCGGCTGTGCGGGGTCACCCCGCCGACCATGAACACGGTCCTGAAGAACCTCCAGGACCGCGATCTGATCACCCGCAGCCCGCACGAGTGGCACAAGAACGTCCTGGAGACCCGCCTCACCGACGAGGGCCGCGCCGTCCTCACCGCGGCCGACACCTCCGCCGTACGCGTCGAGCGAGCCCTCGCCGCGGAGTTCACCGAGGCGGAGCGGGACGCCCTGACCGGGCTGATCGCCCGCTGTGTCAGAGTCCTGGAGGAACAGCGCCCGGGAAGCTCATGACCGGCTCCGGCGCCGGATCCGTCACCCAGCCCGCCACCAGCACCAGCCGGGACTCACGGTCCACGGCGAGAAAGCCGAAGGGACGGTCGAAGACGACCCGCACGACCGTGGACTCGTAGCGGTACTGCGGCGGCAGGCCGCCCGCCTCCGGCATCACGGCCGTCACCGCCGCCGCCCGGAACCCCAGCGGACCGAACTGCGCCAGCGCCGACTGGCGGGCCTGGCCGATCGCGAGTGGGTAGTCGCTGATGCCGGAGAAGTGGCCGTGCCGGGCATCCGCTGCCGCCGTGAGCCCGAACAGCCCGGGCAGGGCGAGCAGATCGTGATCGGCGCGCACCTCGTACGCCACCGTCCGCACGTCCAGCGTCAGTGACGTCGGCTCGACGGCAGGCTGCTGCTCCACATACAGGCCCGGCCCCACATGCCCGTGCGGCAGTGCGCCGCCCCCGGTGAGCGGCAGCGCCCGCTCCACGATCCCCACCCCGGCGTTCAGCACCTGCCCCGGAGTCATGTGTTCCTCGCCGAGCACCAGATGGACGTCGATGCCGTTGTCGCCGGGCACCGTCAGCGCCGTGACGAAACCGTCCGGCGTGCCCGTCACGCCCACCCGGTCCGGCCGTGGGCTGCGCCGGTGCAGCCCACGCAGGGTGCGGCCCTGCCAGGGGCCGGCGTCCGGCCTGAGCGGCAGCTGGTCGAAGGGCTGCCGCCAGGTCGTGCGCAGCGCGAGGGCGCTGGCCAGCACCATCCGCGCGTCCCGGGTCAGCGTCACCGGCATGCGCTCGACCAGCCCGCCGGTCCGCTCGGCCGCCCAGGCGTCCAGCCGCTCCTGCGCGGTGACGAGGTCGTCCCCGAACACCCCGTACGTCCCGGCCGGCAGCCCGGCCCGCCACTCCTCGCGCAGCGCCAGCCCCTGGTGCGACCACAGGCCGAGCGCCGCGTCCAGGCCGGACACCGAGGCGAGCGCCAGCAGCAACTCCCGTGCCGCTGCGGCCGCTTGCTCGGCCGGCACGCCCAGCGCCCCGGCCAGCTCCGCGCGCGCCGGGCCTGTCGCGCCGTCGGCCAGGAAGCCCAGCAGGGGCCAGACCCCGGGCGCCGAGAACGCCGTGCCCTCGGGCAGGGCCTGCGCCCAGCGAGCCGTCAGCCCGTTCACCTGACGGACCGTCTCGGCGGTCACCTTGCTCACTCGTCGTCCTCCTGCGCGGCCTTGCCGGTCACTAGGTACGGATCCTCGGGATACGGCGGCGGATCCGTCACCCACCCCGCCGCCGGCACCAGCCGCGCGTGCCGGTGCAGGGCGAGGAAGCCGAAGGGGCGGTCGAAGGGGCGGTCGCAGGCGGCGTCGATCCGCGTCGTGGCGTACCGCGGCTTCGCCAGCGCGCCGGCCCCGGCCGCCACGAACGTCGTGATCGCGGCGGTGCGGAAGCCTGGCAGGGGCCGGACCCCGGCCGCCGAGAAGACCGTGCCGTCGTGCGCGGCCGCCGCCCAATGCCTGGTGAGCCCGTTCACCGCCCGGACGACCTCGGCGCCCCCGCGGTCCCCGGTGACGGCGTCGCCGCCCGCCCGACCCCCGGTCAGGGTCCCCACCCTCATTCCGCCCCCGCTTCCGCCCCGCTCACCATGTGCCCAGTCGTACGTCAGCCGGGCCACCGGCCGTTCACCGGTCCCGCGTCGCCGCCGCCCGGCCAAGGAGCACGGTACCGGGGTCCCTACGGCCGCCCCCGGCCCCCACCAGCCAGAAGCGCCGTTTCAGCCACCCCGCCCGCACCCGCACAGTCCGTACGTGGCCCCGCCGTACCCCCAACAGTCGGACGGGCCACAGGCGTTGCGCCATACCCGCCATGCCCGCGGGGCTACAGCTCCCTCAACCGCCCCGCGCCAGGTGTGAGCGGACCTATACGGGGGAGAAAGTGCCTGGGTAAAGCCCTCCCACGCCCCGTGTCATCACATCGAGTGATTCTCTGGCCTTTGCTTGCATGGCACAACCCACGGTTGCCAGGCTGTTGCTGTCTGTACAACCTGATGGGAGCGGCCAGTGACTTTCGGTGAGCAGCCGGCGTACCTGCGTGTCGCGGGTGATCTCCGCAAGAAGATCGTCGACGGTTCGCTGCCGCCCCACACCCGGCTGCCCTCCCAGGCCCGCATCCGTGAGGAGTACGGCGTCTCGGACACGGTCGCGCTGGAGGCGCGCAAGGTGCTGATGGCCGAGGGGCTGGTCGAGGGCCGTTCCGGCTCCGGGACGTATGTGCGCGAGCGGCCCGTGCCCCGGCGCGTGGCCCGCTCCGGGTACCGCCCGGCCGGCGGTGCCACGCCCTTCCGGCAGGAGCAGGCCGACGCCGCGGTGCGCGGCACCTGGGAGTCGAGCAGCGAGCAGGCCGAGGCCGGGGCCGCCATCGCCGACCGGCTGGCCATCGACGTTGGCGACCGGGTCATGCGCACGAAGTACCTCTTCCGGGAGGCCGGCGAGCCGATGATGCTCTCCACGTCATGGGAGCCCCTCGCCGTCACCGGCCGTACTCCCGTGATGCTGCCCGAGGAGGGGCCGCTCGGCGGCATGGGTGTGGTCGAGCGCATGCGCGCCATCGACGTCATCGTGGACAACGTCACCGAGGAGGTCGGCGCCCGCCCCGGCCTCGCCGAGGAACTGCATGTGCTCGGCGGAGTCCCCGGCCATGTGGTCGTGGTCGTCCAGCGCACGTACTACGCCTCCGGGCGGCCGGTGGAGACGGCGGACGTGGTCATTCCGGCCGATCGGTACCGGGTGGCGTACCACTTGCCGGTGAAGTGACGGCCGGGTCTGGAGCGTGCGGCTCCTCTCGCGAGGCCAGGTCTGGAGCGTGCGGCTCCTCGCGCGGCCGGGTCCGTCGGTGAGGTGGTGGTCGGGCTTGCCTGTGAAGGGGGCCGGCCGTTAGGGCGCAGGGGTACCCGGCCCCTCGGCGAAGGGGTAGTCCGGGCCCCTCGGTGAGGGGTGAGTCTGCCGGTGAAGTGGCGGCGGAGCCTTTCGCGCCGGTGCGTGCGCCCCTCCCGGTGAGGTAGCGCACACCCTGGCGCGCCCTGACCCGCACGCCCTGTCCCGCGACCTTCGCCGAGGGTCGGCCGGCCGCTGCAATCCAGCCGTTTTCCCAGGTGACCACGGGTCACTCGGATATGCCTACGACTCGGGGCGGTGGCGCTCACGACGGCGCGTTCACTCCTGTGCGCCCCCGTGTTCTGGCTGGTTGCGTACCTCTTTGTGAAAAGGCGTATTCGCTGCGTAAAGGTTGGGCGTACGCTCGGGCATATGCGGATTGCGGTTTCCTTAGGCGGGGCGCGACCGAGGCCCGGGACGGGACGGGGGTCCCCTCGGGTCAGCCCGGCCGAGCGTGGGGGAGGGCGGGGCGATGCGAGAAGGAGCGACGCGGGCGGTGGGGGCCATGAGTGAGGGGACGGTCTCCCTGCCCTGGATCGTCATACGGCAGGACGACAACGGCAATCGCTACCGCGTCGGGCGGTACGCGACCCGCGCCGAGGCTCAGAAGATCGCCGACAGCCTCGACGACGACCGGGGCCACAAACAGCTCTACTGGGTCGAGCGCATCGGCCAGAACGGGGACGGCGGCCGCAACTGACCTCGCGCACCCTCCCGTAGGCTCCGCCCCATGACGCCCATGACGGACCGGATGACACCCGAGGCGGACCGCATCGTGGTGGTGGGAGCCGCCCTGCTCGACGGCGGCCGGCTGCTCGCCGCGCGCCGCAGCGCCCCCGCCGACCTCGCCGGACGCTGGGAGCTGCCCGGCGGCAAGGTCGAGCCGGGCGAGCGGCCCGAGGACGCCTTGGCGCGCGAACTGCGCGAGGAACTCGGCGTCGACGCCGAACCCGTCGAGCGCGTACCCGGCCAGTGGCCGCTGCGGGCGCCTTACGTCCTGCACGTATGGACCGCCCGCCTGCGCCCCGGCTCGCCCCCGCCCCGGCCCCTCCAGGACCATGACGAGCTTCGCTGGCTGACCCCGGACCGGATCTGGGAGGTGGCCTGGCTCGACCAGGACGTCCCAGCGGTCCGCGAGGTGACCGCCCGATCCAAAGCGGGGCGAAGCCCCGCAGGGGGCGCCGGGCTGAAGAGATCTGCGGCTCCACCGCCGGGCGCGACCAGCCGAAACGGACCCGCACCCGCACGACGACCGCACCACCCGAGTTCTTAGGCGCGCGGCGGCGCGCGGCGAAACCCGCGGAGCGCCCCGTACGCCGTTTGTGCCACTGTGCGCCCTCCCGCACGGTACTGCCCCCGGGATATCGGGTATGTGCCCATTAACCCCACGAAACCGGACATGGGTGGGCTCGCTGGCCTGGGAGTGATCGGCGTGATCGACACCGATGGCGACTGCGCCGAGTGGAGCTTTCCCGCGGAACCGGGCGCCGTACGCACCGCACGCGCAGCAGTCCGCGGGCAACTGCACGGCTGGGACCTCGACTGCCTCGCCGACCTCGCCGCGTTGCTGGTCAGTGAGCTGGTCACCAACTCGTTGCGGTACGCCACCGGCCCCATCGGCGTACGACTCGTACGCCCCGTCGGGCTGGCCGACACCCTGCTGGTGGAGGTCTCCGACCCGCTGCCCGACCCGCCGCGCGAGCGCGTCGCCCGCGACGAGGACGAGAGCGGGCGCGGTCTGCAACTGGTCGCCGGCTCCTCGCGCCGCTGGGGCACCCGGCCCGGCGTGAGCGGAAAGACCGTCTGGTTCGAACTGGCCGTGCCCGGGTGAGCCGGGAGCGTGCGCGGAAGCACCTGGGGAGCAGGGGGTGTACAGCGGGCGTTGGTGAGTCCACCGTGCGCCCCGGGCGCGCGGCTGACTCCGGAGTGCGTGATTCGAGGGCGTGTTCCCTGGTTAGAAGAGTGGAAGTGTTGTCACGGAACGGTCCTGAAATCATCTGGACCGAGCTGTGATCGTGAACACCGTGTCGTGCGGCGTCGTAGTGCTGGATACTGCGGGCAGCCGCCTCCGGTGACCGGTGCCGGGCGCGGTGAGCTGGAGGGGACGGTTCGCGTGAGCGAGATACCAGCGAAGGCCACGGAGTCCGAGGACCCGTCGGACGGCGCGAGGAACCAGGCCGCGGAGGCCGCCACGGCACCCGGCGACGCCATGTGGCAGAGCAGTCCGCCCGGTTCGATCTACGACTACATCAAGGTCGCGTCCTTCTCCATCAGCCCCGGTGGGCTGGTCGACCAGTGGAGCCTGCGCGCCGAGCAGCTCTTCGGCATCCCCGCCGCACGCGCCGTCGGCATGGACCCGATAGAGACCTTCATCGACCCCGACCTGCGCGAGCGCGGCCAGCGCAAGATGGCCGAAATCCTCGACGGGCGGGAGTGGACCGGGGTCGTACCCTTCCGGATGCCGGACAAGGCCGACGGCACGCGCGGTGAGGAGGGCCTGGCCGAGGTCTATGTCATGCCCACCCGGACCGCCGAGGGGGACAAGGCCGCCGTCTGTATCGTCGTGGACGTCCGTACCCTGCGCAGCATCGAGACCGACCTGGCCGCCTCGCAGGCCATCTTCGGCCAGTCGCCGTTCGGATTCCTGCTGATCGACATCGATCTGAGGGTCCGTCGGGCCAACGAGCGGTTCGCCTCCATCTTCGGCGGCAGCCCGGACGACCACCGGGGCAACGGCGTGCACGACTATCTGCCGCGCGGTGAGGCCGAGCGGGTTTCAGCCACCCTGCGGCGGGTGCTGGAGAGCGGCCAGTCCATCACCGACATGCATGTCACGGGCCATGTCCCCGGCTCCGAGGAACGCCGGCACTGGTCCGTCAACCTCTACCGGGTGCACGGCGGCACCGGGCGCCCCATCGGCATCGCCTGGCTCGGCACCGACATCACCGCCCGCCGGGCCGCCGCCCGCGAGGCCGCCAACGCCCGCCGCAACCTCGCCCTGCTCAACGAGGCCGGCGCCCGCATAGGGAACTCCCTCGACCTGGAGACCACCGCCCGGGAACTCCTCGACGTCGTCGTCCCCGGCTTCTGCGACCTCGCCACCGTCGACCTCTACCAGGGCCTGCTCACCGGCGACGAGACCCCGCCCGGCCTCGCCGACGGCAGCGCCGAACTGCGCCGCGTCGCCTTCGCGAGCGCCGTCTCGGACGTGCCCCTCACCGGCGCCGCCGACCCCGTCGCGGTCGGCGCGGTCCACCACTTCCCCTTCAACTCACCCTGCGCGGACGCCCTGCGCACCGCCCGCCCGCAACGCGTCCCGGCGGAGGACGGGAGCCTCGTACAGTCCACGCTGGCGGTTCCGATGGTCGCCCACGACACGGTCGTCGGCCTCGCCCGGTTCGCCCGCACCAAGGGCAGCGAGCCGTTCGGCGACCGCGACCGGGACCTCGCGGTGGAGCTTGCCGCACGCGCGGCCGTGTGCATCGACAACGCTCGCCTGTACCGCCGGGAACACGAACGCGCCCTGATCCTGCAACGGTCGCTCCTGCCGCCGGGCGCCCCCGAGGCCTCCGGCCTGGACATCGCCTGCCGTTACCTCCCCGGCAACGCGGCGACCGAGGTCGGCGGCGACTGGTTCGACGTCATCGAACTGCCCGGCCACCGTACGGCGTTGGTGGTGGGCGACGTGATGGGCCGAGGTCTGCGCGCGGCGGTGGCGATGGGTGAACTCCGCACGGCGGTACGGACATTGGCCCTCCTCGATCTCGAACCGGCCGAGGTGCTCTCCGCGTTGGACGAGATCGCGCGCGGCCTCGGCACCCCGGGCGGCGTCCAGCAGGCCACGCGCACGGCCCGCCAGCCCCGGGACGCCGACCTCTCCGAGGTCTACCTGGCGACCTGCGTGTACGCGGTGTACGACTCCGTCACCAGACGCTGTACGTTCGCCAACGCCGGTCATCTGCCACCGGTCCTGGTCGAGCCCGGTGAGCCGGCCCTGATGCTGGACGTGCCGCCCGGCATGCCGCTGGGCGTGGGCGGCGAGCCCTTCGAGGAGGTCGAGGTGGAACTCCCCGAGGGCGCGTTGCTGGCCCTCTACACCGACGGCCTGGTCGAGTCCCGCGACCACCCTCTGGACGAGGGCCTGCAGGCCTTCGTGGGCGCCCTCACGGACCCCTCCCGTCCCCTGGAGGACGTCTGCGACCACGTCCTCAACACCCTTGACACCCACCACGGCGAGGACGACATCGCGCTGCTCATGGCCCGGGTACAGGGCCTGCCGGCCGACTCCGTCGGCGACTGGACGCTCCCACGCGAGCCACGCAGCGTGGGCCGGGCCCGCGAGGACGCCCGGGCACAACTCCTGAGCTGGGACCTGGAGCCTCTGGTCGACACGACGGAACTCCTGGTCAGCGAACTGGTCACGAACGCGCTGCGCTACGGCGAGGGCGAGATCCGCCTGCGACTCCTCCTGGACCGCACCCTGGTCTGCGAGGTCTGGGACTCCGGGCTCGTCCAGCCCAGGCGCCGCCGCGCCCGCGACACCGACGAGGGCGGCCGCGGTCTCCAACTCGTCGGCCTGCTCAGCGCGGCCTGGGGCTCCCGCCGGACGCCTCGCGGCAAGACGGTGTGGTTCGAGTTGCCGCTGCCGGGTGGCGAGACGGGACTCACCGATCCGGCGGAGGCGTTGCTCAGCCTGTTCTGATATGGAGCAGATCTTGTCAAGAGGCATGACGGGCCCGTGTCGTGGGGCCACCGAAGCTTGTTGGCGGGCCTCCGTTCTGGCGTTCTGCCAGCAGTACGCCGCCCAGGACCGCGCCGGCCAGGCCCGGCTCGGTTCCGGCGGTGCCGGCGTAGGGGTTGCCGTGGGCTCGTACGTCCCGTTCGGCCAGGTCCCGGGCCTCGCGGGCCAGGGAGTCGGCCCGGTCGGCGCGGTCCGCGCCCAGTTCCCGTTCGGCCTCCGCAAGGAGGACCCGTGCCTCCGGCCCCACGGCGCCCCGGTGCGCCGCGACGAACCCGTCCGCCCCGGCGACGGAACTCCGCGCCACGAGCAGCGCCGCGGCGGCCGGGGCGCCGAAGTGGCCCGTCTCCAGCCGTTCCACGGCCCGCGCGATCCGGCGCAGGGCGTCCAGCGGGTCGTACGGGCCCGCCGTCAGTTCCTCCCGTACGGCCGCCAGTACGCCGTCCGCGTGGGCCAGCCGGGCATGTAGTTCACCGTCGGTCAGCGGCTTGTGCGCACCCCCGTGCCGGGCCGCCGCGAGCACCGACTCGGCGCCGGTCAGCGCGGCCGGCACCAGTCGCGCCGCCTCCCGCAGCTCCCCCGCGAGTCGTTCCACCCCGGTCACCAGGACCTCTGCCTGGGCCACCGCTCCCTCTGCGGCGCGCAGATGCCCGGCTGCCCGGTCGCCGGCACCCGCCTCGGCCGTCTGGCGGGCTTCGTTGAGCTGGACCGTGGCGAACACCAGGCGGTCCTTGGCCTGTTCGACGTACCCGGTGACGGGCGCGGTGGCCGCGGGCGTGCAGTGGTCGTGCAGCGTGGTCAGGGTGTCCTCGGCGGTCAGCGTGCGTGCCGTCAGAGCCCGGAACCGCCCCTCGGCCGTCTCCAGCGCCCCGGCCAGCCCCGGCCCCTCCAGCTCCCGCAACGCGTCCAGCGCGGCGGCCTCCGCGTCCAGCCGGCGCCCCGCCTCCGCGCACCGGCCGACCACGCCGACCAGCGCCTGCCGTCGCGCGACGGCGTCCTGCGGCACCCCCTCCTCGTACCGCCGCCAGATCGCGCACGCAGCCGTCAGTTCGGTCTCGGCGGCCCGCAGGGCATGGACGAAGGGCTCGGTCTCGTCGTTCGTGAACCTCTCCTGGACGAAGGAGAGTTCCTCCCGGCTCGTCCGTACGCAGTCGTCGGCCATGACCAGCGCCGCCCGGGCCTGACGCTCGGAGTCGGCCGGGGTGGGGGTCGGCGGGGCGGCGGAGATGGTTCCGGGGGTCGTGCGGGTACGGGCACGGCGGGTGCGGCGCAGATAGCCGTATCCGGCCAGCACCACGGCCGCCACCCCCGCGAGGAGCGGCAGCACGAGGTCGGCCGTGGACGTCCCGCCCTGCTGCGGCGCGGCGGCACTCGCCACCGTGCCCGCGGCCGCCGCCGGAACCGGATCTCGCGCCGCGACCGTCATCACCGGCAACACCAGCCACCCGGCCCCGGCCACGGCACCCAGCACGGCCTGCGCCACCCGCACCCATATGTGCGCCGTGGCGCGCCGGGGCCGGCCCCGAATCAGGGAGGACGTCACATTTCGGAGCGTATGGGCAGGTAGGCGCCTTCGCGAGCGGGACGGATACAGGTGGGGGACGAGACAGGCAGGCGGTCAGAAATGGACACCCGAGGAGCGGACGGCAGAGGTATGGGCGAGGGCGGAGGGCCGGGCGAGGGCAGAGTGGACGGCGGAGGGGCGGGTGGGGGCGAGAGGGGAGGGACAGGCGATGAGGGCGGTGATCGCAGGGGACCCCGATCCGGGACGGCTGGCCCACTCATACACCTCATGCACCGGATCCGCCGCGCCCGCCAAGTCCTCGGTATCGGCCGTGCCCGCCGAGTCCTCGGCATCCGCCGCGCCGGCCAAGCCAACCGTATTCGCCGTGCCAGCCAATCCCACCGCGCCCGTCGTCCCCTCCGTCTTGCCCTCACCACCCTCACCCTCCTGCTCCTCCCCCTCCTCACCGCCGAAACCGCCCTCCGCCTCAACTACACCGGCACCCCGAAACCCGGCACCATCACCCGCCACCAGGACGCCCTCTGGCTCGGCCATGCCTGGGTCGACGGCCGCAAGACGCACCAGGACGTCCAAGCCCTCGCCCGCCGGCTGAGAGACACCGGCATCCGCGACCTGTACGTCCACTCCGGCCCGCTGGAGCACGACGGCACGCTCCCCGACTCCGCCTACCCGAAGGCCCGCCGGCTGATATCAGCCCTGCACCGCGCGGCGCCCGGCGTCCGTGTCCAGGCCTGGCTCGGCGACAAGCTGGCCACCGAGGATCCGGACGGGCTGCACCTGGAGCGCGCCAGGACCCGTGCCGCGATCCTCGTCTCCACTCGCCGCGTCCTCGCCGCCGGTTTCGACGGCGTGCACTTCGACCTGGAGCCGCTGCACTCCGGCGACCGCGACTACCTCGCCCTCCTCGACGACCTGCGCGCCCTCACCCACGCCCGGCACGCCGTCCTCTCGGTCGCCGCCCACCAGATCGACCCGCTGCCCGCGTTCCACTCCTTCTGGGGCACGACCACCGGTCACCCCAAGTGGTGGTCGCAGTCCTTCTTCGGGCAGGTGGCCCGCCGTGTGGACCAGATCGCCGTCATGTCGTACGACACCATGCAGCCGCTGCCGAGTCTCTACGGCGGTTACGTGGCCCAGCAGACGAGCCTCGCCCTGGAGGTCACCCCCGACACCACCGACCTGCTCATGGGCCTGCCCTTCTACCACGAGAACCGTTTCGGCCACTGGGCCCGCGCGGAGACCGTCCCGGCCGCCGTACGCGGTGTCCGCCTCGGTCTGTCCCGCACCGACGCCGACCGCGTCCGCTTCGGCGTCGCCCTGTACGTCGACTTCGCGGCGACGGAGGCCGACTGGCGCGCCTACCGGGAGAACTGGGTTCGCTGAGCGGGGCCGAGTCGACGAGGACCTTCCCCATACGGAACCCATGCGCGGTATCACGGAGTACAACCTGGCGCGGGCGCTCGCCCTGGTGGGATCATGATCTTCATGCACATGTTCTTGGCGGTGGCGGCCGCCGTCGTCTACGGCCTGCTCGCGGTGTCCGGGATCGCGAGCATCACGACCGGCTGGGTCGTGCCCTGGCTCCGCACCCGGGTGCTGCGCCCCAGGCTGTGGGGCTACGGCTCTCTCCTCGCGGCCGTCGGCGGGGCGGTGTTCCTCTACCTGGGCCCGCTCGCGGAGAGGTACGGTTCCCTGCCCTGGCTCGGCTGGCTCGGCTTCATGGCCGGGCTGGGCCTGCAGATGCTGGCCCAGCGCCCCGGCCGCGCTGTCACTAAGGCCGCCTCCTGATCTTCGAGCCCAGCCACACCAGCGGGTCGTACTTGCGGTCCACCGCGCGCTCCTTCAGGGGGATCAGGGCATTGTCGGTGATCTTGATGCCCTCGGGGCAGACCTCCGTGCAGCACTTGGTGATGTTGCAGTAGCCGAGGCCGTGTTCGTCCTGCGCCGTGCCTTTGCGGTCCAGGCCTGACTCCGCTGCCGCGTCCAGGGGGTGCATGTCCAGTTCCGCGATCCGCATCAGGAAACGCGGGCCCGCGAACGCCGTCTTGTTCTCCTCGTGGTCGCGCACCACATGGCAGGTGTCCTGGCACAGGAAGCACTCGATGCACTTGCGGAACTCCTGCGAGCGGTCCACGTCCTCCTGCATCATCCGGTACGCGCCGGGACCGACCCCGGCGGGTGGCACGAACGCCGGGACCTCCCTGGCCTTCTGGTAGTTGAAGCCGACGTCGGTCACCAGGTCGCGGACCACCGGGAAGGCGCGCAGGGGGGTGATCGTGATCGTCTCCTCGCGCGTGAACACCGACATACGGGTCATGCACATCAGGCGCGGGCGGCCGTTGATCTCCGCCGAGCACGAACCGCACTTGCCGGCCTTGCAGTTCCAGCGCACGGCCAGGTCGGGCGCCTGGGTGGCCTGGAGGCGGTGGACGATGTCCAGGACCACTTCGCCGTCGTGGACCTCGACCGTGAAGTCCTCGAGGCCACCGCCCCGCACATCACCCCGCCACACCTTGAAGCGGGCCTCGTAGCTGGTCACTCGTACAGCTCCTCTTCGGCGAGGTACTTGACCAGCTCCTCCTTCTCGAAGAGAGCGAGCAGGTCCGGGCGGATGGGGTCGGTGTTCTCACGGGTGAGGCGGATCTGGCCGCGGCCGGGGTCGGTCGCCGCCAGGCTGCCGGTGGGGTCGGCGAGGGCGCAGAGCAGGTTCACATTGCGCCAGGCGCGGTCCATCGTCGGATGGTCCTCGCGGGTGTGGCCGCCGCGCGACTCGGTGCGTTCCAGGGCCGCGCGGGCCACGCACTCGCTGACCAGCAGCATGTTCCGCAGGTCGAGGGCGAGATGCCAGCCCGGGTTGAACTGGCGGTGGCCCTCGACGCCGGCCCGCCGGGCGCGTACCCGCAGCTCGCCGAGCTTGCGCAGGGCCTGCTCCATCTCGCCCTCGCGGCGGATGATGCCGACCAGGTCGTTCATGGTCTGCTGGAGTTCCTGGTGCAGGGTGTACGGGTTCTCCGGCGGGCCCGCCTCGCCCTCCCGGTCGGCCTCCGCCGAGAAGGGCCGCAGGGCCTCCGCGGACGCCGCGTCGACCTGGGCGTCGTCCAGCGGCGGGCGCTGGTGCGCCTGGGCGTACTCCGCCGCGTGCCAGCCCGCACGGCGGCCGAACACCAGCAGGTCCGAGAGGGAGTTGCCGCCCAGCCGGTTGGAGCCGTGCATGCCGCCCGCGACCTCACCGGCCGCGAACAGGCCCGGCACGCCGCGCGCCGCCGCCGTGTCGGAGTCGACCGCGATGCCGCCCATCACGTAGTGACAGGTCGGCCCGACCTCCATCGCCTCCGCCGTGATGTCGACGTCCGCCAGCTCCTTGAACTGGTGGTACATGGAGGGCAGCCGACGCCGGATCACCTCGGCCGGCATGCGTGTCGACACGTCCAGGAAGACCCCGCCGTGCGGGGATCCGCGGCCCGCCTTCACCTCGGAGTTGATCGCGCGGGCCACCTCGTCGCGGGGGAGCAGCTCGGGCGGGCGGCGGTTGTGCTCCGGGTCCTCGTACCACCGGTCGCCCTCCTCCTCCGACTCGGCGTACTTCTCCTTGAACACGTCCGGGATGTAGTCGAACATGAACCGCTTGCCCTCGGAGTTCCTGAGCACCCCGCCGTCGCCGCGCACCGACTCGGTGACCAGGATGCCCTTCACCGACGGCGGCCAGACCATGCCTGTCGGGTGGAACTGCACGAACTCCATGTTCAGCAGCTGCGCGCCGGCCAGCAGCGCCAGCGCGTGGCCGTCGCCGGTGTACTCCCAGGAGTTCGAGGTGACCTTGAAGGACTTGCCGATGCCGCCGGTCGCGACCACGACCGACGGTGCCTCCAGGACGAAGAAGCGGCCGGTCTCGCGCTCGTAGGCGAAGACCCCGGACACCCGGTCGCCGTTTTTCAAGACCCTCGTGACCGTGCACTCCTGGAAGACCTTCAGCCGGGACTCGTAGTCCCCGGTCTCCTTGAAGTCCTCCTGCTGCAGGGCGACGATCTTCTGCTGGAGCGTACGGATCAGCTCCAGGCCCGTACGGTCGCCGACGTGGGCGAGGCGCGGATACTCGTGGCCGCCGAAGTTGCGCTGGGAGATCCGGCCGTCCTCCGTACGGTCGAACAGCGCGCCCCAGGTCTCCAGCTCCCACACCCGGTCCGGGGCCTCCTGCGCGTGCAGCTCGGCCATCCGCCACTGGTTGAGGAACTTGCCGCCGCGCATGGTGTCGCGGAAGTGGACCTGCCAGTTGTCGTGCTCGTTGGCGTTGGCCATGGCCGCGGCGATGCCGCCCTCGGCCATCACCGTGTGCGCCTTGCCGAACAGCGACTTGCAGATCACCGCCGTACGGGCGCCCCGCTCGCGCGCCTCGATCGCGGCGCGCAGCCCGGCGCCTCCGGCACCGACCACGACGACGTCCCACTCCTGGCGGTCGACCACGGACATCGGCTCAGATCCTCACTGGGTCTTTGGAAGACGGGTCTCTAGATGGGTCTCTAGAAGAAGCGCGGGTCGGCGAAGACCCCGGACGCGACGAGATAGACGTAGAAGTCGGCGAGCGCCACGCTCAGCAGCGACGCCCACGCCAGCTGCATATGGCGGGCGTTGAGCCTGCCGACGAACTGCCACGCCTGGTAGCGCACCGGATGCTTCGAGAAGTGTTTGAGCTTGCCGCCGACGATGTGCCGGCAGGAGTGGCAGGACAGGGTGTACGCCCAGATCAGCACGATGTTGACCAGGAAGACGAGGGTGCCCAGGCCCATGTGGCCCCACCGGTAGTGGGTGTCGCGGAAGGACAGGACCGTGTCGTAGGTCAGCACGCCGGCGACCAGCAGGGCGGCGTAGAAGAAGTACCGGTGGACGTTCTGCAGGATCAGCGGGAAGCGGGTCTCACCCGTGTACTTCTTGTGCGGCTCGGCCACCGCGCAGGCCGGCGGGGACGCCCAGAAGCTGCGGTAGTACGCCTTGCGGTAGTAGTAGCAGGTCAGCCGGAAGCCGAGCGGGAAGATCAGGATGATGATCGCGGGGGAGATGCCCCACCAGCTGCCGAAGAGGTCGGCGTTGGGGCCGGCGTGCATGGTCCGGCAGTTCTGCGCCAGGCACGGCGAGTAGAACGGCGAGACGTACGGCGCCGCGTAGTAGTCCGCGTTGGCGAAGGCCCGCCACGTCGAGTAGACGACGAAGGCGAACAGACCGGCCGCGGTGACGGCGGGCGCCAGCCACCAGCGGTCGGTCCGCAGATGCGGGGCGGTGATCGCGGCGCGCGTACCGGTCCGTACGCCGCCGCTGTTCTGTTGGGGTTCCGTACCAGTGGCCAAGGCGGGGCTCCGCTTCTATGGCGCTCTATGGCTCTTCTAGGGCTCAGGGATCAGGGGGCGTGGCGGTCGCGGGCGCCCAGGCCTTCGTCGTCCGTGTCCGTCCACAGGCTGAAGTCGTAGGGCTTGTCGGAGATGGTGACGAGGTCGGGGCGGCGGGGCTCGGCCGGGGCTGCGGCCGTCTCCCGCAGCAGCGCCAGGCTCTCGCGCAGATGGTCGGCGTCCAGCCGGACCCGGCGCATCTCCAGGCCGCCGCTGCCGAGCTGGTGCTCCAGACGTCCCAGCGACCGGTTCAGATCGTCGAGGGAGCGCTGGACCGAGGTGATGTCGTCGTGCACAGACATGTCTTGCCTCACTTCCATGGGTCCGGCGGGCCCTGGGCGGCGACGTTCATGCGCCTTGGAGTGTTGCGCGTCACACCTGCCTCTGTGAAGGCATGTGCACCGATTGGCGGAGGCGTATCGATGCATCTCCGGGTGTGTTGCGCCACACGGGTGAGGTTACTGTTTGTGGTCGCCGTGTCGCCCGCTGTTGCCGGATCCTTTCCTCTTCAGTGGGCCGCATAGATCTGATCAGCTCCATATACCGCCAAACGTGATCATAACGCTCGCGGCTTCCCGGAGGTAGCAGAGATGTCCCACGACGGCGTCGGCGCCCAGCCGGTCACGGCTGGGCAGCGCCCTGAAGGGGCGCGGGGAACTGCGCGACCAGCCACGACGGAGCAGCAGACGACCGACGGCGCGTCACGGCGCCTCCAGCGGAGCCTCACCGCCTTTCTCACGGCAGGCGTGCTGGCCGTGCCGTTCCTCGCCGGGTGCGGCTCGGACGAGGACGAGGCTGGCAAGCCGCTCGCCGGCCAGGACATCGCCCCGGTCGCCCGGGACCTGGTCGCCGACGGCTCCAGCCTGAAGTGGGCCGTCGACGCCGTACCCGCGACTCTCAACACCTTCCAGGCCGACGCCGACACCGGCACCAACCGCATCGCCCAGGCCGTACTGCCCTCCCTGTTCCGGCTGGACGCCGGCGGCCGGCCGGTACCCAACCCCGCCTACCTGGAGTCGGCCAAGGTCATCGAGACCGAGCCGCGCCAGGTCGTGCTGTACAAGCTGAACCAGCAGGCCGTCTGGAGCGACGGCCGGGAGATCGGGGCCGCGGACTTCCTCGCCCAGTGGCGCGCCCTGTCCGGCAAGAACAGCGCCTTCTGGACCGCCCGCAACGCCGGCTACGACCGCATCGAGAAGATCGAGCGCGGCGCCAGCGACCTCCAGGTCCGGGTCACCTTCGCCCGCCCCTACGCCGACTGGAAGTCGCTGTTCTCACCGCTGTACCCGAAGGAGGTCATGGGCACCCCGGAGGCCTTCAACGACGAGGCCCGCCGCAGGCTGAAGGTCACCGCCGGACCGTTCACGGTGGACAAGGTCGACACCGCCAACAAGGACGTCGTCCTCACCCGCAACCCGCGCTGGTGGGGCAGGTCCGCCAAGCTGTCCGAGATCGTGCTGCATGCTGTACCCCGCGACAAGCGGGCCGAGGCGCTCGCCAACGGCAGTGTGGACGTCGCCGACGTCGACCCCGCCGACGCCCAGCGGATCGGGCTCGCCGCCCACGGCACCGCGAACCCGCTGCAGGGCTCCGGCCGGACCTCCGTGAAGAAGCTGCGCGCCTGGGCGCTCGCCCACGACTTCGGCGCCGACGCGGCCAAGGCCGGCAAGGGCAAGCTGCACAAGGCCATCGCCGAGTACCTGGGCGAGCAGCTGGCATTGCGCGAGGTCGAGGTCCGCAGGTCGCTGGAGCCCGCCTATACCCAGCTCGCCCTCAACGGCTCCGAGGGCCCCCTCGCCGATGAACGCGTCCGCCGGGCCGTCGCCCGTGCCCTGGACCGCAAGGAACTGGCCCGGCTGGTCCTCACTCCGTTGGGCCTGCCCGCCGTCCCGGTCGGCAGCCATCTCGCGCTGTCCGGGCAGGCCGCCTACGCCGACGACAGCGGCGCGGTCGGCGGCCAGGACACCAAGGAGGCGCAGGCGCTCCTCGCCGACGCCGGCTGGGTGCCGGGCGGCCCGGTCAAGGGGGCCAAGAAGGGCGAGAAGGCCGCCGGCGCCGAGAGCGACCAGGGGGACAAGGGGGATAGGGGAGACAAGGGTGACGGGGAGGAGAAGTCCGACGGCGGCAGGGACGGCGAGTACATCGTCGGCGAGGACGACAAGACCGGCGACGGCAAGAGCGGGGGCCACGGCGACGGGGGTGACCGGCACCTGGTCCAGGAGGGCAGGAACGGGGGCGTACCCGGTGCGTACGCCCCCAAGGGCACGGCCGCGGCCGCCGCGCCGGCGGCCCCGCTCGCCAAGGACGGCAAGGCGCTCACGCTGCGCTTCGTGCTCCCGTCCGGCGTCGGCTCCGAGACGCTCAACTCGGTCGCCGAGCGGATCTCGGCCATGCTGGAGCGGCTCGGCATCCGGACGACGATCATCAAGGTCTCGGACGACAGCTACTTCAAGGACCACATCGCCTCCGGCGACTACGACCTCGCGCTGTACTCGTGGCCGTCCTCCGCGTTCCCGGCGACGGACGACCGCCCGGTCTACGCGAAGCCGGTGCCGGCCGCGGACGGCTCGGTGAACGTCGAGCAGAACTACACGCGGGTGGGGACCGACCAGGTCGACCAGCTCTTCGACGAGGCCGTGGCGACGCTGGACGAGGGCAAGGCGGTCTCGCTGATCCGCAAGGCCGACGCGAGGATCTGGGCCGCGGCGGGGTCCATCCCGCTGTATCAGCGGCCTCAGCTGGTGGCCGTGCGGAAGAACCTCGTCAATGTGGGAGCGTTCGGATTCCAGACGCCCGTGTATGAGGACATGGGCTTTCTGAAGAAGGGGGCGAAGATCTCCCCCAGTCCCAAGAACTGATCGTCTCCCAGGAAATGATCTCCGTGGAGATCATCACGTGACCCTCGGAAGGCCGACTCGCTCGGGGCCACGTAACATGGGGTGAGGCCGTGGCATGTCAAGCCCGGCAAGGCCCGCGTAACGCACACGTACGCGCAGGCTTTCCTCACACTCCGGGAGTACGCCGCAATATGGCCACGCGCCACGACATCCGCAACGTCGCCATCGTCGCCCACGTCGACCACGGCAAGACCACCATCGTCGACGGCATGCTGAAGCAGGCCGGCGCGTTCGCCGCCCACCAGCTCGACTCGGTCGACGACCGCATGATGGACTCGAACGACCTGGAGCGTGAGAAGGGCATCACGATCCTCGCCAAGAACACGGCGGTGAAGTACCACCCCAAGGACGGCGGGGACCCGATCACGATCAACATCATCGACACCCCGGGCCACGCCGACTTCGGTGGCGAGGTCGAGCGCGGTCTGTCGATGGTCGACGGCGTGGTGCTCCTCGTCGACGCCTCCGAGGGCCCGCTCCCGCAGACCCGCTTCGTGCTGCGCAAGGCGCTCCAGCAGCGGCTGCCCGTCATCCTGTGCATCAACAAGACGGACCGCCCGGACTCCCGGATCGACGAGGTCGTCAACGAGACCTACGACCTCTTCCTGGACCTGGACGCGGACGAGGACCAGATCGAGTTCCCGATCGTCTACGCCTGCGGCCGTGACGGCGTCGCCTCGCTGACCAAGCCGGACGACGGCACGGTCCCGGCCGACAGCGACAGCCTGGAGCCGTTCTTCTCCACGATCCTGGAGCACATCCCGGCTCCGACCTACGACGAGGCCGCGCCGCTCCAGGCCCACGTCACCAACCTGGACGCCGACAACTTCCTCGGCCGTATCGCGCTGCTCCGCGTCGAGCAGGGCGAGCTGCGCAAGGGCCAGACGGTCGCCTGGATCAAGCGCGACGGCTCGATCCAGAACGTGCGCATCACCGAGCTGATGATGACCGAGGCGCTCACCCGCAAGCCCGCCGAGAAGGCCGGCCCGGGTGACATCTGCGCCGTCGCCGGTATCCCCGACATCATGATCGGTGAGACCCTCGCGGACACCGAGAACCCCGTTCCGCTGCCGCTGATCACGGTGGACGAGCCCGCGATCTCCATGGTCATCGGTACGAACACCTCGCCGCTGGTCGGCCGGGGCGGCACCGGCAAGGGCGCGGACGCCAAGGCGGCCGTGAAGGACCGCAAGGTCACCGCCCGCCAGGTCAAGGACCGCCTGGACCGCGAGCTGATCGGTAACGTCTCCCTCCGTGTCCTGGAGACCGAGCGTCCGGACGCCTGGGAGGTCCAGGGCCGTGGTGAGCTGGCGCTCGCCATCCTGGTCGAGACCATGCGCCGGGAGGGCTACGAGCTGACCGTCGGCAAGCCGCAGGTGGTCACCAAGGACGTCGACGGCAAGGTCTACGAGCCGGTCGAGCGCATGACGATCGACGTGCCCGAGGAGCACATGGGCGCCGTCACGCAGCTCATGGGCGTCCGCAAGGGCCGCATGGACAACATGTCGAACCACGGCTCCGGCTGGGTGCGCATGGAGTTCGTCGTGCCGTCCCGTGGTCTGATCGGTTTCCGGACCGAGTTCCTGACCCAGACCCGCGGCACGGGCATCGGCCACTCCATCCACGAGGGCCACGAGCCCTGGTTCGGCACCCTGCAGACCCGTAACAACGGTTCGCTGGTCGCCGACCGCTCCGGTGCCGTCACCGCGTTCGCGATGACGAACCTCCAGGAGCGCGGCGTGCTGTTCGTGGAACCGGGCACCGAGGTGTACGAGGGCATGATCGTCGGTGAGAACTCCCGCGCCGACGACATGGACGTCAACATCACCAAGGAGAAGAAGCTCACCAACATGCGGTCCTCGACGGCCGACGTGGCCGAGTCGATCGTGCCGCCGCGCAAGCTGTCCCTTGAGCAGTCGCTGGAGTTCTGCCGCGACGACGAGTGCGTCGAGGTGACCCCGGAGGCCGTTCGCATCCGCAAGGTCAACCTCGACCAGCGGGAGCGGGCGCGCGCCGCGAGCCGAGCCAAGCACGGCTGATCCACCTGTAGTTGAGCCCGGGTGCCCCCATCGTGGGGGTGCCCGGGCTTTTTGCAACCCATTTTCTGGCGCCCTATGTCCGGCATGCGGAGATCGCTGCCCGATACCCATGTAACAAGTCCGTTTCGCGCCTTCTTCCGTCGAACAGTTTGTCCAGATTTTGAAAGATCTGGCCGCGATCCGTGACTGAATTGAGATCTACGGGCGGTGGTCGGTAGTGGACCCATGGCAGATAGTTAGCCGCACAGCGCTCGGGTCAATGGGTCTCGCACTGTGGGGACAGTGCGCCGACTCACGAGCACCAGGGGGTGCCTGATCCTCCGTCAGGGGTGTCGGAGGCAGGGCGGAACCCTCTCTTGTTGGTGAACGCGTGGAGTCACTCATACCTTGAAACGGACGAACCGTGACAAGTCCTATCGACATTGAGGGCGGCGGGACTTCGGTCGTCGTCGACGGCGAACCAGGGCCGGAGACGAAGAACGAAGCCGTCAAGCTCGAGGGCCGGTCCCCCGGCCAGCTGATGTGGCTGCGCTTCAAGCGCGACCGCACGGGCGTGATCTCGGCGTACGTCGTGGGCTTCTTCTTCCTGATCGGACTGCTCGCCCCGCTGATCTCCAAGCTGTACGGCAAGAACCCGTACACGGTGTACGCGGACGAACGTCCGGAGCTCTTCGACAGCGCCGGTGTGCCGGTACAGCCCAACGGCGGTATCAGCAGCCAGTTCTGGTTCGGCCTCGAACCCGGCAACGGCTACGACGTCTTCACCAAGCTGATCTACGGCATCCGCACCTCGCTGATGATCTCGGTCGCCGTCACCGTCGCGGTCGTCCTGACCGGCATCCTGCTCGGCGTCACCGCCGGCTATGCCGGCGGCAGGACCGACTACTTCATCGGCCGGGTCATCGACTTCCTGCTCGCCTTCCCGGCGCAGCTGTTCTTCATCGCGAGCATGCCGGTCGTGGTCTCCCTGTTCGTCAGCCCCCGCGACGAGACCCCCACCTATGTCCGGGTGGTGGCCCTGATCATCGTCCAGTGGTTCCTGGGCTGGATGGGGCTCGGCCGTATCCTGCGCGGCACCGCACTCGCCCTGCGGGAACGGGAGTTCATCGAGGCGGCCCGGGTCAGCGGTGCCTCGTCCTGGCGGATCATCCGCAAGGAGATCCTGCCGAACGTGGTCACGCCGCTGCTGGTGCAGTCGACGTACCTGCTGCCCGGTTTCGTGACGGCCGAGGCCGGTCTGTCCTTCCTGGGCGTCGGCATCGTCGAACCGACGCCGGACTGGGGGCAGATGTTCTCCAAGGCGTCCACCGAACTGGTGATGCAGAACGACATCACCTACATGTTCTTCCCCGGCGTCTCGATGATCATCTTCGTCGTCGCGTTCAACCTGCTCGGGGACTCGGTCAGAGACGCCTTCGATCCCAAGACCGCGCGCTGACCCGGCACCACGTCAACCAGACGGATCGTCACTTCACGGATCGTCACTTCACGGTCGTCACTTTCACAGATGGGTGGGTATCTTCGTGATGAGTAGGGGCGGACGCCACGTCTACGGCGCGCTCTCCGTGCTCGCGGCCGGAGCACTCGTGCTCACCGGTTGCAGCAAGGGCGGCAGCGACTCCGGCGGCAACGACAAGAAGGACCAGCAGAACGCCAAGAACCAGCAGGCGGCCATCAAGTTCGGCACCGCGGCCGACTCCACCGGCCCCGCGGCCGACGTGCCCGGCGCCAAGTCCGGCGGCACCATGGAGGTGCTGCAGCGCGACAGCTTCGCCCACCTGGACCCCGGCCAGATATACGTCTCCGACCAGATGGCGCTCGCGCAGCTGATCCACAGAGGCCTCACCGGCTACAAGGCCACCAGCGACGACGGCAAGCAGCACGAGATCGTCGGTGACCTCGCCACCGACTCCGGCACCACCACCGACGGCGGCAAGACCTGGAAGTACACGCTCAAGGACGGCATCAAGTTCGACGACGGCACTCCGATCACGTCCAAGGACGTCCGCCAGACCGTCGAGCGCCTCTTCGCGCCCTTCATCACCCAGGGCCCGAGCTACCTCCAGCAGTGGCTCGCCGACACCTCGGGCTCGGCCTACCGCAAGCTGCTCCCGGACGGCCCCTACAAGGGCAAGCACCTGCCGGACAGTGTCCTTTCGACGCCCGACGACAAAACCATCGTCTTCCACTTCAAGAAGGCGCACCCGGACCTGCCGTACACCCTCGCCATGGCCGGCTACTCCATCGTCTCCGCCAAGGGCGACACCAAGGAGAAGTACGACAAGGCCCCGGTCACGACCGGACCGTACAAGGTCCAGTCCTTCAAGTCGGGCAAGTCGATGGTGCTCGTCAAGAACACGAACTGGGACCCGAAGACGGACCCGATCCGCCACCAGTACGTGGACCAGTTCAACTTCACGTTCAACCAGCAGTTCGAGACGTCCACCAAGGCCCTGCTCGCGGACAGCGGCGCCGACCAGACCGGCCTCAGCTTCAGCAACCAGGTGGACGCGGGCAACCTCTCCCAGGTGCTCAGGGACCCGAAGCTCAAGTCCCGTACGGTCTCCGGCTACCAGCCGTACGTCGGCCAGATGAACATCAACATGAGCAAGCCGGAGATGAAGGACATCCGGGTCCGCCAGGCCATCGCCTACGCCCTGCCGGTCACCCCGTTCCTGCGGGCCTACGGCGGCACCGACGCGATGGAGACCGCCGGCGGCCTCATCAGCCCGACGGTCAGCGGCTACGACGCCTCCTTCGACCCGTTCGGCAAGAAGAAGAACCCCGCCGGTGACCCGGTCAAGGCCAAGAAGCTGCTGCAGGAAGCCGGCAAGCTCAACATGAAGCTGACCTTCGGCTACATCAACACCCCCGAGGGCCAGCAGTACTCCACCGCCATGGCGGCGGGCCTGACCAAGGCGGGCTTCAACGTCCAGCGCCAGGAGATCCCGTCCGAGACCTACTACGACCAGGTCTCCAAGCTGAACAACAACTACGACATCTTCCACACCGCCTGGGGCGCCGACTGGCCGTCCGCCTCCACGGTCATCCCGCCGCTGTACGACGGCCGCCAGATCGCCGACGGCGCGTCGAACTACTCGCAGATCAACGACTCGCACGTGAACAGTGAGATCGACCGCATCAGCCAGATCACCGACCCGGTCAAGGCCGCGACGGAGTGGGAGAAGCTCGACGAGTACCTCCTGACCAAGGTGGTCAACGTGGTCCCGACCGCGTACTACAAGCAGACCCAGATCGCCGGCTCCAAGGTCGGCGGCCTCGTCTACGACGACGTGATCGGCGGCGTCGACCCGCGTCGCCTCTTCATCAAGTAACCGTCCCCGTCCGGCACCCGGCGCGCCCCCGCGACAGCGGAGGGGGCGCGCCGGGTACCGCCCGGGCCGCCGACGTCTGAGAGCTGCCTTGTCATGCTGCGCTTCCTCGTGCGCCGGTTCATCGGTGCCGTCGTCATTCTCTTCCTGCTGAGCATGGTCACGTTCGTGCTGTTCTTCGGGGTGCCCCGGGACCCGGCGCTGCTGATGTGCGGCAAGACCTGCAACCCGGACAGCATCGCGAACATCCACCATGTGCTCGGCCTGGACAAACCCATCACCGAGCAGTACTGGATCTTCCTGCATAACCTCGTCATGGGCAGCAACCAGTTCGCCCAGGGACCGTGCCCCGCCCCCTGCTTCGGCTACTCGTACCACACCAACGAGCAGGTCTGGGCCACCCTGATGGACCGCCTGCCCACCACCGTCTCCCTGACCCTGGGCGCGGCCGTGTGCTTCCTGCTCGTCGGCCTCGGCACCGGGCTGCTCGCCGCCTGGCGGCGCGGCACGCTGATCGACAAGACGGCCACCGCGGGCGCCATGGTCATCAGCTCGCTGCAGATCTACTTCCTCGGCCCGCTGGCCCTGGCGATCCTGGTCTACCAGACCCACTGGTTCGACAAGCCCGCCTACAACGAGTTCACCCAGGACCCGGTCAGCTGGTTCACCGGCCTGATCATCCCCTGGGTGGTGTTGTCGACGATCTTCGCCGCGCAGTACACCCGTATGGCGCGCTCCTCGATGATCGAGCAACTCCAGGAGGAACACGTCCGCACGGCCCGCGCCAAGGGCATGTCCCAGCGGTACGTCTTCTTCCGCTACGCCTGGCGCGGCTCGCTGATCCCGATCGTCACCATCTTCGGCATCGACCTCGGCTCGCTGTTCGGCGGCGCCATCATCACCGAGTACACCTTCGGTCTGCCCGGACTCGGCAACCTCGCAGTCCAGGCGGTCTTCTTCAGCGACTTGCCGCTGCTGCTCGGCGTGATGCTCTTCTCCGCCAGCATGATCCTGCTGTTCAACATCGTCGTCGACGCCGCGTACGCCTACATCGACCCGCGCGTGCGGCTGTCCTAGGCCGCATGAGGAGACTGTCGTGACCACTCTGACCAAGGAAGCCGGAGCCCCGGCCCCGGCCGGCTCCGGCCCCCTGCTCTCCGTGCGGGACCTGCATGTCAGCTTCAAGACCGAGGACGGCGTGGTACGGGCCGTGGACGGCCTCTCCTTCGACCTCGAACGCGGCAGGACGCTCGGTATCGTGGGCGAGTCCGGCTCGGGCAAGTCGGTGACCAACCTGACCATCCTCGGCCTGCACAACCCCATGTTCACCACGGTAGAGGGCGAAATCCTGCTGGACGGACGGGAGTTGACCACGGCCCGCGAGTCCGAACTCGAAAAGCTGCGCGGCAACAAGGTCGCCATGATCTTCCAGGACCCGCTCACCGCGCTCTCCCCGTACTACACGGTGGGCCGGCAGATCGCCGAGCCGTACATGAAGCACAACGGCGCCTCCAAGAAGGCGGCCTGGGAGCGGGCCGTGGAGATGCTCGGCAAGGTGGGCATCCCGAACCCCCGCGAGCGGGCGAAGGACTATCCGCACCAGTTCTCCGGCGGTATGCGCCAGCGCGCGATGATCGCCATGGCGCTGGTCTGCGACCCGGATCTCCTGATCGCCGACGAACCGACGACGGCCCTGGACGTCACGGTCCAGGCCCAGATTCTGGATCTCCTCAAGGACCTGCAGCAGGAGTTCGGATCCGGCATCATCTTCATCACCCACGACCTGGGGGTGATCGCCGACATGGCCGACGACATCATGGTGATGTACGCGGGCGGCGCGGTGGAGCGGGGCACGGTCGACGAGGTGCTGCGCTCGCCCCGCCATCCCTATACCTGGGGCCTGCTGAACTCGATGCCACGCCTGGACTCCGACCTCGGTGCCCAGCTGTCCCCGATCCCCGGCACCCCGCCCTCGCTGCTCACCCCGCCGCCCGGCTGCCGTTTCCATCCCCGCTGCACCTTCCAGGACCGGGTCGAGGGCACCGGCCGCTGTGTGCGCGAGCGCCCGCTGATGGCGCCGGACCGGGCTTCCGCGTGCCATCTGACGGAGGACCAGAAGCGAACCATTTTCATGGAAGAGATCAAGCCCCGACTGGGCTAGCCATGAGTAACCACTCGCCAGTCGTCCTAGGAGGACATCGGCATGACTGAGGACACGGTCCTCCCGGCCCCGCGCGAGAAGGGTGCCGGCGCGGACGGGGAGCCGCTGCTGGAGGTCTCCGGACTGACCAAGCACTTCCCCGTGAAGGGCGGCTTCCCGATCCGCCGGACGATCGGCGCGGTACAGGCCGTGGACGGCATCGACCTGACCGTGCACGCCGGGGAGAGCTTCGGCCTGGTCGGTGAGTCGGGCTGCGGCAAGTCGACGACGGGCCGGCTGATCACCCGCCTCCTGGAGCCGACGTCCGGATCGATCACCTACCGCGGCCAGGACATCAGCCACGCGACGCGCAAGCAGCTCGCCCCGATCCGCTCCGAGATCCAGATGATCTTCCAGGACCCGTACTCGTCGCTGAACCCGCGGCAGACGGTGGGCAAGATCATCTCGGGCCCGATGGAGATCAACGGGATCGAACCGGAGGGCGGGAGGGAGAAGCGAGTCCGCGAGCTGCTGGAGATCGTGGGCCTGAACCCCGAGCACTTCAACCGCTTCCCGCACGAGTTCTCGGGCGGCCAGCGCCAACGCATCGGCGTGGCAAGGGCGTTGGCCCTGGAGCCAAAGCTGATCGTGGCGGACGAACCGGTCTCGGCCCTGGACGTCTCGATCCAGGCCCAGGTGGTGAACCTCCTCCAGGAAGTCCAGCAGGAACTGGGCATCGCGTTCGTCTTCATCGCCCACGACCTGGCGGTGGTCCGCCACTTCTCCCACCGGGTGGCGGTGATGTACCTCGGCAAGATCATCGAGGTGGGCGACCGCGACTCCATCTACACCCGCCCGCGTCACCCGTACACCCACGCCCTGCTGTCCGCGGTCCCCGAGGTGAACCTCGCGGAGGAGGACACGGGCGGTCGCGAACGCATCCGCCTGGCCGGCGACGTCCCGTCCCCGATCTCCCCACCGTCCGGCTGCCGCTTCCGCACGCGTTGCTGGAAGGCCCAGGACAAGTGCGCGACGGAGGAGCCACCGCTGGTACGGATCTCCGGCAACCGTGACGGCCACCTGACGGCCTGCCATTTCCCGGAGGAGCCGACGATCGAGGCACGGGACGAGGACATCGTGCTGGATCCGGCGCTGGCGGCGCTGGAGGAGGGGGCGGAGGGCTGATCGCCTAGATCGGCGACGTCGTCGCGAACTCGTACTGCAACTGGAAGAGATGAGCCGCCTCCGCTGCGTCGGTCACGAGGACCGGCCGGTCCTCGCTGTACGCGATGCGGAATGTGCGCAGGACCGGCTGTGTCACGGGTAGCCGGAGGAAGGCGCTGTGCTCCTCGGTCGGGATCTCGGCGGTGACCGTGTCGACGCACCGGGCGGTGGTGTGGCCGAGGCGGGCGAGCAGGGAGGGGATACCGCCGCGAATGAGGCGGCAGCCGGTGATCGGGGTCCCGGCGGCCAGGTCGTGCGGGAAGTACACCTTGATCAGGGCGGCGGGCTGCCCGTCGAACGTCAGCAGGAGATGGCGTAGGACGGCAGGCTGCCCGGCGCTCAGCCGGAAGGCGTCGACGACCCGGTCCGGAGGCTCGGGCAGAACCGTGGCTTCCAGGAGCCGGAAGCGGGCGTCGATCCCGCGGCGGCGCAGCTCGACGATCCAGGGGAAGGCGCCGCCAGGACCGACGGGTGTCATCCCCTGGGCGGGGCGCATGGTCTGGCGCTGGGCCGGAGGGAAGGCTGGCAGGTCCGTCGCCTGGCGGGCCGTCGTCATATACCGTCTCCCGACTCACGGTGAGGTCAACAAGCCTCCGTTATCCGGGACTTGGCAGCCCCGCGCTAGAGTGCCCTTTCAGCCACGGTGACGATCTCGGGGCTGGCGGGGGTGAGCGGCCCGCGCTGCCAGTCTCCGTACTGCGCCACGACGTTCAGGCCGGCGTCGGAGAGGAAGTCCCGCAGCGCGTCGTTGTCGAGAAAACGCAGCACGCTGGGGCTGATCCGGGGTGCATCCCAGCCGTCACCCTCGTACGTCTCCGTGAACCGCACCCTCCCCCCGCTGAGCCCGTCGCCCTGAACCTCGTGCCGGACCCGCACAGGGGTGCCGTCGGCGTCGGTGATGTCGTACACCCGGTCCGGCGTCCACCGCTCCCAGGCGCGGGCGGCCGGGTTGCGGGTCTCGAAGACGAACCGGCCGTTGGCGCCGAGAGCTGCCCGAACCGCGCGCAGACAGGAGCGGATCTCCTCGTCCCCGACCAGTTCCTGGAACGCGTGGCCGGTCATGACGACGAGGTCGAACTCACCGTCCCATCGGCGCACCCGGGTGTCTCCGAGCACCCACTCGACGCCGTCCGGCTGAGCCTGCCGTGCCTGTACGAGCATGGCGGCGGCCGGATCGAGGCCCATCAGCCGACCCCGGTGGCCCTCGGTCCGGGCCCGCCGCAGCAGTCGCCCGGTGCCGCATCCGATGTCCAGCACCGAGCGGGCCTCCCTGACCAGACCGAGGTAGAAGTCGTCACCCGGTCCCCAAGGGTTGAGGGTGTCGTAGAGCGCGGCCAGCGTGAGATCGGTGAACGAATGATCTACCACCGCGGCAGTCTGACACACGTTGCTGAACGGTGTGTCAGGTTCCGGTGCAATTCTTGAGGGTCTCTCAACTCTCGGTGGGGCGGCTGTGCTTCAGGGCTTGGATGAAGGGGGTGAAGGCGGTGGGGGGAAGGTGAGGGTGGCTCTGTCTGGGGTCTTTGAGTCGCGGATGGCTATGTGGGAGTCCAGGTCTGAGACTTCGACGCAGGCGTCGCCCTCGTCGCCACCGGAGAAGGAGGACTTCTGCCAGGAGTGGGGGGTCAGCATGCTCACAGCTCCTTCGCTAGCCGGTGGATGAAGTCCCGCGAATGGTCCGGGTCCAGTGACACTGTCTGTACCCTACGGAATCGCGTTCGATATCGGTTGAGCTGGGCTTCGGTATCGATGTAGACCGGACCGCCGGGGCCGTCGCGGACGACGGTGTCCAACGTGGGGACGGGGCCGCCCGCATACACCATCGCACTCCCGGCCCCGCCGAAGCCGTCCAGGTCGAAGGGGATGACGCGTACGGTGACGTGATCGGCTTCGGAGATTTCCAGGACGCGGGCGAGCTGAGTCCGGGCTGTGGATCGGTCGCCGACCCTGATGCGCAGTGCCGCCTCGTGGATCAGGGCCTCGTACGGGACCGGGTCCGGGCGCTCGATGATGACCCTGCGCTTCATCCGGTGATCGACCCGCTGCTCGACATCGCTCGGCGGGAACTCCGGGTTCACGTACGAGAAGAGAAGCCGAGCGTACTCCGCGGTCTGAAGGAGGCCCGGGACATGCAGGAACTCCACATCCCAGCGGAAGCGGGCGTGATGCTCCAGCTCGGGTAGGTCCATGAACGGCGCGGGCAGCTGATCTCGGTACTCGTCCCACCAGCCACGGGTCCGGTCGGTCGCCATGGTCACGAGCGCGTCGATCAAGGCCTCGTCCGTACAGGCGTAGTGGGCCGCCAGGCGTCGTACGCGTTCGGCGCTCACGCCGGCGACACCGGACTCGATCTGGCTGATCTGCACAGAGTCGACTCCGAGCAACTCCGCTGCTTCGCGAGACTTCATGCCTGTCGCCTCGCGCAGTCTGCGCAGTTCGGTGCCCAGCCGCACCCTGCGGACTGTGAGCTGCCTTTTCGGCGGCACCGTTACCTCCTGTCGCAACTGCCCTGTGGGTGTAGCTCGTTCGGGGCTCAGAATACGGCAACGGCTTGCGCCATCCTAAGTTTAGGAAATACCGTCAGTGATGCGACGCATACGCAGCGGAAGTGCACCGCGGAAGATGCGGCGATGCCACCGTGCGCCAAATCCCCAGCCACTGAACGGAGTTGATGACGCATGCCCGAAAACGAGACCTGGGACTACACGCTCTACATCCCCAACGACTTCAGAGCGGTGACGGTATGCCGCCGCACCCTGCGCCTGATCCTCACCCTGCACGGCTTGATCGTCCTGGTGGACACGGCGGAGCTGCTGGCTGCGGAGCTGGTGTCGAATGCCGTGCGGCACACCAAGGGGCCGGCTGCGCTGAGGGTGCGCCGTACCCCGGAGGGGATGGTGTGGATCGGGGCCTGGGACACCGACCCCGCTCCGCCGGACCCGCCGCGTCCGCTGGAGCAGGTGGCGGAGCTGGAGCTGGAGGACGGGCGGGGCCTGGGGCTGGTGATGGCCTGCGCGGAGCACTGGGGGTGGCAGCCGACGGCACGGTTCGGGGATCGGGGGAAGTTCGTGTGGTGCGAACTTGCGGCGGCGTAGCTCGTTGATCACCGCGATGGAAAGGAGAGCTTATGGTCGGCTCGTCGCATGAGGCGCTGCACCGGATCTTCCAGAAGGATCCGACACTGCTGACGAAGGCGTTACAGAAGGTCCTGCACGTGCCCTTCCCCGAACCGAGAGAGATCGCCGCGCTGAACGTGGACCTCACCGAGATCGAACCGGTCGAGCGCCGGGTGGACACCTTGCTGCGGGCGGAGACGGACGAGGGCACGTACCTGCTCGTGGTGGAGTCGCAGGGGAAGAAGGACGAGCGGAAACGGGGCAGCTGGCCGTACTACCTGTCCTACCTGTACGAGAGGTACCGCTGTGAGCCGGTGCTGATCGTCATCACTCAGAGCAGTGGTACGGCGCGATGGGCGTCGCGTCCGATCCAGTTCGGGTTCCGGGGGCGGCCCTCGCTGATCGTACGGCCTCTCGTGCTGGGGCCGGACAACGTGCCGGTGATCGCGGACGAGCGGCAGGCCGAGAAGGACGTACCTCTTGCGGTGCTCTCGGCCATGACACACGGGCGTGGGCCGCAGGCTCCGGCCATACTGGAATCCCTGGCCGCCGCCCTGCGGACCATCGACCCTGATAGCGCCGCAGTCTTCGTGCAGTTTGTCGACTCCTGCCTGGCCGACCCCCAGGCGAAGCAGATGTGGAGAGACCTGATGACCGCGATCCAGTACTTCTGGCGACACGAACTTGCTGAGCAGGTGCGGCAGGAAGGTCGAGATCAGGGCCTGGAACAAGGTCTCGAACAGGGTTTCGAGCTGGGTCGGGAGGAAGGTCGGGAACAAGGCCGGGAGCAGGGCCGGGCCGAGGCCAAGGCCGAGATGGTGCTCCACATTCTGGAATGGCGCCGCATCCCGGTGCTTGACGCCGACCGCAAGCGAGTGGCGGCGTGCACGGACCTCGACCAGCTAGAGATCTGGGCCCAGCGAGCCGTACACGCCACGGACGCTGCGGAGTTGTTCGACGCGGAGTGACGATGATGGCGATCCAGTACTTCTGGCGACACCCCCTGGCGGAGCAGGTGCGCGCGGAAGGCAGGGAACAAGGCAGGGAAGAGGGCCGTATCGAGGTTCGTAGGGAGATGATCCCGCGCATCCTGGAATGGCGGGGAATCCCGGTGGCAGATGGGACCCGCGAGCGAGTTACCGCCTGTACGGACCTCGGCCAGCTGGAGGTCTGGGCCCAGCGCGCCGTACACGCCACAGACCCGGCGGAGTTGTTCGGCACGGAGTGAGCAGCCCCGTCCCTTGAGTGTGCCGAAGGCCCGCGTCCGGGAAGACGCGGGCCTTCGTTCCCTGGAAGCGGACGATCAGGGCTCGGGTCAATGGGCCGGTGAAAGTCCGTTCCGCGAGGGGCGGCTGACGGAAAAGGGGTGTGTCAGGCCGCTGCCTCGGGGTCCTTGGCGAGGCGGGGGGACGGGACCGCGTCCGCCGTCTCGGGGTAGTGGCACGCCGTGAGGTGGCCGGGCTTGTTGCCCTCCACCTGGACCAGCGGCGGTGCCTCCGTCGCGCACTTCTCCGTGGCCTTCCAGCAGCGGGTGCGGAAGCGGCAGCCGGAGGGCGGGTTGATCGGGGACGGGACGTCGCCGACCAGGCGGATGCGCTCGCGCGGCTCCGCGTCCACCGTCGCCTCGGGCACGGCGGAGAGCAGGGCCCGGGTGTAGGGGTGGCGCGGGTTGTCGTACAGGTCCTCGCGGTCGGCGATCTCCACTATCTTGCCCAGGTACATCACGGCCACGCGCTGCGAGAAGTGGCGGACGATCGCCAGGTCGTGGGCGATGAAGACGAACGCGATGCCGAGTTCCTGCTGGACCTTCTGGAGGAGGTTCACGACCTGGGCCTGGATCGAGACGTCGAGCGCGGAGACCGGTTCGTCCGCCACGATCAGCTTCGGTTCCAGGGCCAACGCCCTTGCCACGCCGATGCGTTGGCGCTGGCCGCCGGAGAACTCGTGCGGGAAGCGGTTGAAGTGCTCCGGGTTCAGGCCGACGATCTCCAGGAGCTCGCGGACTCGCTTCTCGCGGCCGCCGGCCGGTTCGATCCCGTTGATCTCCATCGGGCCCGAGATGATCTTGCCTACCGTCTGCCGCGGGTTCAGCGAGGCGTACGGGTCCTGGAAGATCATCTGGATCTCGGAGCGGATCGGCGCCAGCTGCTTGCGGTCCGCGTGCGTGATGTCCTGGCCGCGGTAGGTGATCTTGCCGCCGGTAGGCTCCAGGAGGCGGGTGATCAGGCGGCCCGTGGTGGACTTGCCGCAGCCCGACTCGCCTACGAGGCCCAGGCTCTCGCCCTCGGCGACCTGGAAGTCCAGGCCGTCCACCGCCTGCACCGCGCCGACCGTCCGGCGGATCGGGAAGCCGCCCTTGATCGGGAAGTGCTTCGTGAGCCCGGAGACGTCCAGGAGGGGGTTCGTGTTGCTCATGGTCGTGAAGTCCCGTCTGGTGTCCGTCAGTTGTGCCGGGTTCCGGCGATGTCGGCGAAGAGTTCCCGCTTCTGGTCGGGGGTGAGGTGGCAGGCAGAGCCTCGGCCCTCGGCCACCTCCAGCGCCGGGCGCTCGGCCGAGCACAGTCCGTCGGCGACCTTCTCGGCGAAGGAGCAGCGCGGGTGGAAGCGGCAGCCGGACGGCGGGTTGAGGAGGGAGGGCGGGGAGCCGGGGATGGGGGAGAGCGGCACGTCGACCGGGCCGTCCAGGCTGGGCATGGAGTTCAGCAGGCCCAGTGTGTAGGGGTGGTCCGGGGTGCTCAGCACCTGCTTCTTGGTGCCGCGCTCCACGCACCGGCCGCCGTACATCACCAGGACGTCGTCCGCGATGTCGGCGATGACGCCGAGGTCGTGCGTGATGAAGATGATGGCGGTGCCGAACTCCTGCTGGAGGTCCTTCAGGAGGTCCATGATCTGGGCTTGGACCGTCACGTCGAGGGCCGTGGTCGGCTCGTCGGCGATCAGCAGCTCGGGGTCGCAGACCAGCGCCATGGCGATCATCGCGCGCTGGCGCATACCGCCGGAGAACTGGTGCGGGTAGTCGTCCACCCGGGTGTCGGGCTGAGGGATGCCGACGCGGCGCAGCATCTCGATCGCGCGGGCCCGGGCTTCCTTCTTGGAGCAGCCGGTGTGCTTGCGGTACGTCTCGGCGATCTGGACGCCGACCTTGTGGTACGGCGACAGGGAGGCCAGCGCGTCCTGGAAGATCATCGACATCTTGTTGCCGCGCAGCTTCTCCAGCGTCCGTTCGGACGCGGTCAGCAGCTCCTGGCCGTCGAGCAGGATCTCGCCGTCCAGGGTGGTGCGCTCACGGTTGTGCAGGCCCAGGATCGCGAGGTTGGTCACCGACTTGCCGGATCCGGACTCGCCGACGATGCCGAGCGTCTTGCCCTTCTCCAGGTCGAAGGAGAGCCCGTCGACGGCCTTGACGATGCCGTCCTCGGTGGAGAAGTGGACGCGCAGGTCGCTGACGGAGAGGAAGGGGGTGCTCATCTTGTCTCTCCTTAGGCGAGGCGGACGCGCGGGTCGATGAGGGCGTAGACGGCGTCGACGACGATGTTGAACACGACGATCGCGGCGGCGGCCACCAGCGTCACACCGAGCAGCATCGGCAGGTCGTTGTCCTTGACGGCCTTCACCGAGACGGCGCCAAGGCCGTGCAGGCCGAACGTCGCCTCTGTGATGACCGCGCCGCCGAGCAGCGTGCCGAGGTCCAGGCCGAGGATCGTCACGATCGGGCCCATCGCGCCGCGCCAGGCGAACCGGAAGAACACGGTGCGCGAAGCGAGGCCCTTGGCGCGGGCGGTGCGGACGTAGTCCTCGCTCAGCGTCTCGACCAGCTGGGAGCGGGTCATACGGGTGTAGTTGGCGGTGAAGATGATCGCCAGCACGAACCACGGCAGCAGAAAGCCTCCGAACCAGGCTCCGGGATTGTCTGTGAAACCGGAGTTGTCGTTCGGGCGGGGCAGGATGCCCCACTCGTCGGAGAGGTAGAACATCGCGACGATGCCGACGATGTAGATCTGCAGCGACGAACCGATCAGCGAGGCCGAGGAGGCGATCTTGTCCAGCGCCTTGCCCTGCTTGACGGCGGCGATCATGCCGGTGCCGACACCGAAGACGAAGAAGACGACCGCGCTGCCCAGAGCCAGGGAGATCGTGGTCGGGAAGCGGTCCAGGATGATGCCCGTGACCGGCTCACGGTTGATGAACGAGTAGCCGAGGCAGGGCGCGTTGCAGTGCCCGAACGACGCGTAGTCGCGGCCCGCGAAGACGCCTTCGAGCCAGTGCCAGTACTGCACCGGCAGCGGATCGTCGATCCCCAGGTTGTGCTTGACCAGCGCCAGAGTCTGAGGCGTGCAGACCTTGCCGCAGGCGACCCGGGCTGGGTCACGCGGAGCGACGTAGAAGAGGAAGAAGGTGATGGCACTGATGATCAGCAGGATCACCGCTGCGCCGATTGTCCGGCGGACGAGGAAGCGGAACATGGCGATGGGATTCCCTGGGCGACGCCGTGGTGGGGGCGGAGGGGAGTGGGCGGGGGCACCGGTGAGCGGTGCCCCCGCCCCTGGACTGGCTTGGGCGTCAGGCCTTCACGTACAGCTTGTACATGATGAACGCCGAGAACTGCGGGTCGAACAGCGCACCGCCGACCTTCGAGCCGTGCAGGTAGAACCGGCGCTGGAAGGTTTCGGGGATGATCGGCGCCAGCTCCGTCATGATCTTCTTGTCCAGCGCCTCCCAGGCCTCGCCGGCCTTCTTCGGGTCGGCGATGACCGCGTTCTTCTTGATCGCGTCGTTGACCCAGCCGACATTCAGCTGCGAGACGTTGTTGGAGCCGTTGGCGATGGTGGCGCCGTCGAACAGCGGCTGCATGACGGTGTAACCGGTCGGCCAGTCCGGGGACCAGCCGAACCACATCACGTCGAAGCTGTTGTTGATCTGCTGGGCCTGGTCGTAGTAGCTGGTGGAGTCCACCGGCTTGACGACCGGGTCGAAGCCCGCCGCCTTCAGGGCGTTGGTGATGACGACCGCGGTCTTCTCGTAGGCGTCGTTGCCGCCCTTGGGGTAGGTGTAGACGATCTTCTGACCGACCTTGCCGGCCTCCTTCAGCAGCGCCTTGGCCTTCTCCGGGTCGCCCTGCGGCTTCTTCAGCTTGCCGTAGACGTCCTGGTGCTCGTAGCCGAGGATGTCGGGGCTGATGACGGAGGTCGCGTAGTCACCGGCGGACGGACCGCCGTAGATGCGGCGGATCTGCTCCAGCGGCCAGGCGTAGTTGAGGGCCTGACGCACCTTCGGGTCGGTGATCCGCTTGCAGTTGATGGCGTAGTAGTACAGGCCGGTGAGCAGGCCGTTGATGGTCCGCGCCTTCAGCTGGGGGTCACCGAGGACCTTCTGCATACGCTCGGCCGGGACACCGCTGTAAGCCATGACCGCGTACTGGTCGTCGCCGCTCTCCGCGATCAGCCGGTCGGTGGCCGCCAGGGCCTCGTAGCCGAACTGGAAGGTGAAGCTGTCCGGGTAGGCGTTGCGGATCGCGTCCGTCGCCGGGTCCCAGTGAGGGTTGCGCACCAGCTTCAGGGACTTGTCGACGGAGTGCTGGGCGATCTTGTACGGGCCGGCGGAGACCGGGTCCTTGTCGTACTTGTCCTTGGTGTCGTGGCTGACCGGAACGGCGCCGTAGGAGTGCATCGCCAGCGTGAAGTTGAGGTCCGGACGCTGGACCTTCAGCTTCAGCGTGATGGTCTTCGTCTTGTCGTCGGTGACGATGGAGTCCAGGTGCTGGCCGCTGAACGGGCCCTTGTACTTGGACCGGAAGTCGGTGGAGCCGACGAGCGCGGTCTGGACGTACTGCGCACCCTCGGTGGTGAAGCTGGCGAAGCCGCGCTCGATGCCGTGGCGGACGTCCTCGACGGTCAGCTCACTGCCGTCATCCCACTTCAGACCGTCCTTCAGGGTGAAGGTCCAGGTCTTGCCGCCGTCGGACACGGTGCCGGCGTCGGTCGCGAGGTCACCCACCAGCTTCATGGAGCCGTCGGAGGCGATCTTGTAGCCGGTCAGGGTACGGACGTAGAGGTTCGCGATGGTGGAGTTCCACGCGAAGTAGATCCGCTGCGGGTCCAGGTGGGAGAAGTCGTCCTTGCTGAGGCCGATGATGTTGCCGCCCTTGCGCGCACCCGGGATCTCGGGGGCGGGACCGGTCGAGTCCTCCTTGGTGCCGACGACCACAGAACCGGTGTATTTGTCCGTGCCGGCGTGGGAGGAGTTGCCGCTGTTCCCGCCACCTCCGCCGCTGCTGCACGCGGAGAGGACCATGGAGCCGCCGGCCGCGACCGACGTGGCGATGACGAAGTTTCTGCGGGAAAGGGACATGGCTTCCTGCTCTTGTCGAGGAGAGATACGGGCTGCTCCGGCGGGCCCCGTCGCCCGGGCCGGAAGGTGGAACGGGAGGGTCAGCGCCCGGCCTTGGGGTCCAGCGCGTCACGCACCGAGTCGCCGAGGAGGTTGAAGGCGATCACGAAGATCACCATCGACAGGCCCGGGAAGAGCATGTACGTGATGTCGTCCTGGTAGTACTTCGAGGCGTTCTGGACCATGACGCCCCAGTCGGGGGTGGGGTCGGAGAGGCCGACGCCCACGAAGGCCAGACCGGCCTCGGTCGTCACGTACATGGGCAGCGCCAGGGTGGCCTGGATGAGGATCGGGGTCCACAGGTTGGGCAGCAGCTCCTTGAAGATGATCCGGGCCGGTGACGCGCCGGTGACCTTGGAGGCCTCGACGAACTCCCGCTCGCGCAGGGCGAGTACCTCACCGCGCAGCAGTCGGGCGATGGGCGCCCAGCCGAACACTGTCATGATGAGGATCAGTGACGTGACGGTGAGCCAGACCGGGGTCGCCTCGTCGGGCGCGACCAGGATGGTGAGCAGCACCGGGAAGAAGCCGATGAAGAACAGCATCTGCGGGAAGGCCAGCAGGATGTCGATGATCCGGCCGACGAAGTAGTCCGTCCTGCCGCCGAGGTAGCCGGCGGTGATGCCGATGACCACACCGAAGAATGCCACCAGCAGGGTCGTCGCCGTCGCGATCAGCAGCGAGTTTCGGATGCCGTAGAGCAGGAACGTGAAGACGTCCCGGCCGAGCTGGGGGTCGATGCCGAACCAGAAGTCGCCGCCAATGCCCCCGTTGGGCTTCGCCGGGAAGCCGAAGTCGTTCAGCAGGGTGGGGTCGTTCTGGCCGTACGTGGTGTACGGATCCTTCCCGTACACCTTGGCAATGAGCGGCGCAAAGATGCCGATGACGAAGAAGAAGATCACCACAAAGCCGGAAATGACGCCCGTCCGGTCCCGCTTGAAGCGGGTCCAGGCCAGCCGTCCCGGAGAGCGGCTCTCGGTGCCCTTGGGGGTGCCGGGCTTCGCCGATGCGGCGCTGTCTTCGTCGGTCACCTCGAGTGCGGCGGCCGGGGAAGGGGATGCGGGGGTGGTCATGATGCTCCGTGCCTTGTGGGTCAAGGCTCCGCAGGGCGCTCCCCTACGGGCTACGCCGGACTTTTTCAACGCAATTCATTCAAGGTCAATAAATTCTCGGTCCCCTTGGTTGCCTATTTACCTTCTTTACTCGGCGTTGACTGTTCCGTAGCTACGCGGGTAGCGCGCTGTAATCAATCCGTGCTTCACATTGGACCAACTGGACCAATCGGGCAATGAGTTCGATATGCGGACGGTGGTATGCCGAAATGCGTACATCGGCACGTCGCAATCCAACGTTTCGGCATCGTTACACGAAGATCTGTTGCGCGGCACGCGGAAGATCGTCTGAGTGACCCCCGCCCGGCCGTCCGCCTTCGCCTCGGCCGGATGCCTGCATTCGGATGACGTGTCCCTCTAAAGGCCGCTCAATCGGTCGGCGGGCATGCAATACGCGGCACATGAGTCGATATTGACCGGTATCGGTTCTGTGATCGCGGAGGAGGCAGCCATGCGGGGACGCGCGCACGCCCGATGGGCCGCCTGCGTGATCGCCGCTGGGCTGCTGGCCACCGCCTGCGGGGGCGGTCAGGGCTTCGGCGGGGCCGGGGTGCTGACCTCCTCCTGGGGCGATCCGCAGAACCCGCTGGAGCCCGCCAACACCAATGAGGTCCAGGGCGGCAAGGTCCTCGACATGGTCTTCCGGGGCCTGAAGAAGTACGACCCGAGGACCGGCAAGGCCCGGAACATGCTCGCCGAGCGCATCGACACCCCGGACTCGCGGAACTTCACCATCAAGCTGAAGGGCGGCTGGACCTTCTCCAACGGCGAGAAGGTGACCGCCCGCTCCTTCGTGGACGCCTGGAACTACGGGGCCAGTCTGAAGCACAACCAGAAGAACGCGTACTTCTTCGGCTACATCGAGGGCTACGACAAGGTCCACCCCGACAGCGGCCCGCAGACCGCCGGCACCCTGTCCGGGCTCAAGGTCACCGGCCCCAGGACGTTCACCGTCCGGCTCAACCAGAAGTTCTCCAGCTTCCCCGACACCCTCGGCTACGCCGCCTACGCACCCCTCCCGCGCGCCTTCTACGCCGACCACGCCGCCTGGGTGAACAAGCCGATCGGCAACGGGCCCTACCAGATCGCGTCGTACACCAAGGGCTCCGCCATGTCCCTGAAGAAGTGGGACGCCTACCCCGGCCCCGACCCGGCCCGGAACGCCGGCGTGACCCTGCTGGTGTACACCGACAACAACACCGCCTACACCGATGTGCTGGCCGGCAACCTCGACCTCGTCGACGACGTGCCCGCCACCCAGCTCAAGAACGTCCACACCGACCTGAACGGCCGCTACATCAACACCCCGGCCGGCATCCTGCAGACCCTGGCCTTCCCGTATTACGACCCGAAGTGGAACACCCCCGGGGCGCGCATGGTCCGCACGGGTCTGTCCATGGCGATCAACCGCAAACAGATCACCCAGACCATCTTCCGGGGCACCCGCACCCCGGCCACCGACTGGACCTCCCCGGTGCTCGGCGCGGCCGGCGGCTACCAGGCCGGACTGTGCGGCCACGCCTGTGACTACGACCCCGCCGAGGCCAGGAAGCTGATCCAGGAGGGCGGCGGGATCCCCGGCGGGCGGCTCAAGATCACCTACAACGCGGACACGGGCTCGCACAAACAGTGGGTGGATGCCGTGTGCAACTCCATCAACAACGCGCTCGACAACGACCAGGCCTGCGTCGGCAACCCGATCGGCACCTTCGCCGACTTCCGCAACCAGACCACGGGGCACAAGATGTCCGGTCCCTTCCGGGCCGGCTGGCAGATGGACTACCCGTTGATCCAGAACTTCCTGCAGCCGCTGTACTACACGGGCGCCTCCTCCAACGACGGCCTGTGGTCGAACAAGCAGTTCGACCGGCTCGTCGACCGGGCCAACGCCGAGACCGACCGGGCCGCCGCCGTCCGACTCTTCCAGCAGGCCGAGGGGGTCGTCCGCGACAACATGGCGGCCATCCCGCTCTGGTACCAGAACGGCAGCGCCGGCTACTCCGCCCGGCTGTCCCATGTCGCGCTCAACCCCTTCAGCGTCCCCGTCTACAACGAGATCAAGGTCGGCTGAGCGGCCATGGGACGCTATGTCGCGCGGCGACTGCTCCAGATGGTCCCGGTGTTCATCGGGTCGACCCTGCTGATCTTCCTGATGGTGAACGTGATGGGCGACCCCATCGCCGGCCTGTGCGGCGAGCGGGCCTGCGATCCGGCGACGGCCGCCCAGCTGAAGCGGGAGTTCGGCTTGGACAAGCCGCTCTGGCAGCAGTACGCGACCTATATGGGCAACCTCTTCACCGGTGACTTCGGCACCGCCTTCAACGGTCAGAAGGTCACCGAGCTGATGGGATCGGCGTTCCCCGTCACCATCCGGCTCACGGTCGTCGCCATCCTCTTCGAGATCCTCATCGGCGTGACGCTGGGCGTGCTGACGGGCCTCAGGCGCGGCCGGCCCGTCGACACCGGGGTGCTGCTGGGCACCCTGGTGGTGATCTCCGTGCCCACCTTCGTCACCGGTCTGCTGCTCCAACTGCTGCTCGGCATCAAGTGGCAGTGGATCAGCCCGTCCGTCCGCTACGGCAGTTTCGACGAGCTGATCGTGCCCGGCCTGGTCCTCGCCTCCGTCTCCCTCGCCTATGTCACCCGGCTCACCCGTACCTCCATCGCGGAGAACAAGCGGTCCGACTACGTACGTACGGCGGTCGCCAAGGGCCTGCCCCGGCACCGGGTGATCGTCCGGCACCTGCTGCGCAACTCGCTGATCCCCGTGGTCACGTTCATCGGCGCCGACATCGGCGCGCTGATGGGCGGTGCGATCGTCACCGAGCGGATCTTCAACATCCACGGCGTGGGCTTCCAGCTCTATCAGGGCATCCTGCGCCAGAACACCCAGACGGTCGTCGGCTTCGTGACCGTCCTCGTCCTTGTCTTCCTCGTCGCCAACCTCCTCGTCGATCTCCTGTACGCCGTACTCGACCCGAGGATCCGCTATGCCTGAGCAGCCGCACGAGCCCGAGGGGGCGATCGCCGGGACCGGTATGGGAGGGGCGATGGACCTGGGCGCGAGCGAGGCGGCGACCCTGGAGCGCACTCCTGGTGGACCGCGGGGCACGGGCCCGGCAGCCAAGCCTCGCAGCCTCTGGTCGGACGCGTGGCGGGACCTGCGGCGCAACCCGGTGTTCCTCGTCTCCGGGCTGGTCATCCTCTTCCTCGTCCTCATCTCCCTGTGGCCCTCGGCGATCGCCTCCGGCAGCCCTCTGAAGTGCGACCTCGCCAAGGCCCAGGACGGCGCGGGCCCAGGCGCGCCCTTCGGCTACGACGGTCAGGGCTGCAACGTCTACACGCGCACGGTGTACGGCGCCCGTACGTCCGTCACGGTCGGCGTGCTGGCGACGCTCGGGGTGGCCGTCGCCGGGTCGGTACTGGGGGCCCTGGCGGGCTACTTCGGCGGCGTCTGGGACTCGATCCTGTCCCGGGTCACCGACATCTTCTTCGCGATCCCGGTGGTCCTCGGCGGTCTCGTCCTGCTGTCGGTGGTGACGAGCAACACCGTCTGGCCGGTCATCGGGTTCATGGTGCTGCTCGGCTGGCCGCAGATCTCGCGTATCGCGCGCGGCTCGGTCATCACCGCCAAACAGAACGACTACGTCCAGGCCGCCCGCGCCCTCGGCGCCTCCGACTCCCGCATCCTGCTGCGCCACATCGCCCCGAACGCCGTAGCGCCCGTGATCGTGGTGGCGACCATCGCGCTGGGCACGTACATCGCGCTGGAGGCGACCTTGTCGTATCTCGGCGTCGGCCTCAAACCGCCCAGCGTCTCCTGGGGCATCGACATCTCCGCCGCGTCCCCCTACGTCCGCAACGCCCCCCACGCCCTCCTGTGGCCCTCGGGCGCCCTGGCCGTCACGGTGCTGGCCTTCATCATGCTCGGCGACGCGATCCGCGACGCTCTCGATCCGAAGTTGAGGTGATGGGGCGTGCTGGAGGAAACACCAGGTGTGCCTGGGGAGTGCGCTGCCCGTCGCCGGTCTGCTTCCGGCATGCCGTCGGCGCGGGGCCGAGGTGGCTTCGGTCCGAGGGTGAGGTGATGGGCTCGTGCTGCTCGAAGTGCGGGAGCTGCAGGTGGAGTTCCGGACCCAGGACGGGGTCGCGCATGCCGTCAACGGGGTGAGTTACGAGGTCGATGCGGGGGAGACGCTTGCCGTGCTGGGGGAGTCGGGGTCGGGCAAGTCCGTCACCGCGCAGGCCGTGATGGGGATTCTCGACATGCCGCCGGGCAGGATCACCGGCGGACAGATTCTCTTCCAGGGGCAGGATCTGCTGAAGCTGAGGGAAGAGGAGCGGCGGAAGATCCGGGGCGCCGGGATGGCGATGATCTTCCAGGACGCCCTGTCGGCTCTCAACCCCGTCATCTCTGTGGGGGATCAGCTGGGCGAGATGTTCGTCGTGCACCGCGGGATGTCGGCGAGGGACGCGCGGGCCAAGGCCGTCGAGCTGATGGAGCGGGTGCGCATCCCGGCTGCCGCCCAGCGGGTGCGTGACTATCCGCACCAGTTCTCCGGCGGTATGCGCCAGCGCATCATGATCGCCATGGCGCTGGCCCTGGAACCGGCGCTCATCATCGCCGACGAGCCCACCACCGCGCTGGACGTCACCGTGCAGGCCCAGGTCATGGACCTGCTCGCGGAGTTGCAGCGCGAGTACCACATGGGGCTGATCCTCATCACCCATGATCTGGGCGTCGTGGCGGACGTGGCCGACCGGATCGCCGTGATGTACGCCGGGAAGATCGTCGAGTCGGCGCCCGTGCGTGACATCTACAAGGCGCCCGCCCACCCCTACACCCGCGGCCTGCTGGACTCCATCCCGCGCCTGGACCAGAAGGGACAGGAGCTGTACGCCATCAAGGGCCTGCCGCCGAACCTGATGGACATCCCGCCCGGCTGCTCCTTCCACCCGCGCTGCCCGATGGCCCAGGACGTCTGCCGCACCGACGAACCCCCGCTGTACGAGGTCTCCGACGTGCGCGGCAGCGCCTGCCATTTCTGGAGGGAGTGCCTGAATGGCTGAGCCGATCCTCGAAGTGACCGGGCTCGTCAAGCACTATCCGCTGACCCGGGGCATCCTGTTCAAGAAGCAGATCGGCGCGGTGAAGGCCGTCGACGGCGTCGACTTCACGCTCGGCAAGGGCGAAACCCTAGGCATCGTCGGCGAGTCGGGCTGCGGCAAGTCGACGGTCGCCAAGATGCTCTGCAGCCTGGAGCGCCCGACGGCCGGCTCCATCAGATTCAAGGGCGAGGACATCACCAAGCTGTCCGGCCGTGCGCTGAAGGCCGTACGCCGCGACATCCAGATGGTCTTCCAGGACCCGTACACCTCCCTCAACCCCCGGATGACGGTCGGCGACATCATCGGGGAGCCGTATGACATCCACCCCGAGGTCGCGCCCAAGGGCGACCGCCGCCGCAGGGTCCAGGAGCTGCTGGACGTGGTCGGCCTCAACCCGGAGTACGTCAACCGCTACCCGCACCAGTTCTCCGGCGGCCAGCGCCAACGCATCGGAATTGCACGCGGGTTGGCCCTCCGTCCCGCGATCATCGTCGCCGACGAACCCGTGTCCGCCCTCGACGTCTCGGTCCAGGCCCAGGTCATCAACCTCCTGGACCGGCTGCAGTCGGAGTTCGACCTGTCCTACGTCTTCATCGCGCACGACCTGTCCATCGTCCGGCACATCTCCGACCGGGTGGGGGTGATGTACCTGGGCCGGATCGTGGAGATCGGCCGGGAGCCCGAGATCTACGACCACCCCACCCACCCCTACACCCAGGCGCTGCTCTCCGCGGTCCCGGTCCCGGACCCCGAGGCGCGCGAACACCGCGAGCGGATCATCCTCACCGGGGACGTGCCGTCCCCGACAAACATCCCCTCCGGCTGCCGCTTCCGCACCCGCTGCTGGAAGGCGCAGGAGCGGTGTGTCGTGGAGGTCCCGGCCCTGGCGGTCCCGGACGTGTTCCGGGGCATGTCGGGGCCCGCGGCCCATGACTCGGCCTGCCACTTCGCCGAGGAGAAGCAGGTGGTCCGGGCGGAGGGGGAGACGCAGGGGGAGTAGGAGCGTACGGCAACGGGCCGGGACGACATGGCGCGTCCCGGCCCGTTCACGGCACCCGCACGGCCGTACGCTGATCAGCCTCCCGCGTCCGTATATCGGTACCGCTTCGGCGAAGTTGCCTGCGTGTTAACGCAGTTGATGCTCATTTGTCCCCGCCTGGCAGTGAACGCCGCAGGAAGTCAAGCTGCAGCCGCAGCAGGTTCTCCGCGACGGTCTCCTGCGGGGTCATGTGCGTCACCCCGGACAGCGGCAGCACCTCGTGCGGGCGGCCCGCGGCGAGCAGTGCGGAGGACAGCCGCAGGGAGTGCGCGACGACGACGTTGTCGTCCGCCAGCCCGTGGATGATCATCATCGGGCGGTGCGGCTCCGCCGGGTCGACCAGGCCGGCGTCGTCGATCACCGAGTTGCGGCGGTAGACCTCCGGCTGCTGGTCCGGGAGGCCGAGATAGCGCTCCTGGTAGTGGGTGTCGTACAGCCGCAGATCGGTGACCGGGGCGCCGACGACCGCCGTGTGGAAGACGTCCGGGCGGCGCAGCGCCGCCAGCGCCGCCAGATAGCCGCCGAAGGACCAGCCGCGGATCGCCACCCGGCCGAGGTCCAGCGGGAACTGTTCGGCGAGCGCGTGCAGCGCGTCCACCTGGTCCTGCAGTACGGTGGCGGCCACCTCGTCCCGGATCGACTTCTCCCAGGCCGGCGAGCGCCCCGGCGTGCCCCGGCCGTCGGCCACGATCACCGCGAAACCCTGGTCGGCGAACCACTGCGAGGTGAGGTGGGGGTTGTGCGCGGCGAGCACGCGCTGGCCGTGCGGGCCGCCGTAGGGGTCCATGAGGACGGGCAGGGGAGTGTCACCGTGGTAGTCCCGTGGCATAAGCACGGCGCACGGAATTCGGCGTGCGCCCCCTTGGGTGAGGGTCACCCGCGGGGACAAACCGGGATCTTCGGCGTACGACCGGACAGTTGCCGTCGGTTTTCCGTCACTCAGCACCTGGGCCCGGGTGCCCGGGCGGTCCGGTGTCGCGGACACGAGGACCGTCACACCGCCGGCCCGTACCGCCGTGTGCACGCCCGGCTCCTGCGATACGCGCTCCACGCCCAGTTCGTTCACCCGGTACACATGGACTTCGCCAATCTCCGGCTCCTGGGCCTCCTCGCCCGCAGAGGCGGAAACCAGTACGTCCTCCGGACCCACGTCCAGGACGGCACGCAGGTGCAACTGGCCGCTGGTCAAAGGCCGTTCGCCGACCGCCAGCACTCGGGCGCCGCCCTCGTCCGCGATGCGGACAAGCTGCCCTGAGGGGCTCCAGCAGGGCACTCCAGCGAACAATTCAAGCCAACCTGGATCTTCATCCGCGTGCACCATCCGGGTGGCCCCCGTCTCCGGGTCCACCGCCAGGAACAGCTGGCTGCGCTGGTCCCGCGCCTGCACCAGCAACAGCGGCGCACCTGCCGCTGACCAGTGCACATGGGCCAGATACGGATAGCGGGACCGGTCCCACGCCACCTCGCTGCGCTCCCCGTCGAGGCCGACGACGAACAGCCGTACGTCCGCGTTCGGTGTGCCCGCCGCCGGGTACGCGATGTTGAGTGGCTCACGCTCCGGGTGGGCCGGGTCCGCGATCCACCACCGCCGTACCGGCGTGTCGTCCACGCGCGCCACGAGCAGCCGGCGCCCGTCCGGCGCCCACCAGAAACCGCGCGCACGCCCCATCTCCTCGGCCGCAACGAACTCGGCCAGGCCGTAGGTGATCTGCTCCGACTCCGGCTCGGCGAGCGCCCGGTCGTCCTCGCCCTCGGCGCCCACGACCCGCAGCGCACCCCGCGCGACATACGCGATGTGCCGGCCGTCGGGGGCGGGACGCGGGTCGATCACCGGTCCCGGGACCCGGAGTTCACGTGTCGTGCCGGCCCGCAGCTCGGCCGTGAAAAGCCGCCCTGACAAGGCGAAAGACGCCAACTCCAGGGCGGTGTCGGTGGCATAGCCGACGATGCCGGCACCCCCCTCCCGGCTGCGCTCACGGCGCGCCCGCTCCTCGGTCGAGAGTTCTTCGGAGGCGCCGCCGAGCAGGGTGCCCGGATCGGCCGCCGGGCGTTCCGTGCCCTCCGGGAGGTCCATGATCCAGAGGGAGTTGGCGCGGTCGGTGCCGGAGGCGGAGCGCAGGTACGCGACACGCGAACCGTCGGGCGCCACGGTGAACGCACGCGGCGCGCCGAGCGTGAATCGCTGGGTCCTGGCGTGCCGGCGGGGGAAGGAGTCAGACTCGGTCGTCATACCCCGACCATATTGGCCATGCGCCCCCTTGTGCGGCCGTGCGCCGCGCGATGCGCGAGCACGGATAGTTATGATCACTACCGCTGTGTGGGTATGAACCTGCTGGCGTCTGCATGGATTTGCTCTACTGATCTAGATCTGGCGATCTTTGGAGGTGAGCCGCCGTGGCACTCTCGATTTCGGCGGTGGTGCTGCTGGCGATCATCGTCTTCCTGTTGATCAAGAAGTCGGGACTGAAGGGCGGTCATGCCGTCATCTGCATCCTGCTCGGCTTCTATCTCGCCTCCTCGACCATCGCGCCCACGATCAGTCAACTCACGACGAATGTCGCGAGCATGATCGGCAGCATCAAGTTCTGAGCCGGCGGGGCCAAGTTCGGAGGAGCCCTCGCGCCCGGTGGGTCAGTTGCACCACCTTCCAACGCTGGACCAGCTCCTCGCCGGTGACCCGACCCGAAGAGGCCGAGTGCCGCGGAGGACGAGTACCGCAGGCGGTTCGCCCGGGAAGTGGCCGCAGCCCGGCGGGTGGGCGGGAGTTGGCCGGCGGCCGTGCTCGACGCCGACCCGGAGGCCGCCGTCCCCTGGTTGGCGACCCGGTACATTCCCGGACCCGATCCGCACTCCGCACTCCGTGGTCGCCAGGGACTTCGGGCCACTGCCCGAGCATCGGCCCACTCGCTCGCCAACCGGCTCGCCCTCGCCTCGCAGGCCGTGCACGGGGCCGGCCTGATCCGCCGTGGCCTCAGACCGTCCAACGTCCTCGTCGCCGCCGACGGCCCCCGCGTCATCGACTTCGGCATCGCCCGGGCGATGGACAGGCTCACCGGGAACAGTCTGCACACCCGCACCGGCATGCTGATCGGCTCGCCCGGCTTCATGCCGCCGGAACAGGTCAGAGGCTTTGAACTCACGCCCGCCAGCGATGTGTTCTGCCTCGGCGTCGCTCTTGTCCACGCGGCCACCGGACGTCTTCTCTTCGGCTCCGCGGAGACCGGCTTGAACGCCCATCTCTTCCGGGTCGCCGAGGACGAGGCGGACCTGACCGGCGTGCCCGAGTCGCGGCTCGACCTCGTCCGGGCCTGTTCGCACAAGGCCCCGGCCGAGCGGCTCACCCCTCGCCAGGCGGCGGCCGAGCGCACGACGACGGAACCGGCCGGGCACCGGCGCTTGGCCGGCGGGGTGTCGGACGGAGGCTCCGTGACCGAGCTGCCCGTCATGTCCGTCATCGGCTTCGGACTCGGCATCGCCTTCATGCCGGTTTTCTCCCTCGACACCGACACCGACGCCCCCGGCACTCCGGCGGGTCCCCGGCAGCCCTCGTCACGGCCCAGCACCTGGGCGAAGCGATCAGCTCGGCGCTGTTCTCGGCCGTGGTCCACCCCCGCCACCTCTGGTACGTGACCGTCGGTGTCCGGCTCGCTGCCCTGCTCGCCGGGCCGCTGGTCCGAACCGATGTGCCGCGCCGCGAGGACGCGAGCCGTGGCGGAGAGGGCGGAGCGGCCTCGTAGGGTGGGTCCCATGACGGAACTGCCCGATCGGCGTCTGCTGCTGGTGCACGCCCACCCGGACGACGAGTCGATCAACAACGGCGCCACGATGGCCAGGTATGCGGCCGAGGGCGCGCACGTGACCCTGGTCACCTGCACGCTCGGCGAGCGGGGCGAGGTCATCCCGCCCGGGCTGCGGCATCTGACGGGGCCCGCGCTGGGCGCCCACCGGCGCGGCGAGCTGGCCGAGGCCGTGCGCGCGCTGGGCGTGAGTGACGCCCGGCTGCTCGGCGGGGCCGGTCGGTACGGCGACTCCGGGATGATGGGCATTCCGGACAATGACGACCCCGGGTGCTTCTGGCAGGCCGATGTGGACCAGGCCGCCGGCCATCTCGTCGAGGTGATCCTGGAGGTCCGCCCCCAGGTCCTCGTCACCTACGACGACCAGGGGGGCTACGGCCACCCGGACCACATCCAGGCCCACCGCGTCGCCATGCGCGCCGTCGAACTGGCGGACCGGCACGGGCACCGGATCGACAAGGTCTACTGGAACCGCGTCCCGCGCTCCGTCGCCGAGGACTCCTTCGCCCGCCTCCAGGACGAGCTGCCCGGGCTGCCGTTCGACAAGAGCGCGTCCGTGGCCGACGTACCCGGCGTGGTGGACGACGAGCGGATCACCACGGCTGTCGACGGCGCCGCCTTCGCCGCCGCCAAGGCCGCCGCGATGCGCGCCCACGCCACCCAGATCGACGTGGCCGAGCCGTACTTCGCGCTCTCCAACGAACTGGCCCAGCCGCTGTTCACCACCGAGTACTACGAGTTGGTACGGGGCACGGCCGAGCCCGGGGAGACCGACCTGTTCGCCGGAGTCGGCCTCGGGCACGAGCACGGGCACGGACACGGGCACGGACTCCGCGTCGGTTCAGGCCCTGGCGTCGGCACCGGCATCGGCATCGAGGAGACCTCATGAGCAACACCGGACCGGGCTCGCCGCTCGCCCAGCCGCTGCAACGGCCCTCGGCTGCACGGGTTGTCGCTTATGTCGGACTCTTCCTGCTCGGTGCCGTCGTCGGTCTCGCCGGGACCCTGGTCCAGGCCGCCTGGTTCCCCGGCGGGCTGCTACTCGCCCTCGCGGGCGCGGCCGGGCTGTTCCTCGGCGGGTCGTACACCACCGGCGGCCGGGGCGGGGCGGTCGCACCCGTGGTGGGCTGGATCGTCGCCGTCATCCTGCTCACCACCGCGCGCCCCGAAGGCGACTTCCTGTTCGCCGCCGGAGGCAGCTCCTATCTCTTCCTGCTCGGCGGTATGGCGCTCGCTGTGATCTGCGCCACCGTCGGTGCCGGGCGGCAACCTCGTGACGGCCTTGCCCGACTTGGGAAGTGACGTACCACTTCGCGGTGCGGCGTGCGTGCGAGTCCGGTGTGGGTTTCCTCAGCGGTCCTGGGATAAGCGCCAGAAGTGGCCAGTATGGTGGTGCGCGCCGCCGAGCCGCCCGAGCAGTCAGGTCGTAACGGGCGGTGGAGCCAACTGGGAGAACCTGCCTTGAGTCGTGAAACTGACACTCCGTCCTCCGGGCCCAACGGGCGCGGCGGAGCCGCATACCCCTCCGGCACGCCGCCGTACGGGACCCCCATGGCTTCCGATGACGGTACGGACGCGGGCCGTTCGGCCACGCGGCCGGAGGAGAAGAAGACCGAGACCACGCTGACGACCCGGATCCGGATCAACATTCCCGGATCCCGGCCCATCCCGCCGGTCGTCGTGCGCAAGCCCGTCGGGGACTCCGACGGTGCCCGGGACGAGGCGCCCGCCGCCGACACGCGGCCCGCGCCCGACCGTACGGCCACCGCGGAGGCGCCCGCCGAGCCCGCGGCCCAGGCCGAGGAGAAGACCAGCGACTGGTTCGCGCCCCGCAAGTCCGGCGGCGGCAAGGGCGGTCCGGGCGGCGGTGGCACGAACGCGGCGGGAACGCCCAGCGGTTCCGGTGCCCCTGGCGGCTCCGGCGGTTCCGGCAGTGCCAGCGGTTCCACCCCCGCCGCCGGTGTGCCGGGCACCCGTACGGGTGGTCCGGGAGCATCCGGTGCCTCCGGTGGCACCGGCGCACGCTCCGGCGGTGGCCGTCCCGGCGGTGTGGTCGGCTCCATGAGCGTCCCGGGCGCCTCCCGCTCGGGCACCACGAACGGCAAGGGCCTGCCCGGCGCCACCGGCGGCCCGGTCGCCCCCGGGCACGGCGGCGGCACCGGCTCCTTCGACGTGACCGAGGCACTGGCCGGGGGCCCGCTGGGCGGCGGCTCCCGCCCCGGCGCGTCCGGCGGCGAACGCAGCCGTGACGACCTGCCGTACTTCTCGGAGAACGCCGGG
>NZ_CM002285.1:3236759-3272403 GCF_000497445.1 Streptomyces roseochromogenus subsp. oscitans DS 12.976 | reverse complement strand
TCACCGGCGACGGCCCCCTCGTCCCGTCGTCCGCCGACCCCTTCACCGGCCTGCCCGGTCTGGGCGGTCCCGGCGCTCCGGGTGCCGGTCCCGGCGGCAGTCCCACCGGTCTCGGCCCCGGCGGCGGGCTCAGTGACGACACCGCGATCCTCACCCCGCAGAAGCCCGCACCCGAACCGGGCACGCCCGGCTTCCGCCCCGACAACGTCTCCGGACACACCGTCACCAGCGGTATCCCGGTCGTCCCCGGCGCCGGCGCCTCCCCGTTCGGCAGCGGCTCCTCCGACGGCCCGGGCACGCAGACCCCGTCCGGGCCGAAGCCGTCCGCCGCGCCCAAGGCGCAGGCCAAGCCGAAGAAGAAGGGCCGCAGCAAGCTGGTGCTGCTGGGCGCCGGCGTGGTCGTCGTCGCGGGCGGTGCCTACGGCGCCGGACTGCTGATGAACCACACCGACGTGCCCAAGGGCACCACGGTCCTCGGCGTGGACATCGGCGGCGGCACCCGTGACGACGCCGTCAAGAAACTCGACGACGCCTTCGGCAGCCGGGTGAACACGCCGCTGAAGCTCTCCGTCGGCGGCCGGACGGTCACCCTCACCCCGGAGAACGCCGGCCTGCAGTTCGACTTCCAGGCCACCGTGAGCAAGGCCGCGACCAGCGACTACAACCCGGTCCACGTCATCGGCTCCCTCTTCGGGCAGAAGCGCGTGATCGAGCCCGACATGCCGGTGGACGAGGAGAAGCTCCAGGCGGCCCTGCAGCAGGCGGGCGGCGGTACCGGCTCCGGCTCGGTCGTCGAGGGCGGCATCGACTTCAAGCCCGGCCAGGCCGTCGCCGTCTACGGCAAGGCGGGCAAGGCGATCGACGCGGGCCAGTCCACCGACGCGGTCGAACAGGCCTACCGCCAGCTGGTGGAGACGGGCGCGGTGACCCCGGTCACCGTCCCGACGGCCACCAGGCAGCCGACGGTGTCGAACGCGGCGGTCGACGAGGAGATGAAGAAGTTCGCGGAGCCGGCGATGTCGGGCAAGGTGACGGTGTCGGCGGGCGCGGGGCACGTGGTGGTGATGAGCCCCGAGAAATCGCTCTGGAAGTTCCTCAAGGTGGTGCCCACCGCGGACGGCAAGCTGGTCGACAAGCCTGACCTGAACGCCCTGAAGCAGCTCTACGGCGGGACCTTCGACGGCGTACTGATCACCCGAGGCAACGGCAAGAAGACGCCGGTCACCCCGCAGGAGGTCTACCTCGCCCTCCGCCAGGCCCTGATCAGCAAGACCAACCGGGTCGCGGTCATCTCCACGAACCCGAGTTAGCCGGGCCGTAGAAGAGAAAAAAAGGGGGGGCGTCCGCCGGTCGGCGGGCGCCCCTTCGCCCTGCCTGTCACCCGATCCGCATGACATCTGTCATCCGGCACTATGGACCCCCGACACTGCCCGGCACCCCGCTCTCGCCGCGACCATGGTCAGCATGACAACGACTGCGGCACCGGCCACCACCACCCCGGTGGTCGGCTTCGACCAGGTGACCAAGACCTACGGCAGCGTGCGGGCCGTCGACGGGATCTCGCTCCGGCTGTATCCCGGCGAGACCGTCGCCCTCCTCGGCCCGAACGGGGCCGGCAAGTCCACCACCCTCGACCTGCTCCTCGGCCTCAAGCACCCCGACAACGGCACGGTGAGCCTCTTCGGCGGCACCCCGCGCGAGGCGATCGTCGCCGGGCGGGTCGGCGCCATGCTGCAGAGCGGCGGCCTGATGGACGAGGTCACCGTCGCCGAGCTGGTGAAGCTGGCCTGCTCGCTGCACCCGAAGCCGTACAAGCCCGCCGACGTCATGGCCCGCGCGGGCATCGCGCAGATCGCCGACCGCAAGGTCAACAAGCTCTCCGGCGGCCAGGCCCAGCGCGTCCGCTTCGCCCTCGCCACCGCCGGCGACAGCGACCTGATCATCCTGGACGAGCCGACCACCGGCATGGACGTCTCCGCCCGCCAGTCCTTCTGGGCCACCATGCGCGAGCAGGCCGACCAGGGCCGTACGGTCCTGTTCGCCACCCACTACCTCGAAGAGGCCGACGCCATCGCCGACCGGGTCCTGGTGCTGCACCGGGGCCGGCTCCTCGCCGACGGCACCGCCGCCGAGATCAAGGCCAAGGCGGGTGCCCGCAGGGTCTCCTTCGACCTGGAGGGCGCCATCGACGAGGCCGCCCTGCGCGGCCTGCCGTTCCTGACCTCCATAGACGTCTCGGGCCAGACCGTCCGCATCCAGTCGTCCGACGCCGACGCCACCGTCCACGCCCTGTACGGCCTCGGCGTCTACCCCCGCAACCTCGAAGTCGCCGGTCTCGGTCTGGAGCAGGCCTTCGTCGCCATCACGGAGGCCGAGGAGGCCAAGCAGTCATGAACGCCCTGATCAAGCTCGAACTGGCCCGTGTCCTGCGCAACAAGAAGTTCCTGTTCTTCTCGGTGCTCTACCCCTCGTTCATCTACCTGATCTTCTCCAGCAGCTCCGGCTCGGACCAGAAGGTCGACGGCACCGGCCTGACCGTCGCCACCTACCTGATGGTCTCCATGGCCTCCTTCGGCGCCCTGACCGCCGTCCTCATGGGCAACAGCGAGCGCATCGCCAAGGAGCGCGAGAACGGCTGGGTACGGCAGCTGCGGCTGACCCCGCTGCCCGGGCGCGGCTATGTCCTCGCCAAGACCGCCAGTGCCGCCGTGGTGAGCCTGCCGTCGATCATCGTGGTGTTCCTCGTCGCCGCGGTGATCAAGCACGTCCACCTGGACGCCTGGCAGTGGCTCGCCCTCACCGGGGTCATCTGGGCCGGCAGCCTCGTCTTCGCCGCGCTCGGCGTCGCCATCGGTTATGTCGCCTCCGGTGACGCGGTCCGCCCGATCACGATGATCGTCTACTTCGGTCTGTCGATCCTCGGCGGCCTGTGGATGCCGTCCACCACCTTCCCGAAGATCCTGCAGGACATCGCGAAGTGGCTGCCCACACACGCGTACGCTGCTCTGGGACGGGCGATCGAACAGAGCCAGGCCCCGAGCGCCACGGACGTCGCCATCCTCGCCGTCTACTTCGTGCTGTTCGCGGGCGGCGCGGCCTGGCTGTACCGGAAGGACACGCTGAAGGCGTGAGCGCGATGACGGAAGACCCGCAGGCCTGTGAGACACGGCCGGAGCTGCAGGTGCGGATCGGCCAGGGCCCGGCCAACCGGCGCGAGGTCATGGTCAAGATGCTGTGGATCGGCGTCTGGCTGATCTTCCTCAGCTCGCCGATCCAGGACCTGGCCTCGGGCCGTCACACCCTGGGCGCCACCGTGGCCGGCGCGCTCGGCCTCACCGCCTTCGTCGTGGCCTATCTGACCCTGGTCTTCCGGAACATGGGCCGCCCCTTCACGCCGCGGATCGTCATCTCGCTGCTGTCGGTCCTCGGCGTCCTCGCCCCCGTACTGGCCTACAGCCTCGGCGGCGCCTGGATCGGGCTGTTCGTCTATCTCTCGGTGGCCTGCGGGGCGACCCTGCCGGTCCGGGCCGCGTGCTGGGCGATCCCGGCGACGGCCGTGGTGATGTTCCTCGTCGGACTGCACGTCGGCCTGTCGAGGTGGGACGACTCACTGCTGCTCGTCGTGCTCATCGGGTTCGCGATGGTCGGCGTCGGCCAACTCGTCCGTACGACCGTCGAGTTGCGCAGGGCCCGGGCCACCGTGGCCCATCTCGCGGCCAACGAGGAGCGGCTGCGGCTCGCCCGTGACCTGCACGACCTGCTGGGGCACTCGCTCTCGCTGATCACGCTGAAGAGCGAGCTGGCCGGCCGGATGCTGCCCGACCACCCCGACAAGGCGGCCCAGCAGATCGCCGACATCGAGCAGGTCAGCCGGCAGGCCCTGGTCGACGTCCGGGAGGCCGTCACCGGCTACCGCCGCCCGCGCCTGAACGCCGAACTCGCCGGCACCCAGGTCGCCCTGACCGCCGCCGGTGTCACCGCCGAGGTGCCCGCCGAGCCCGACCTCACCGGCGTCCCCGAGGAGGCCGAGTCCGCGCTCGCCTGGGCGCTGCGCGAAGCCGTCACCAACGTGGTCCGGCACAGCGGCGCCGACAAGTGCCTCGTCCAGCTCACGCACCGGCAGACCCTGGACGGCCCGATGCTCGAACTCTCCGTCGAGGACAACGGATCCGGCGGCAGCGGCAACGGCCCCGGCAACGGCCTGACCGGCCTCACGGAGCGGCTGGAGAAGGCCGGCGGCACCCTGGAGGCGGGCCGGATCAAGCACGGGTTCCGGCTGGTCGCCCGCGTCCCGGCGCCCCTGTCCGGGGACGTAGGATCCGGGGCATGACGAGCACGATCAAGGTCCTTCTCGCCGAGGACCAGTCGATGGTCCGCGAGGCCCTGGCCGCGCTGCTCGGCCTGGAGGACGACATCGAGGTCGTCGCCCAGGTCGCGCGCGGGGACCAGGTACTGGCGGCCGTCGACGCGCACGGCGTGGACGTGGCGCTGCTCGACATCGAGATGCCCGGCTGCACCGGCATCGAGGCGGCTGGCCAGGTCCACCGGGAGTTTCCGCAGGTCAAACTGGTCGTCCTGACCACCTTCGGCCGCCCCGGCTATCTGCGCAGCGCGATGGAGGCCGGCGCCGACGCCTTCCTCGTCAAGGACGCCCCGGCCGCCCAGCTCGCCGAGGCGATCCGCAAGGTGCTGTCCGGTGAGCGGGTCATCGACCCCACGCTCGCCGCCGCCGCGCTCGCCGAGGGCGCGAATCCCCTCACGGAGCGTGAACGCGAGGTGCTCCGCGCGGCGGCCGACGGCTCCACCAACGCCGAGCTGGCCAAGGCCCTCCACCTCTCCCAGGGCACGGTCCGCAACTACCTCTCCACAGCGATCCAGAAGCTCGCGGTACGGAACCGGGCGGAGGCGGTGCGGATCGCGCGGGAGAAGGGGTGGCTCTGAGCGGGCGAGGGGCTTTGCCGAGGGGTAGTTGCCGAGGGGTAAGGGATGGCTCTGAGAGGTCGCGCGGCTTGCTGGGAGGTCAGTTGAGCATGGCCCGCGCGGTACGGGCCTGTTCCCGTACCTTCCGTGCGGCCGATTCGTCGACAACCTCGATCAAGTCCGCATAGGCGTCCAGTTCCTCCGCACCCGACATGAACTCGCCCCGCTGCACGAGCAGTTGCCCGCGCTCGTACCGGAGCCGGGCCGGATGTGCGGGGATCAGCAGCGCCAGCTCCACGGCCCGCAGGGCGACATCCGAGCGCTCGGGGCGGGCGGCGGCCCACGCGCGGATGTTGTTCAGGATCCGCTGGACGACCTCCAGCGGCGCCGCGGGCTCCAGCATCGAGGCGTCCAGCGGCGCCCCCGTGGCCCCCACCACGAACATCTCCGTATCGGTCCCGGTCAGCACCCGCCCCCCGGCGAACGGATCGGCCAGCACCTGTTCCCCGGCCGCGCCGAACCCCACCACGAAGTGCCCCGGCAGCGCGACCCCGTACACCGGCGCGCCCGCCCGTCGTGCGACCTCCAGCCACACCACCGACAGCAGGATCGGCAGCCCGCGCCGCCGCCGCAGCACCTCGTGCAGCAGGGAGGACTCCAGCCGCTGATAGTCACCGGGTGTGCCGTGGAAGTCGTAGCGCGCCCCGAGCAGCCGTCGTACGGCCTCCGCCCACGCGGGCGGCCCGCCCGGCCGGTACGGCAGCTCGCCCGCGAGCCGGTCCAGCTCCAGCTGCGCGGCATCGATCCCGGCCTCGTCCAGCGAGCCGTCCGCCACGGCGCCGATCAGCAGGCACAGCGCCGACAGATCCGGCCGCTCCGACCGGGCCTCCTCGGCGAACCTCCGGCACAGCTCGGCCGACCGCTTCGGCGGGGGCGGATACGGCGGCGGCAGATACGGGTGACGCATGCGAGGCTCATGCCCTTCCACGACGGTTCTACGACCCGGCCGCGCCCGAATCGTCCGGCTCCCGGTAGTGGTGGTAGCTGTGGTGCGGGGCGAAGCCCAGGCGGGCGTACAGGCCGCGGGCGCCCTCGTTGTCCGTCTCGACCTGCAGCCAGGCCGCCGACGCACCCTCGTCCAGCGCCCGGCGGGCCAGCGCGGCCAGCACCTCCGTGGCGAGGCCCTGCCGGCGCAGCCCGGGATCCACCTCGACGGCCGCGAACCCGGCCCACCGGCCGTCCACGACACACCGCCCGATCGCCGCCGGAGGCTCACCCTCCGCCCCCGGCACGGTCGCGAACCACACCGACGGGCCGCCGCCGAGCACTCGCAGGGCCACCTCGCTCACTCCCTTGCGCTGGTACCGGGCGAGCCACGCCTCGTCCGCCCGCCGGGACAGCACCACACCCGCGCCCTCGGCCCGGTCCGCGACCGGCGCCAGGGCACCGGTCCACACCTCGGCGGTCACCTCCCGCACCCAGCCGCGCCGCTCCAGCTCCGCGCACAGCAGCTCCTGTGTGCCCTCGGCTCCGGTGGCCGTCTGGACGTAGGCGGGCAGGCCACGCTCGCCGTACCAGCGTCGTACGGCCGCAAGGGCCGCGTCGAGGGGGAGCCCGGGGTCGCCGAGCGGAAGCACACTGTTGGCCCGCCGGGTGAAGCCGCCGGCAGCCCGCAATTCCCATTCCCCCAGCTGCTCGGTCTCCAGCGGTCGCCAGCCCCGCGAGGCGACCCGCGCGAGTTCGTCGTACGAGGCGGCAGGCCCCCGGCGGCGAACGGGAGCGGCCGGTACGACCTTGCCCGCGACCAGGGCAGACTCGGCGATACGGACACTTCGCCCGTCTCGTCGTGTGATCATGAGCACGGCATCATCCCATGATGTGAGAACACCCACCGTGTCGGTGAACTTCTCCTGCCCTGTTCCAGGTTCGCTCAAGCACCGCACGGAGACTCGTTTTCCCACGTCAGCCGGGGTGATCCGGACTTCCAGTCGTCCTGCCGCCGATATTTCCACTGGTCAGTTCACCCCTCCTGTACGGATCATGCCCCGGAACGGAGATACTAGGGGCGGGCATCGACGACGCCGCGCTCCCGCGCGCCAGGCGGCGGAGCCTGAGGAGGCCCGCCAGCGCCCTATCGAGGAGGAACGACAGCGTGACCTACGTCATCGCGCAGCCTTGTGTCGACGTCAAGGACAAGGCGTGCATCGAGGAGTGCCCGGTCGACTGCATTTACGAGGGCTCCCGGTCCTTGTACATCCACCCGGACGAATGCGTCGACTGTGGTGCCTGTGAGCCGGTCTGCCCGGTCGAGGCGATCTTCTACGAGGACGACGTCCCGGAGGAGTGGAAGGACTACTACAAGGCCAACGTCGAGTTCTTCGACGAACTCGGCTCTCCCGGCGGTGCCAGCAAGCTGGGGCTGATCGAGCGCGACCACCCCTTCGTCGCCGCGCTCCCGCCGCAGGGCGAGTGACCGTCTAAGCGCCAAGCGGCCGCCCGCGAACGCGCCGCCTCGGTCCCGTACGGCCCGATCACCCCGATCACCGCCGCACGGGACCGAGGCGTTTGCCGCACCGTACGAAAGTGAGCCTGATTCCCGTGTCCGCAGTCTCCGACCGGCTCCCCACCTTCCCCTGGGACAAGCTGGAGCCGTACAAGAAGACGGCCGCCGCGCACCCCGACGGGATCGTCGACCTGTCCGTGGGCACCCCGGTCGACCCCGTGCCCGAGCTGGTCCAGAAGGCCCTGATCGACGCGGCCGACTCCCCGGGCTACCCGACCGTCTGGGGCACCCCGGCGCTGCGCGACGCGATCACCGGCTGGCTGGAGCGCCGCCTGGGCGCCCGGGAGATCACCCACCGCCATGTCCTGCCGGTCGTCGGCTCCAAGGAACTGGTGGCCTGGCTGCCGACCCAGCTGGGCCTCGGCCCCGGCGACAAGGTCGCCTACCCGCGCCTCGCCTACCCCACGTACGAGGTCGGCGCCCGCCTGGCCCGCGCCGACTACGAGGTCTACGACGACCCGCGCGACCTCGACCCGGCCGGCCTGAAGCTCCTCTGGCTGAACTCCCCGTCCAACCCCACCGGCAAGGTGCTGTCGAAGCGGGAGCTGACGGACATCGTCGCCTGGGCCCGCGCCCACGGCGTCCTGCTCTTCTCCGACGAGTGCTATCTGGAACTGGGCTGGGAGGCCGACCCGGTCTCGGTCCTGCACCCGGACGTCAACGGCGGCTCCTACGACGGCATCGTCGCCGTCCACTCCCTCTCCAAGCGCTCCAACCTGGCGGGCTACCGCGCGGCCTTCATCGCCGGTGACCCGGCCGTCCTCGGCCCGCTGCTGGAGATCCGCAAGCACGGCGGCATGATGACCTCGGCGCCCACGCAGGCGGCCGTCGTGGCGGCCCTGGGCGACGACGAGCACGTCCGCGTCCAGCGCGAGCGCTACGCCGCCCGCCGCGAGGCCCTGCGGGCGGCCCTGCTCGGCCACGGCTTCCGCATCGAGCACAGCGAGGCGAGCCTCTACCTCTGGGCCACCCGCGACGAGTCCTGCTGGACCACGGTCGCCCACCTCGCCGGCCTCGGCATCCTCGTCGCCCCGGGCGACTTCTACGGCGAGGCGGGCGAACAGTTCGTACGCGTGGCCCTGACGGCGACGGACGAACGCGTCCAGGCAGCGGTATCCCGCCTGTAACGGCCATGGCTGCGGCCACGGCTGCCGACGGAGGAACAAACGGCAACGGGGCCCAGGGAACTCCCTGGACCCCGTCGGCGGTCAGAGCCGGCCGCTCAGCCGAGCTGCGACAGCGTCCCGCCCGGCAGTGACGGCAGCTGGGGCGCACCGGTCTTCGCGGCGTCCCCGATGACGCTGCCCGCCGTCCCGGCCGCCTGCCCCGCGGCGTTCTCCGCCACCGGCGTCGTCTTCTTCAGGGTGTTGCCGCCGGCCTTGGTCACGCCCGGCAGGGTCTGCCCGACCGCCTTACCGCCGGTGGCGGTCGCGACCGAGCCGGCGTTCTGCGCGGCCTCGCCGACGGTGCTGCCGACGTTCGCCGTGTCCGGGGCGGTCAGGCCAGCCGTGTTCGGGGTCGCCACCGGCAGGTTCGTGGCCGCACCGGCGGAGCCGGCCGCACCGACCCCGGCTGCCGTTCCCGCTGCGACGAGCAGCGCGGCACGGGCGATCCGGCGGGTCAGAGGGAGGGACATGATGCTCCATTCGACGGGAGAGAACGGTGTCTGTGTCCGGTCCCGGCTCCGGGCTCGGACGCCGTGACTACCGCTCGAAGCCCGCGAAGGTTGCGGACGCCCCAGGTAAAGAATGGATAACGCATCGCATTATCAGGTGGGGATAAAAACGGGCAAAGAGCGTCTCCCGGAAATCCCGCAGAATCCTTACGGCCCTTGTTTTCCAAGGGATTCGGGAGACAGCGCGTATCCCGCCCGGACCGTGCGCCCAGCCGGCGCCACATCACCCGGGGGAGTGGGATCCCGTACTACTGTCCGGTCACGATCCGGACGGCCCCCGCGGAACTCTCCGCATCGGCGGCCCCGCCCGACGCAGTCGGCTTCCACTGGCCGCCGCCGCTCCCGGCCGCCCACTCCCGGCCCGCGTACGACACCCGCTGGATGTGCAGCGCCGAGGAGTTGGCCACGGCCCACTGCGCCAGCTGCCAGCCGCGCTCCCGTTCGCCGCGCCCGATCGCATCGACCTTCGTGCCCTGCGGCACCGGCACGGTCACGGTCCGCCCCTGCGCGGTCGCGGTCACGCTCGGCGAGGGGGACGGCGACGGCACGGGCGTACCGCCCACCTCCGCACCGGTCTCCTGCAGCGCGTCCCGCCCGAAGTCCCGTACCAGTGCGGCCCGTACCGCGTCCGGACCCGTCGCCGAGTCCGTGGGGTCCTGGCGCCCGTCGCAGGTCAGCGTGGCCGCCGCGCGGCCGGTCAGCGCCGCCGCCAGCAGCGTGGCGTCCGGCTCGTGTTTGGCGTACGCCTCCGGGTAGCCGCTGCGCTGGACCTCCTGGGCCGCCTCGGTCAGCGGCAGATCGGCGTAGTCGGGCACCTTGGCGAGGTGCGCGTAGAAGATGCCGGCCGCGTACGCCGGGTCCATGATCTGCTGCTCGGTGCCCCAGCCCTGCGAGGGCCGCTGCTGGAACAGGCCCAGCGAATCCCGGTCACCGTGCTCGATGTTGCGCAGGCCCGACTCCTGCAGGGCGGTCGCCAGCGCGATCGTCACCGCCCGCTCGGGCATCCCGCGCCCGGTGCCCACGGCCGCGATCGTCGCCGCGTTCCCCGCCTGCTCCGGCGTGAACTCGTACGACGTTCCGTCGCCCGAGGACGCGACCACCTTGCAGCCGCGCGCTCCGCCGCCTCCAGTGACGTACTGCACCACGAGGTATGCGGCGACACCGCACAGGACCAACAGGGCCGCACTGAAACGAAAGAGGCGGCCGCGACGCTTGGGACGGGTGGGGGGCTCTGACACGCGTCCAAGGTACTGGAGGGCCGCCGGGCCCTCACGAGGGGTCACGGGGACAGCGCTTACCCACGGCTCCGGCAGAGGGCGCGCTAGGGTCGACGCCATGGCCGACACCTCGCTTGACCTCACGCTCGATGCCGCCGCGCTCACCGCGCAGCTCGTGGACTTCCCCTCCGAGAGCGGCACCGAGAAGCCGCTCGCGGACGCGATCGAGACCGCCCTGCGCGCCCTGCCGCACCTGACGGTCGACCGCTACGGCAACAACGTGATCGCCCGCACGAACCTGGGCCGCGCCGAGCGCGTGATCCTGGCCGGCCACATCGACACGGTCCCGATCGCGGACAACGTGCCCTCGCGCCTGGACGAGGACGGCGTGCTGTGGGGCTGCGGCACCTGCGACATGAAGGCGGGCGTCGCGGTGCAGCTGCGCGTCGCGGCCACCGTCCCCGCCCCCAACCGCGACCTGACCTTCGTCTTCTACGACAACGAGGAGGTCGCCGCCGAGCTCAACGGCCTCAAGCATGTCGCCGAGGCCCATCCCGAGTGGCTGCGCGGCGATTTCGCGGTCCTGCTGGAGCCCTCCGACGGCGAGGTCGAGGGCGGCTGCCAGGGCACGCTGCGGGTGCTGCTGAAGACGAAGGGCGAGCGGGCCCACTCGGCGCGCGGCTGGATGGGCTCCAACGCCATCCACGCGGCGGCCCCCATCCTGGCCCGCCTGGCGTCCTACGAGCCGCGCTGGCCGCTGATCGACGGCCTGGAGTACCGCGAGGGCCTGAACGCGGTGCGCATCGGCGGGGGAGTGGCCGGCAACGTCATCCCCGACGAGTGCGTGGTGACGGTCAACTTCCGCTACGCCCCCGATCGCACCGAGGAGGAGGCGATCGCGCATGTCCGCGAGGTGTTCGCGGACTGCGGGGTGACGGAGTTCGTGGTCGACGACCACAGCCCCGGTGCGCTGCCCGGTCTCTCGCACCCGGCCGCGGTGGCCTTCATCGAGGCGGTGGGCGGCACTCCGAAGCCCAAGTACGGCTGGACGGACGTCTCCCGCTTCTCCGCGCTCGGCGTACCCGCGGTCAACTACGGCCCCGGCAACCCGCACCTGGCCCACAAGCGCGACGAGCGGGTGGAGACGGCGAAGATCCTGGCGGGCGAGGAGCGGCTGCGAGACTGGCTGACGGCGTAAGGATCCCGCATGGCGCACGCATGGGGGACATGCGCATGTCCCCCCTCCGTAACCCGCGTGGATCTACGCTGAGGTGGAACCACCCGCAATCGGAGGGAGCGCACATGGCTACCGGTAACCCCGAGGGGAAGAAGGTGCCGCCGGACGAGCAGCGGCTCGGACCGGTCCTGCGACGGCGGGGACAGGTGACGGCGAGTACGACCGACCAGCGGCTGCTGGACGCGGGCGGCCCCACGGACTGGGTCCACACCGACCCCTGGCGCGTGCTCCGTATCCAGTCGGAGTTCATCGAGGGATTCGGCACGCTCGCCGAACTCCCGCCTGCCATCAGCGTGTTCGGCTCGGCACGGACGCCGGTGGACTCACCGGAGTACGACGCGGGCGTGCGGCTCGGCCGCGGGCTGGTCGAGGCGGGCTGGGCGGTGATCACCGGCGGCGGGCCCGGGGCGATGGAGGCGGCCAACAAGGGCGCGTGCGAGGCGGGCGGCATCTCGGTCGGCCTCGGCATCGAACTGCCCTTCGAGCAGGGCCTGAACCCCTACGTCGACATCGGCCTCAACTTCCGCTACTTCTTCGTCCGCAAGATGATGTTCGTGAAGTACGCGCAGGGGTTCGTGGTCCTGCCCGGCGGCCTCGGCACGCTCGACGAGTTCTTCGAGGCGCTGACCCTGGTCCAGACCCAGAAGGTCACCCGCTTCCCGATCGTCCTCTTCGGCAGCGAGTACTGGGGCGGCTTGGTGGACTGGCTCAAGAACACGCTGGTCGCCCAGGGCAAGGCCGCCGAAAAGGACCTCCTCCTCTTCCACGTGACAGACGACGTCGACGAGGCGGTGGCCCTGGTCTCCAAGGAGGCGGCCCGCTAGGTGCCTGGCCGAGGTGAAGTGTCACCTAGGTGTACACTAGATTCATGTCTGCTACGTATCCCATCGCCGAGGCGAGGGGCAGGCTCGGCGAGCTCGCCCGCCGGGCTGCCCAGCACGAGCACATCACCCTGACCGACCGGGGTATCCCGACCGCTGTTCTCGTCTCTCCGGCGGAACTCGAGGACCTTGAGGATGCTCTGGCGCTGGCCCGCCTTGAGCGTGACCGCGCTCTCGGGCGTACCGAGACCCCCGTACCCCATGGCGAGGCGCGGCGGATACTCCTCGAAGCCGCGGGGAGGAGCGCGGAGTGACCTGGGAGGTCCAGTGGGAGCCGATGGCGCTCGACGAAGCCACCGGTTTCCTCAAGGACGACCCCCACGGAGTGGACACTCTCCTGCAGGCGACCGACCGACTCGCCGAGGACCCCAGGCCCGAAGGCTCCCGGGCCTGGGGTACCCGCCACCGTCGTCTCCACCGCGGCCCTTGGCGCATCCTGTATCGCGTTGACTCGGAGGCCCGGACCCTTCATATCGAACACATCGGGCGCACTCTCGACTGACCAGGAGCGGGGGCCGGCGAAGGCGGGAAACGCCTATGCCAGCCCCCGACGCCCGACCGCCGGCGGACAGTGGCCGGCGATCGACGCCACCATGTCCAGGACCTGCTTCGTCTCGGTGACCTCGTGCACGCGGTACACCCGCGCCCCGAGCCACGCCGACACCGCGGTCGCCGCCAACGTACCGATCAAACGTTCCTTCACCGGCCGGTCCAAGGTCTCGCCCACGAAGTCCTTGTTGGACAGCGACACCAGCACCGGCCACCCCGTGGCGACCATCTCGCCCAGCCGCCGCGTCGCCTCCAGACTGTGCCGCGTGCTCTTCCCGAAGTCGTGCCCGGGATCGATCAGCACCGAGTGCCGCGGCACCCCGAGCGACACCGCCCGCTCGGCCAGCCCCAGGGTCACATCGAGAATGTCGGCCATGACGTCGTCGTACGTCACCCGGTGCGGACGCGTCCGCGGCCGCGCACCCCCCGCGTGCGTGCACACCAGCCCCGCCCCGTACCGCGCCGCGACCTCCGCGAGTCCCGGGTCGACGCCGCCCCACGCGTCGTTCAGCAGATCCGCCCCCGCCTCGCACACCGCCGCGCCGACCTCGGCCCGCCAGGTGTCCACGCTGATGATCACGTCCGGGAAGCGCTGCCGTACCTCCGCCACGAAGCCGACCGTCCGCCGCGCCTCCTCCTCGGCCGTGACCTCGTCGCCCGGCCCTGCCTTCACCCCGCCGATGTCGATGATCGCGGCGCCCTCGGCCACCGCCTGCTCCACCCGCGCAAGGGCCGGCTGGTCGAGGAACGTGGCGCCCTGGTCGTAGAAGGAGTCCGGAGTCCGGTTCACGATCGCCATGATCACCGGCTCCTGGGGTCCGAATTCCCGTCCGCGCAGCCTGAGCATCCGCTGTGACCCCTCCCTGCACATCCCGCGATACGGGCGCCTGAGACCGTTAGTGTCAGACCGGCATGGCACGATCGGACCCTGAAAGAGTCAAGAGATTCAGCGGATGCATTTCGACGTCCGGTAGTGCGTCCGGCAGAGAGCGTGGGGACCCCTGGCGATGGTGATGTTCTTGTTCCTGGTCGTCGCGCTGGCCGTCGTGGTCGCCGCGGTGACCCTCGCCGTGGTGGGCGGCGGCGGCAGCGCCCCGCTGCCCGAGGTGGCGCCGGAGCGGCTGCAGGACCCGCTGCCCCCGGACCGCCCGGTGAACCGGGAGGACGTGGAGAGCCTGCGCTTCCCGGTCGCCCCGCGCGGCTACCGCATGGCGGACGTCGACGACGCCCTCGGCCGGCTCGGCGCCGAACTGGCCGAGCGGGACGCCCGGATCGCGGACCTGGAGTCGGCGCTGGCCGGAGCCAGAGCCGCGGCGGCACACGTCCACATGGCGAAGCCCGATCACCCCGATCACCCCGAGGGCCGGCGATGAGCGAGGGAGCCCCCGTCGCCGGGCCCGACGGCGCCCTGCGCTGCCCCTGGGCCCTGTCGGCCGAGGACTATGTGTCCTACCACGACGAGGAGTGGGGCCGCCCGGTCCACGGCGACGACGCCCTCTTCGAGCGCATCAGCCTGGAGGCCTTCCAGTCCGGCCTGTCCTGGATCACGATCCTGCGTCGCCGCCCGGGTTTCCGGTCGGCCTTCGCCGGCTTCCGCATCGAGAAGATCGCCGCGTTCACCGACGAGGACCGCGAGCGCCTGCTGGCGGACCCGGGCATCATCCGCAACCGCGCCAAGATCGACGCCACGCTCGCCAACGCGCGCGTGCTCGCCGACTGGGCCGAGGGCGAGCTGGACGAGCTGATCTGGTCCCACGCACCCGACCCCGCCGCCCGTCCGGTCCCGAAGACCCTCGCCGACATCCCGGCCGTGACCCCGCAGTCCACGGCCCTGTCCAAGACCCTGAAGAAACGGGGCCTCAGATTCGTCGGCCCGACGACCGCGTACGCGCTGATGCAGGCGTGCGGCCTGGTCAACGACCACCTGGAGGCGTGCGTGGCGAGAACCGCCGGTTCCTGACCGCCATGGCTCCTGGGGTGATCGCGTTCACCGCACCCTCCGTGGGTGTTCACGGATGAAGACCCCAGTCGGTGCACAGCATGCTCGCGTCCCTCGGCTGCGACGAGCCGGCGGCGGCGATGAACCCCCGCTGGATCCACCGGAGTTGGCGGACCCGGACCGCGCGTGCGCGGCGCCCGGGGACGCCGCGACGAGGTGCGCGTCTGCGCGAGGAGGGCGGGGTCGTGAGCGGTCGAGGCCGACGCGGACGTACGGCCCCGGGGCCTGGGCCGGGCCCCGGCCACGGGGCTGTCGGCTACCGGCCGGTGCGCGCGGAGACCCTGCGCATCGCGCCCACCGGCCGATAACCGGCCCACGGCCTCAGCGCCCCAGGTACTTCGGCCTCTCCTTGTTCACGAACGCCTGCACCGCGATCGCGTGGTCCTCGGACTGGCCGGCCCGGGCCTGCAGCTCGTCCTCCTTCTCCAGGGTCTCGGCGAGGGAGTGCGTGAGCCCGTAGGCCACCGCCTCCTTGATCGCCGCGTACGCCACCGTCGGCCCCGCGGCCAGGGCTCGCGCCGTCTTCTCGGCCTCGGCGCGCAGCTCGGCGGCGGGTACGACCCGGTTGGCGATGCCCAGCTCCAGTGCGTCCTGGGCGCTGATGCTGCGCGGGAAGAGCAGCAGGTCGGCCGCGCGGCTCGGGCCGATCACCCGGGGCAGCGTCCAGGAGATGCCGGAGTCGGCGGTCAGCGCCACGCCCGCGAAGGAGGTGTTGAAGGCGGCCGTGTCGGCGACCAGCCGGTAGTCCGCGGCGAGCGCGAAGCCGAAGCCGGCCCCGGCCGCGACGCCGTTCACCGCCGCGAGCACCGGCTTCGGCGCTCCGGCCAGCGCCCTCACGATCGGGTTGTAGTGCTCCTTGACCGTGGACATGGTCTGCCCGGACCCGGTCTCACGGTCCGCCGCGAGGAGCCCGATGTGCTCCTTGAGGTCCTGGCCCACGCAGAACGCCCGGTCCCCGGCCGCGGTCAGCAGGATCGCCCGTACGGCGGTGTCCCCGGCCGCGGATTCCGCCGCCTCGCGGAGGGCGGCCTTGGTCGCGATGTTCAGCGCGTTCATCGCTTCGGGGCGGTTCAGCGTGATCGTCGCGAGTCCGTCGCTCACCTCGTAGAGCACGGTGTCGGCCATGGCGCATCCCCTCCGGGGTCGGGATGACGTACCGCTCAGTACGTCCCTGTACGAAGGACAGCATGGCGGAGATCGCCGCCCCAGGGCCGGACCCGACGTGTGACCTGCGTCAAAGAAAAACGGAGCGGTGCCGGCCGGCGGATGTCCGTGCGGTGGCGCAGTATCGCAGCCACATCCCCGAATTGGGTGGTTTTGCTCGCGCGCGTTGCCCAAGCGATGCCGACTGATGTTGGTCATCGGGTCCTGCGATGCGGGATAATGGCTGGGAAGCAATGTGTTCGATGCCGGTGTCGCGTGTCCGTTCCGGAACCGCGGATGCCCTCCGAGGGCTCTCGGCAGACGATGAGCTGGTTTCAGGAAGGGGAACGAGCATGGCGGCCATGAAGCCGCGGACGGGTGATGGCCCGCTCGAGGTGACCAAGGAGGGGCGGGGCATCGTCATGCGCGTTCCGCTCGAAGGCGGCGGTCGACTCGTCGTCGAGCTGACCCCTGACGAGGCCAAGGCGCTCGGCGAGGCCCTCGACAAGGTCACCGTCTGAGGCGTCAGCGATCTTGTCCTTGCGTCAGCCCCGGCATCGTACGCGGTGCCGGGGCTGACGTGTCCTCAGCCCCTCGCGGCAGTCCGGTCAGCGCTTGACGGCGCACAGCAGGCCGTCGCCCACCGGCAGCAGTGACGGGACCAGCTCCTGGCTCTCGCGCACCGCGCGCAGCAGTTCCCGCAGCCGCAGCACCTCCGTGGGCTGCGGCCCCGAGCCGACGGTACGGCCGTTCGCGAAGACGCCCTCGAAGACCACCAGGCCGCCCGGCCGCAGCAGGCGCAACGATTCAGCGAGATAGTCCAGGTACTCCATCCGGTCCCCGTCGCAGAAGACGAGGTCGTAGCCGGCGTCCGCGAGTCGGGGCAGGACGTCCAGGGCGCGGCCCGGGATGAAGCGGGCCCGGTTGCTGGCGAAACCGCAGGCGCGGAAGGCCTGCCGGGCGAACTGCTGGTGCTCCGGCTCCGGGTCGACCGTGGTGAGCACCCCGTCCGGGCGCATGCCGTGCAGCAGTTGAATTCCGGACACCCCGCAGCCGGTGCCGATCTCCGCGACCGCCTTCGCGTCCACGGAGGCGGCGAGCAGTCGCAGCGCGGCGCCCGTGCCGGGCGACACCGAGCGCAGCCCTGCCTCGCGAGCCCGGTCACGGGCCCAGCGCAGCGCTTCGTCCTCGGCGACAAAGGCGTCGGCGAAGGACCAGCTCGTCTGCCGGTTGCCGGTAATGACCCTCTCCTGTCCCCGTGAATGCCTGGGCGTGACTGTATCCGTTGCCGTCGGGAACCCGCAGATGGGACCGGACGTTTAAAGGGATGAGACGGTGCCCGGATGCGCGACGGGGGGTAAGAGGTGGATCAGGACGCCGAGCAACTGCTGACGCAGCCGCATGAGCCGTATCAGCGTGTATCAAATTCTCGTAAAACCGCTTATCCGGAGCTAACGGGCGAGGTGGCTATGGTAGGGGCTCCACTGGACACCACCAGAGCCGACAGGGGAGGTGCGGCTGCGCCCGGGGATCGGGGCGGAGTGCTGCGGCGCTTCCTCGGGTCGGCGGGCAGGCCGAAATCCGTGACCGACACCGCTGCTGACCACCACGCCGGTCTCGCCGCAGGCGAGGCCCAGACCGCGACCTTCTCCACCGACGCGGACGGGCAGGCGTGGACTCCGCCCACGTGGGAGGAGATCGTCAGCACCCACAGTGCCCGGGTCTACCGCCTCGCCTACCGCCTGACCGGAAACCAGCACGACGCCGAGGACCTCACCCAGGAGGTCTTCGTCCGGGTCTTCCGTTCCCTGTCGACGTACTCGCCGGGCACCTTCGAGGGCTGGCTGCACCGCATCACCACGAACCTCTTCCTGGACATGGTCCGGCGCAAGCAGCGCATCCGCTTCGACGCCCTCGGTGAGGACGCGGCCGAGCGCCTGGCCAGCCGCGAGCCCACCCCGCAGCAGCTCTTCAACGACGCGCACTTCGACGCCGACGTCCAGCAGGCCCTGGACACCCTCGCGCCCGAGTTCCGCGCCGCCGTCGTCCTGTGCGACATCGAGGGCCTGTCGTACGAGGAGATCGCCGCGACCCTCGGCGTGAAGCTCGGCACGGTCCGCTCCCGTATCCACCGTGGCCGCTCCCAGCTCCGCAAGGCCCTCGCGCACCGGTCCCCGGAGGCGCGCGCGGCCGAGCGGCGCTCCTTCCTGACCCGTGTCCCCGCTCTGGGGGGAGGGGGCGCGACCGCGTGAGTGGATCACGGCCGAAACCTGCGGAGGCGCACCTCGCAGAGCAGCACCTGGGAGACCGACTCTCGGCCCTGGTGGACGGAGAGCTCGGTCATGAGTCGCGTGAGCGGGTCCTCGCGCACCTGGCCACCTGTGCCCGGTGCAAGGCGGAGGCGGACGCCCAGCGCCGACTGAAGAACGTGTTCGCGGAGACGGCCCCACCGCCGCCCTCGGCAAGTCTGCTGGCCCGTCTCCAGGGTCTGCCCGGAGGAGGCGACCCGGACGGCGGGGGTATGGCACCGCCCGGGGGCGGACCCTTCGGACACAGCTCCGACGACGAGACGGCAACGGCCGCCGGTGCCTCCGGCGTCCTCGGTGTCTTCGGCGTCTTCGGAGTGAGGCGCGGCGACCGCTTCGCGTTCGGATACGTCCCTGCCGGCCCGCACGGCCAGGCCGACCCGGAGCGCCCCGCACCCGCCGCAGAGGAGCGCGGCTTCCGCATCCATCCCGTCGGGCGGCCGGACGACGGCCGCTCCGCCTCGCGCGGGCTGCGGTTCGCCGTGGCCGCCGCCGGAGCCGTGTCCCTGGCCGCGGTCGCCCTCGGCAGCATGACGACCGCCATCCCCGGTGACACCACCGCGGACGCCCGCGGCGGCAGCGGCACCGGCAGCAATGCCATCCCGGCGCGCTCGGCCGGCACGGGCGCGGGCACCGCCGCCACACCCGACAGCCAGCGTCGTCGCGCCCTGGGGCCGCTTCTCGTCCAGGGCGGCACCCAGTTCGGACAGACACCGGCCGTCCCGACGTCGATGTCCGCACCGCTGGTACCGGGACTGCCGTCCCCCGGCACGAATCAGAATCAGGCTCAGCGCAATGCCATGCGTGGCCTCACCGCACCGGTCATGGCCGGCGCGGCCGCCGTCTCCCCGCTGATACGCCCGCTCGACGACACCGTGGTCTACCCCCTCAACGCCTGGTCCACGGTCCCTGGAGTGACCTCCACAGTCCCCGGAGTGACCGGCTCCGGCCTGCTGACCGCCCATGTCCCCGGCCCCACCACCCCCACTCCCTCGCCGTCTGCCTCCGCACCCCACCAGACGCCCTGACCGGCCACTTCGCCACGGCCCGCGAACCTGGTTGAATCCTGTGAGGGCCGTTCCCTCGGCGGTGACCCGGGGGGAGTAGTCGACGTTCCGTGGCCGCCGCAGAACCGCGCGACCGCGGCCAGCTGTGGGGAGAGCATGAGCGAGGGCAACCGTGTCCCACCGGGGGAAGGGCCGGAGGGACCGGAGGGAGCGGCGGGGATAACACCGACACCGGCCGACCGGACCGACGCTGCGGAGCGGGTGAGCGCCGGGCGGGACGGAATGCCGGGCGGTATCGAGCCGACGGAGGCCGAGCCGACGGATTCCGGGACGGCGGACTCCGAGGGGACGGATTCCGGCCTGGTGGATTCCGGGACCGCGGACTTCGAGCCGACGGGTTCGGAGCCGACGGATTTCGAGCGGACTGGCTCCGGACGGGAGGGACCCGCGCCGATGGATTCCGCACCGATGGATTCCGATCCGGCGGACTTCGAGTTGGCGCGTCCGGTACCCGCGGCTGAGCCCGTACGGACGCCCGAGGCGGAGACGGCTGGGCCGGAGCGCGCTGAGGCGGAGAGCGACGGGGACTTCGAGCTGGCCAAGCCGGTGTCGGAGCTCACGGGTGAGGCCGAGGCAACCGAGAGCGCAGCGCCCAACGCGTCGTCCGAGCCCGGAGAAACCGCCTGGGCGGCTCCCACCGAGCGGCCGAAGCCCTTGCATGACCCCGATCCCTACGGCACTCCGCCGTACGGCGAGCCGGGCCCCTGGGCCCCCGCACCGCCCGTACAGCACCCGGCGGCCACCCCGGCCCAGGGCACGCCCGCCCCGACGGCTCCGTCGGCGCCGGGGCCTGTGGCCTCGGCACCCGGGGTTCCCGCTCCCGCACCGGGAGCTCCCGCGCCGGTACCCGGGCCGCACACCCTCACCCCCGGCGCACCCGCGCCCGGCACCCCCATGGCAGCCCCCGGTACGCCCGGTACGCCCGGCACCCCGATGGCAGCCCCCGGGGTCCCCACCTCTGGCGGTCCCGCCCCCAGCGGTCCCGTCCCCGGTGCTCCGGTAGTCGGCGGAGCAGCGCTCGGCGGTCCCGTCGCCGGTCCTCCCGTCCCAGGCACTCCCGCCCCCCTGGGCGCGCCGTCGTCGCACGAGGCGGCAGGGGATTCGGCGCGGCGTTATGACCCCTGGGCCGCGGGTTCGCCCGTGGAGCAGGTCGGGGCGTTGCAGCAGAGCGGGGGTGGGCGGCCGGCGGATGTGCGGGGTGGTCGGTGGGCGCAGCGGTCCGTGGTGGTGTGGAGTCTTGTGATCGCCCTCGTTTCCGCGGGTATCGGCGGGGTCGTCGGGGCCTATGTCGAGCGGGAGCGGCTGGGCGGCGATGTCCGGCTGCCGCAGGCCGGGCGTGTGCCTGCCGGGCGGGCGCCGGACAGTGTGGCCGGGATAGCCGCCCGGGCGCTGCCCAGTGTCGTCACCCTGCATGTCACCGGGACCGATCAGGAGGACACCGGCACGGGCTTCGTGCTCGACGCCCAGGGGCGCATCCTCACGAACAACCACGTCGTCGCGCCCGCCGGATCGGACGGCGCGATAACGGTGACCTTCAGCAGCGGTGACACCGTCAAGGCCACAGTGGTGGGTCACGACAGTGGTTACGACCTCGCGGTCGTCCAGGTCAACGGCGTGCACGGGCTCACCCCGCTGCCTCTCGGCAACTCCGACGACGTCCGGGTCGGTGACCCCGTCGTCGCCATCGGCGCCCCCTTCGACCTCGCCAACACCGTCACCTCCGGCATCATCAGCGCCAAGGAGCGGCCCATCACGTCCGGCGGGGACAAGGGCGACGGGAGCGACGTCAGCTATGTCGACGCGTTGCAGACCGACGCGCCCATCAACCCCGGCAACTCCGGCGGTCCGCTGCTCGACTCCCGGGCCCAGGTGATCGGCATCAACTCCGCCATCCGGTCCGCCGACAGCGGTTCCGACTCGGACAGCAGCCAGGCCGGTTCCATCGGTCTCGGCTTCGCCATCCCTGTGAACCAGGCCAAGCGCGTCGCCGAGGAACTGATCAACGACGGTCACGCGACCCACCCCGTGATCGGTGTCACCCTCGACATGTCGTACACCGGTGACGGCGCCCGTATCGACAGCAAGAGCGCGAACGGCGGGCCCGCCGTGGCCCGGGGCGGCCCCGCTGAGCAGGCCGGACTCAAGGCGGGCGATGTCATCACCGAGGTCGACGGGCAGCCCGTGCACACGGCCGAGGAACTGATCGTCAAGATCCGCGCCCACCGGCCCGGCGACTCACTGCGGCTGGCCGTCCGGCGCGGCGGCACCGACCAGCAGGTCACGCTCCGGCTGGGCGCGGCGGAGCAGAACTGACACAAGTCTCACCTCGGGACGGTACCGGTCGGACAGGAACGCCGGGTACCGTTGAGCGACCGAGGACATCGCAAGGAGCGTCAGGTGTTCAATGACATAGGACCACTGGAGCTGGTGACGATCGTTGTGATCGCCGTGCTCGTCTTCGGTCCGGACAAGCTCCCGAAGGTCATCCAGGACGTGACGCGCACGATCCGGAAGATCCGCGAGTTCTCGGAGAGCGCCAAGCAGGACATCCGTAGCGAACTGGGCCCGGAATTCAAGGACTTCGAGTTCGAGGACCTCAACCCCAAGACGTTCATCCGCAAGCAGCTGGACAACGACGACCTGGGGCTGAAGGAGATCCGCAACGGATTCGACCTGAAGAAGGAGATGGCCGAGGTCACCGACGCCGTCAACGGCCGGGAGAGCGAGGCGTCCGCGTCCGTTGCGTCTTCGGGTTCTCCGTCCTCGGGCTCCGCCTCCTCGGGGCGAGTGGACATGACCAAGAAGCCCGAGGAGCTGGGCAAGGACGAGTGGCCGCCGTTCGACGCCGACGCCACCTGATCCCGCACGCCATGCGATGCCGTACACCGTCCGGTCTCGTACGCCGCCTGCTCCCGTACGCCCCCTGAGCCCTGCCTGCACCCGGTCGGCGTCGAAACGCTCACCCGGGCGTATGCCGCGCACGTGAGGCATTTCATAGCACGCACCCGTCGCACACGGCCCGAACAGGCCGTTCATACGACTCACGCATCCAGCGCCTGCCCTGAGGCTCTCACCGGTGTGGATATGCTGCCGAGTTGTTGTGCGGACCGGACGACTACGCCCGAAGGGGGGCGGGCCACCCCGGTCCGACGAGAGCGAGGAGGCGTCCGAGCAGATGGAGACGACGAGTCGGGTGGGCGCGCAGGCGCCGGCCGCGGCGGATGGGCAGCAGCTGCCCTCCGCCCGGCGTACGATCGACGGTTACCTGCAGGCGCCCTTCCCGTGGTACGGCCTCGACGAGGCCTTCACCGGGCAGCGCTGGCTGATGCAGGTCGGTACGGCGGCCGACGGTGCCGTCGAGCACGGTTCGATCGGGCACGGGGACGAGCCCTCCGTACGTAGCGAGGCCGCCGGGGAGCCGCGGGAGAAGTTCGCGGTGGTCGTGACCGTCGCCGCGCAGCCGTCGCGCAGGAGCGCCGACGGTACGGGGCTGCTGGAGGCGACCTCGGTCTCCTCGGCCGCGTGGCTGGCCGGGGTGGGGCTGCTGACGTTCACCTGGCCCGGGCAGATGGATCACACGCTGCGGGACGACTGGCTGGAGCAGCAGACGGAGACGGCGTGGGCCCTCGCCGACGATCTCGACGGGCCGGAGTGGTCCAAGCTGTCTCTTCCCGTGGACGGGGTTGCGGCTTCCTTCTACTACCGGGAGTCCGAGTTCGGGTGGGTGCTCGCCGGTACGACGGAAGCCGGGGTGCATTTGGGGGCGTACGGGCGCGGCATGAGCGCGTACGGTCTTGGGTTCGCCGTGGTGAAGGACATCGCCGCTTACGCGTGATGAAGGAGCGCTGATTCGTTTCGGCGCCCCTTCGCCGTAGGGCCACTCGCCCCCTGCTGCAGAGTCCTCTGCCGAATGGTTCTCAGATGCCGAAGAGCTCTCAGAACTTGTTCTTCGGGGTGAGCCCCAGAGAAAGGCCCGAGAGCCCCCTCTGCCGTCCCCCCAGCTTCCCGGCGATAGCCCTGAGCGCGCTGCCCGCCGGGGAGTCGGGGTCGGTCAGGACGACCGGCTTGCCCTCGTCGCCGCCCTCGCGGAGGCGGACGTCGATCGGGATGTTGCCGAGGACCGGGACCGTCGTACCCGTGGTGCGGGTGAGGCCGTCGGCGACCATCTGGCCGCCGCCCGTGCCGAAGACGTCGACCATCTCGCCGCAGTGCGGGCAGGGCAGGCCGGACATGTTCTCGACCACGCCGACGATCTTCTGGTGGGTCTGGACGGCGATGGAACCGGCGCGCTCGGCGACCTCGGCCGCCGCCTGCTGCGGCGTGGTCACGACCAGGATCTCGGCGTTCGGGACCAGCTGGGCCACGGAGATCGCGATGTCGCCGGTGCCGGGCGGGAGGTCCAGCAGCAGGACGTCCAGGTCGCCCCACCACACGTCCGCGAGGAACTGCTGGAGGGCGCGGTGGAGCATCGGGCCGCGCCAGACGACCGGGGCGTTGCCCGGGGTGAACATGCCGATCGAGATGACCTTCACGCCGTTCGCCTGCGGCGGCATGATCATGTTCTCGACCTGGGTCGGGCGGCCGTCCACGGCCAGCATGCGCGGCACGCTGTGGCCATAGATGTCGGCGTCGACGACGCCCACCTTGAGGCCGTCGGCGGCCATGGCGGCCGCCAGGTTCACCGTCACCGAGGACTTGCCGACGCCGCCCTTGCCGGAGGCGACCGCGTAGACCCGGGTGAGGTTGCCGGGCTTGGCGAAGGGGACCTCGCGCTCGGCCTGGCCGCCGCGCAGGGCGGCCGCCAGCTCCTTGCGCTGTTCGTCGCTCATCACGTCCAGCGTGACGTCGACGCGGGTGACGCCCTCGACCCGGGAGACCGCCTCGGTGACGCGCTGGGTGATGGTGCCGCGCATGGGGCAGCCGGAGACCGTCAGGTACACGGTGACCGCGACCGCGCCGTCCTCCCCGATCTCCACCGATTTGACCATCCCCAGTTCGGTGATGGGTCGGTTGATCTCGGGGTCGTTCACCGTCGCCAGTGCCTCGCGCACCGCGTCTTCCGTAGCCATAAGGACGATGGTACGGCGCCGCGAGGGACCTTCGGGATGCCCCTCAGCGGTCGTCTGTGTCACGTCGAGGAGACCTTTCGGACCGTTCTGTCGGGAATACGACATGCCCGTCGTGACGCCGTCGGTCCTCCAGCTCCTTGACCAGGTCCTGCAGCTCCGAGCGGATCCAGTCCCGGGTCGCGACCTCGCCGAGGCCCATGCGCAGCGAGGCGATCTCCCGGGTCAGGTACTCGGTGTCGGCGATGGACCGCTCGTTCTGCTTGCGGTCCTGCTCCAGGTTGACCCGGTCGCGGTCGTCCTGCCGGTTCTGCGCGAGCAGGATCAGCGGGGCCGCGTAGGAGGCCTGCAGGGACAGCACCAGGGTCAGGAAGATGAACGGGTATGTGTCGAAGCGCAGGTGCTGGGGCGCGGCGATGTTCCACACCACCCACACGATGATGACGACCGTCATCCAGACGATGAAGCGGCCCGTGCCCAGGAAGCGGGCGATCCGTTCCGACAGCCGGCCGAAGGCCTCCGGGTCCCACTCGGGCAGGAACCGGTGGCGCGGCGGGCGCGGCTGGTCCAGGCGGGGCGTACGGGGCCGGGTGGCCGCCGTGGCGCCCGCCGGAGTGCGCTCGCGGGTGCTCTCGCGCTCAGGAACCATGCGTGGCCGCCCCTTCTCCCTCGTCCAGATGGAACTCGGTCTCCCGCCAGTCCTCCGGCAGCATGTGGTCCAGTACGTCATCCACGGTCACTGCGCCCAGCAGCGACCCGGCCTCGTCCACCACGGGCGCGGCCACCATGTCGTACGTGGCGAAGAACCCGGCGATGACGGGGAGGGCGGCGTCCGGGGCCAGGGTTTGCAGATCCTCGTCCACGAGGGAGCTGACCAGGGTGTACGGGGGATCGCGCAGCAGCCGCTGGAAGTGGACCGTGCCCAGGTACTTGCCGGTCGGGGTCTCGTCGGGCGGGCGGCAGACGTAGACCTGGGCGGCGAGCGCGGGGGAGAGGTCGGGGTTGCGGACCCTCGCGAGCGCGTCGGCGACGGTGGCGTCCGGGCGCAGCACGATCGGCTCGGTGGTCATCAGACCGCCGGCCGTGTGCTCCTCGTACGACATCAGGCGGCGCATGTCGGCCGCGTCGGCCGGCTGCATCAGGCTCAGCAGCCGCTCCTTGTCGTCCTCGGGCAGCTCGGACAGCAGGTCGGCTGCGTCGTCGGGGTCCATGGCCTCCAGGACGTCCGCCGCGCGCTCCTCCTTCAGCTTGCCGAGGATCTCGATCTGATCGTCCTCCGGCAGCTCTTCGAGTACGTCGGCCAGGCGGTCGTCGTCGAGGGCCGCGGCGACCTCGGCGCGCCGCTTGGCGGAGAGGTGGTGCAGGACGTTGGCGAGGTCGGCGGGGCGCAACTGCTCGAAGGTGGCGAGCAGGCTCTCGGCGCCCTGCCCGTGTTCCTCCAGGGAGAACCCGGTGACGGCGGACCAGTCGGCGGTCAGCGTCTCACCCTTGGCCCGCCGGAAGGCCGTCGCCTTCTTCCCTTTGCGGACGAAGACGCGGTCGACCTCCCAGTCCCGGCGGGCGGGCAGCTGCTGCACGGACACGTCGAGGACGGTGACCTCCTCGCCGGTCTCCACCAGCTTCACGCGCCGGTCCAGCAGCTCCCCGAAGACCAGCCGCTCGGTGGGCCGCTGCTCGAAACGCCGGACGTTCATCACGCCGGTGGTGATGACCTGCCCGGACTCGACACCGGTGATCCGGGTCATGGGCAGGAAGATACGGCGCCGGGTGGTCAGTTCGACGACCAGTCCGAGCACCCGCGGGGGTCTGCGGCCCACGCGCAGCATCACGACCAGATCGCGCACACGGCCCACCTGTTCGCCGTTCGGGTCGAAGGCGGGGACCCCGGCGAGGTGCGAGACGAAGATCCGGGGGGCGCCGGCTGCCATGGCTGTGCTTCCTCTGCTGGAGTGTCCTGGGAATCGCCCCTTTCTGGGGTGTTCCGCTTTCTTTGTAAATAGATCGGTGAATTGCTCGGATTTGCTCGCTCGGGTGCGCTTCAGGCTAGCCCTTACCGGTCGGATACGCCCCGGTGGGCGGTCCGGACGGACAGGCTCCGCCCGGCGGCCGAGGCACCGGTACGCTGCGGTACGCCGCTCAGGAACCCTCAGAAAGGCAGCGCTCTCTGTGACTGCGATTCCCCAGGGCCGAACCCGCCGGGCCGCGCGGGCGGCCGGCATGTGCGCACTGGCCGTGACCGGGGTGGCGGTGCTGACGGCGTGCGGGGGCGGTGATCCGGACGCGGGCACCAACGGCGTGGGCAAGCTGCCCGCCGACAAGATCCAGGCGAAGACACAGGCGGCGGCCTCATCGGCGTCGGCGGTACGGCTGTCCGGGACGGTCGTCACCAGCGGCCGGACGTACCAGCTGGACATGCAGCTCAAGGCCGACGGCGGGACCGGCTCGGTGACCTCGAAGGGGGCGACCTTCAAGCTGCTGCGGGTCGGCGAGCAGCTGTACCTGAAGGCCGACGCGGACTTCTGGAACCAGGCCGGCGGGCAGGGCGGCGACGCGGCCGGCACATTGAACGGCAAGTACGTGAAGGTGCCGCAGGGGGATCCCGCGTACAAGAAGTTCAGCGGCTTCACGGACAAGGACGTCCTCCTTGAGGGGCTGCTCTCACTGCACGGCACGTTGGCGACGGACGGCCATCACGACGACGCGGGTACGCGCACCATCCGCATCACCGGTGACAAGGGCTCCGGCGGCAGCCTCGACGTCTCTCTGGAGGGCACCCCGTATCCGCTCCGCCTGGTCCGTGCCGGCGGAGCCGGCACGCTCAGCTTCTCCGACTGGGGTAAGGACTTCGCCGTAGCCGAGCCCGCAACGGGTGAGACCGTCGACTACGGCAAGCAGCTGCCGACGTCCTAGCGGGACGTTTCTCCGCCCCCGTCTCCGGCGTTACCGTCCCTTCCGGCGCTTCACAAGAAGCTTCGGCAGGCCCGCGGGTACCGGTCTGCGGGTGGTCGCCGCAGTCGCGACCGGAGCCTGAGCCAAGCTGCTGTCAGGCAACGGAACCGAGGACCCCGCCGGAGCCAGGCGCAGCACCCGGCACTCGCGTGCCCAGCGGGCCGGCATCTGTTCGCCGTCGGGGGCGTTCAGGCGCTTGCCCTTCAGCTCGGCGACGGCCGCTTCCCACTCGGCCGAGCCGGCGGGCAGCTCGGACACGGTCGCCGGGAACGTCACCAGCCGGCCGCCCTTGTCCTTGCTGCGCACGGTCACCTCGGCGGAGCCCCCGTCGACCAGCCCCTCCAGCGGCTGCTCACCGGGCCCGCCGCCGACCAGGCACACCGCGCCCTCGTGCCACACGTGCCACAGCGCACGCGCGGCCGGGCTACCTGCGCCCCTGACCCAGATGAGGCCGGACTTCTTGGCGGCCTCCTCGATGAGGGCCCGCTCGTGCAGCTCGCTTGTCATGTGCTCAGCCTATCCAGCGCCTGCTCAGAGCCAGCCGTTGCGCTTCAGCACCCGGTGGATGCCGACGCACATGGCGATGGTGAGGCTCAGGACGAGCGGGTAGCCGTACTTCCAGTGCAGCTCTGGCATGTGGTCGAAGTTCATGCCGTACACACCGGTCACCATCGTCGGTACGGCGATGATCGCGGCCCAGGCGGTGATCTTGCGCATGTCCTCGTTCTGCGCGACGGACGCCTGCGCGAGGTTGGCCTGGAGGATGGAGTTGAGGAGTTCGTCGAAGCCCAGCACCTGCTCCTGGACCCGGGCGAGGTGGTCGGCGACGTCCCGGAAGTACTTCTGGATGTCCGGGTCGATCAGCCGCATCGGCCGCTCGCTCAGCAGCTGCATGGGGCGCAGCAGCGGCGAGACCGCGCGCTTGAACTCCAGCACCTCACGCTTGAGTTGGTAGATCCGCGCCGAGTCCACACCACGCGACACCCCGCCCTTGCGGCCCGGCGAGAAGACCTCGGTCTCCACCTCGTCGATGTCGTCCTGCACCGCGTCGGCGACCGCGATGTAGCCGTCCACGACATGGTCGGCGATGGCGTGCAGCACTGCCGAGGAGCCCTTGGCGAGCAGCTCGGGGTCGTCCTGCAGCCGGTGCCGCAGCGCCCTGAGCGAGCCCTGGCCGCCGTGCCGGACGGTGATGAGGAAGTCCCGGCCGGTGAAGCACATCACCTCGCCGGTCTCGACGACCTCGCTGTTCGGGGTGAGCCGGTCGTGGTCGCAGTAGTGGATGGTCTTGAAGACGGTGAAGAGCGAGTCGTCGTACCGCTCCAGCTTGGGCCGCTGGTGGGCCTGCACCGCGTCCTCGACGGCCAGCGGGTGCAGCCCGAACTCGCTGGCGATACCGGCGAATTCGGCCTCGGTCGGCTCGTGCAGCCCGATCCAGACGAAGCCGCCGTCACGGCGTACCAGCCGCATCGCCTCGTGCGGGCTGAGCGGCCCCGCGCTCTTGACACGGGTGCCGTCGCGGTAGACGGCGCAGTCCACGACGGCCGACGGCGTGCCGGGATCGCGCGTGGTGTCGTACGACGACGTGCTCGCGTTCTTGCGCGGCGAGACACGGGACGGACGGACCGCGGCGCGCAGGTCGCGGATCATCGACATGGGCAGGCTCCTTCGCGACAGGCAACGAAAGACCGCACGGCAACGGGTGGAACTACCCGGAATGGGGACGTCCTGGCAAGAGGTCCCCCGCCCTTGAGGCAGCGGAAGGATGTTTGGCACGTCCACAAAGCGGGGAGCACCGCACCGTCGCGGTGGCGACTTCGCTACTGATGCAGAACTGATTCAGATCGGGCAGATCGAGCGATCAGACGGATCAGGCACAGCGAAAAGAAGTGCTCTTCCGATGGGCGATACGCACGGAGAGGCGGCAGTCAGCCAGAGAGCAGCCAGTGACTGGATCAGCGGGCGGAAGAGCGAGTGGTACTGCACGGTCGACTTCGATCCATGACAGCCCCACCTCCTCCGGCCGGTCCCTCGTAAGGGAGTCCCACTGTTCGGGACTTGACAATCATTGTCTACATACTGCCCCGAACCACCGGCTCAGCGTAGCAGCCGCCCGAACTGTCAAGGTGCCGCTTTGCCCGCACCTGACGAGTTCTATGCTCGCGGCATGGTTGATGTTCTTCCTCTGGTCGAGGCGCGGTTGACCACCGCGCTGGGCGCACCGGATGCGCGCGCCGCCGTCACCTTCCTCGGCACGGACCGCATCGAGGTGCTCCGGTTCCAGGAGGGGGACGTCCTGCGGTACGCCACCCTCGGTATGTCCGCGCACCCCATGACCGACCCCACCGCGGTGTTCGCCGACCCGGTCGAGGGCCCCCGCGCCGAGCTGGTCCTCTCTGTCCGCGCGGGCCTCGCCGACACCGACAAGGTGCTCCGTCCGCTCGCCGTGCTGGCCGCGTCCCCGCAGGTGGAGGGCCTGATCGTGACTCCGGGCGCCTCTTTGGACGTCGGCGACCCGCTGTGGCCCGGCGCCCCCTTCAGCTCGGTCCTGGTGGGTGAGCCCGGCGGTCTGGTCGAGGACCTGGAGCTGGACGACCCGATGGAGCCCGTACGGTTCCTGCCGCTGCTGCCGATGACCCCGAACGAGGCCGCCTGGAAGCGGGTGCACGGTGCGCAGGCCCTCCAGGAGCGCTGGCTCGCGAACGGGACGGACCTGAGGGATCCCGCCCGCAAGTCCGTCCCGCTGGACTGACCGCGGGGCGAGCGCCGGGCGAGCACCGGCGTGAGCAAGCTCACCGATGACGGCCACGAAGGCGAGGCCGGGCAGCAGGGTCTTACGGCCCCTGATAAATGCAATGTGCATGCACTTCGGTGCGGTCAAAGGCTCCCTCCGGACGGGTGATCGTCCTTGACGTGGGCGAGCAGGGGTAGGACCGTGGAGCCCTATGAGGGGCGAACCCAGTTGCCCGAGGTGCGGTGGCCGGGTCAGGGCGCCCGGTCTCTTCGCCGATTCGTGGCAGTGCGACGTGCACGGCACGGTGTATCCGCTGCAGCCCGTGATCCCGCCCAGTGTCGAAGCCCTCGGTGCCGTGGTGCACCGTACCCACGTCCCGGTGTGGATGCCCTGGCCACTGCCGGTCGGGTGGCTCTTCACCGGCGTGGCCTACGCGGGCGACGACCGCAGCGGTGGCCGTGCGACCGCCGTTGCCTGCTCCGGGCCCGGTCCGCTCGGCGGCCCCGGTGAACTCATCCTGGTCGCCGAGGAACTCGGCGTCGGCCTCGGCGCGCGGTACGCGGGCATCGACGGGCCCGACCCGGGGCCGTACATGAACATCGAGAAACCGCCCCAGGCGAAGGTCCTCGCGGCCGGCCGCCCGACCCCGCTCTGGCATGTCTACCGCACCCCCGACGACCGCGCGGTCTTCGCCGGCGAGGCGCTCGGTATGTGGCTGTGGGCGGTGATGTGGCCCGAGCAGTCCGGGCTGCTGATGTACGACGAACTGGTCCTGACGGATCTGCGGGACGCGGGGGCGGAGCTGGATCTGGTGCCGTACGGGGCGTTGTCGCCGCGCTTGCTTCGGCCGTAGCCCCGTGCCCCCAGGTGGGTTGCAGTAGGGGGTGCTCAGTAGGTTCGGGTGTGACAGGGAGGATGGAAAACACCGCTATCCTTAGGTGTCCCCTTCAGTGTCGTCACCGTCTGGAGTTCGCGTGCGCATCGATCTGCACTGTCACTCCACGGCTTCCGACGGTACGGACACCCCCGCCGAGCTGGTGCGCAACGCTGCCGCTGCCGGGCTGGACGTCGTCGCGCTGACCGATCATGACACCACTCGTGGGTATGCCGAGGCGATCGCCGCGCTGCCCGAGGGGCTCACGCTGGTCACCGGCGCCGAGCTGTCCTGCCGTGTCGACGGCGTCTCCATGCACCTGCTGGCCTACCTCTTCGACCCCGAGGAGCCCGCTCTGCTTGCCGAGCGCGAGCTGGTGCGGGACGACCGGGTGCCGCGGGCCCGGGGCATGATTGCCAAGCTGAACGCGCTGGACGTGCCGGTCACTTGGGAGCAGGTCGAGCGGATCGCCGCCGGTGGTTCCGTGGGGCGCCCGCATGTCGCGACGGCGCTGGTCGAGCTGGGCGTCGTACCCACCGTGAGCGACGCGTTCACCGAGGACTGGCTGGCCGACGGCGGCCGGGCCTACGTGGAGAAGCACGAGACCGACCCCTTCGAGGCGATCCGGCTGGTCAAGAGCGCGGGCGGGGTCTGCGTGTTCGCGCACCCGGCCGCCGCCAAGCGCGGTCGTACGGTGCCGGAGTCCCGGATCGCCGAGATGGCCGAGGCCGGCCTGGACGGCATCGAGGTCGATCACATGGATCACGACGCCGACGCGCGCGACCGGCTGCGGGGCCTGGCCAAGGAACTGGATCTGCTCGTCACGGGCTCCTCCGACTACCACGGCAGCCGCAAGACCGTGTCCCTGGGCGCGTACACGACCGACCCCGAGGTGTACGGGGAGATCACGCGGCGGGCCACCGGGGCGTTCCCCGTCCCGGGTACCGGCGGAGCCTGAGGCCGAACGGACCGCCTCACCCACCTGAGGCCCGGACCGCCTCAGTCACCTGAGGCCGGACCGCCTCACCCAGCCCGTACCCACCTCTTCCTGCAAGGCCTGCTGCACAACCATGTTCGATGTCGCTGTCTTCGGTTCTCTGTTCCTGACCCTTTTCGTCATCATGGATCCCCCCGGGATCACCCCGATCTTCCTCGCGCTCACCGCCGGCCGTCCGGCCAAGGTGCAGCGGCGCATGGCCTTCCAGGCCGTGTGCGTGGCGGGCGGGGTCATCGCCACGTTCGGCGTCCTGGGACACCGGATCCTCGACTATCTGCACGTCTCCGTCCCCGCGCTGATGATCTCGGGCGGTCTGCTGCTCCTGCTGATCGCGCTCGACCTGCTCACCGGCAAGACCGATGAGCCCAAGCAGACCAAGGACGTCAACGTCGCGCTCGTCCCCCTGGGCATGCCGCTGCTGGCCGGGCCCGGTGCGATCGTGTCCGTGATCCTGGCCGTGCAGAAGGCCGGCAGCGTGTCCGCGCAGATCTCGGTGTGGTCCGCGATCCTCGCGATCCATGTGGTGCTGTGGCTGGTGATGCGTTACTCGCTGCTGATCATCCGGGTCATCAAGGACGGCGGTGTGGTGCTGGTGACGCGGCTCGCGGGCATGATGCTCTCCGCGATCGCCGTGCAGCAGATCATCAACGGGGTCACTCAGGTGATCCGGGGAAGCTGAGCCCTCGTCGGCTCGGCTCCCCCGGAAAGCTTGAGTGGCGCGCTACGCGTGAGCGTTACGAGGCCTTGGTCTCGGCCGGGCGGATCCACAGACGCTGCCCGATGGCGGCGGCCTGCTGAACGATCCGGTTGACGGAGGCGGCGTCCACGACGGTGCTGTCCACGGTGGTGCCGTCGAGCTCGTCGAGTCGCATGATTTCGAAGCGCAAGGGCTTCTCCCTTCGTCTGGTCATCCTCCTGAGGAGAACTACTCGGTGTGACACCTCGTCTCTGTGGTGTCGTATCCAGTCAACGCGCTTCACGTTACAAACATTCCCTACGCTAAAGAAATTTTTCGAACGGCTAATTACCGACCGGTAAGAACCTTGGACCGGACCGACCGGGGCCGGTTGTGTTCGCAGCGTGACCACCGGGACAATGGAGGCGATGAACGACGACCTGGCGGCCCTGGGCGCCCGCATCGACCGCACGAACGAGCTGCTGGAACGCATGCTCGCCGAGGTGGCGAAGACGCCCTCCACCCACGCGATCTTCGTCGACGCGGGGTATCTGTACGCGGCCGCCGGCCGGCTGGTCGCCGGAACCGAGGACCGACGGGCCTTCGACCTCGACGCCGAGGGCCTGATCGAGGCCCTCATCGACCGGGCCCGCTCGGTCTTCGCGGACAGCCGCCTGCTGCGCGTCTACTGGTACGACGGCGCCCGCCGCCGCATCCACACCGCCGAGCAGCAGACCATCGCCGAACTGCCCGACGTCAAGGTCCGCCTGGGCAACCTCAACGCCAACAACCAGCAGAAGGGCGTCGATTCACTGATCCGCTCCGACCTGGAGTCCCTGGCCCGCCATCGCGCCATCAGCGACGCGGCACTCCTCGGCGGCGACGAGGACCTGGTCTCGGCGGTCGAGGCGGCGCAGGGGTACGGCGCCCGGGTCCACCTCTGGGGCATCGAGGCCCCCGAGGGCCGCAACCAGGCCGAGCCGCTGCTCTGGGAGGTCGACAGCCAGCGCACCCTCGACCTCGACTTCTTCAAGCCGTACGTCTCCCGCCGCACGGCCGCCGCCTACGAGGCCACCACCGGCACCCGTCCCACCCGCGAGGACGTCCGCTTCGTCGGCGCCCAGATCGCGGCGAAATGGCTGGCCGCCCGGGGCCGCGAGACCCTGGCCGACCTCCTGCCCGGCCACCCCTACCTCCCCGGCTCCGTCGACCAGGACCTGCTGGTCGAGGCCGAAGGCCTGCTCCAGTACTCCCTGCGCGGCCAGGCAGACCTCCGCCGAGCCCTCAGGGACGGCTTCTGGGACCACTTGCAGGGGCAGTACTAGCGCTCTGCGGTGGCGTGGTCCCAGAAGTCGGCGATCGCGTGGGCCGTGGGCAGGGGCTGGTCGGTGTTGGGGGAGTGCTCGGCGTCCTCGATCACCGTCCGCCGGGCGTTCAGCCGTACCGCCATGTCGTCCAGCAGGGGCAACGGCCAGGTGTCGTCCCGCGCGCCCGACAGGATGTGGAACGGCAGCGGTACGGCGGCCAGTTCCGCGACCCGGTCCGGTTCCGTGCACAACTGGCGTCCGGTGGCGAGGAGCTGGGCGGGCTTGGTGCCCAGCCAGCGGCGCCGTAGGTCGTCCCGGTCGTCGAGACCGCCGTCGAGCGCCGCCGTCTCGGTCTCCTCGGGCGTCTCCATCGCCTGGATCGCGTCCCACACGTCCGCCATGTTCATCACGGCGAGCGCGTCCCGCAGCAGCTTCACGCGCTGCTGCTGGGACTCCGAGATCTGCGCGGGGCCGGAGGCCATGAGGGTCAGTGAGCGAAAGGGCGCGTGGTCGAGCAGTACGGCCGCGCGCGAGATCTGCCCACCGAGGGAGTGGCCCAGCAGATGCACCGGCTCCCCGAGCGCCTCGGCCTGCGCCAGCACGTCCCGCGCCAACTCCTCCTGAGCGTAGGCGGATTCGTCGGTCTCGGGCCCGTCCGACTCGTACTGCCCGCGCCCGTCGACCGCCACGGTCCGGTACCCGCGCCGCGCGAGCGGCACATGCAGCGGATTGAAGTCCTCCTTGCTCCCGGTGAACCCCGGCAGCAACAGCGCGACGCCCCGCGCCTCGACCCCGTCGGCCACGGGAGCGTCGATGACGGCAAACTCCCCACGCGCGCTCCGCAAGGAGTACGCACGGGCACCGGGCGGCGGGACAAAGGTGGCGGGCCTGCTCATGGGGAGAGGCTATCGGGCGGGGGAGGACGGCAGGGAGGCGGCCTGGGCGGCTGTGCCGGGGCGCGGTGGGTCCTCTGCGCGTCGTCGGTCTGATGGTGTGCCGGACGTGCGACGGCCCGGCCCACTGGGAGTGGACCGGGCCGTCGGTGACGGGGTGCCGGATCAGGCTTCGGTGACCTCGGCGGCCGCCGCGGCCTTGCGGGTACGGCGCCGCGGCTTGGCCTCCGGCTCCCTGGTGGCCTGCACCGGGATCTCCGCACCGGCCGCCTCGGCGACGGCCTTACGGGTCCGCCGCACCTTGGGCACGGCGACCTCGGCGGCACCGTCCACCTCGGCGACGGCAGCGGCCGTCTTCCGGGTCCGGCGGGGCTTGGCCTCGGCTTCGGGGGCCTCGGTCGGCTCCGGCGCGGTGGCGGCCGTCTTGCGGGTCCGGCGGGGCTTGGCCTCGGCTTCGGGGGCCTCGGTCGGCTCCGGCGCGGCGGCGGCTGTCTTGCGCGTGCGGCGGGGCTTTGCCTCGGTTTCCGGAGCCTCGGTGGTCACCGCGGCCGCTGCGGTCTTGCGCGTGCGGCGCGGTTTGGCCTCCGTGCC
>NZ_CM002285.1:3210704-3235593 GCF_000497445.1 Streptomyces roseochromogenus subsp. oscitans DS 12.976 | reverse complement strand
GGCCGCGCGCACCGCGGCCACCGGTCTCGCCGAGGTCCTCCAGCTCCTCCGCCTGCAGACCCGCACGGGTCCGCTCCGAGCGCGGCAGGATGCCCTTCGTGCCGGCCGGGATGCCGAGGTCGGAGAACAGGTGCGGGGACGTCGAGTACGTCTCCACCGGGTCGTTGAAGCCCAGCTCCAGCGCCTTGTTGATCAGCTGCCAGCGCGGGATGTCGTCCCAGTCGACGAACGTGATCGCCGTACCCTTGGCGCCCGCGCGGCCCGTACGGCCGATGCGGTGCAGGTACGTCTTCTCGTCCTCCGGGGACTGGTAGTTGATGACGTGGGTCACACCCTCGACGTCGATGCCGCGCGCGGCCACGTCGGTGCAGACCAGGACGTCCACCTTGCCGTTGCGGAAGGCGCGCAGCGCCTGCTCGCGGGCGCCCTGGCCGAGGTCGCCGTGGACCGCGCCGGAGGCGAACCCGCGGCGCTGCAGCTGCTCGGCGATGTCGGCGGCCGTGCGCTTGGTACGGCAGAAGATCATCGCCAGCCCGCGGCCGTCGGCCTGCAGGATGCGGGCGACCATCTCCGGCTTGTCCATGGAGTGACCGCGGTACACGAACTGCTTGATGTTCGCGACCGTCGCGCCCTGGTCGTCCGGCGCGGTGGCGCGGATGTGCGTGGGCCGCGACATGTAGCGGCGCGCGAGCCCGATGACCGCGCCCGGCATGGTCGCCGAGAACAGCATGGTCTGTCGCTTGACGGGCAGCATGTCGATGATCTTCTCGACGTCGGGCAGGAAGCCCAGGTCGAGCATCTCGTCGGCCTCGTCGAGGACCAGGCACTTGACGTGCTTCAGGTTCAGCTTCTTCTGGCCCGCGAGGTCGAGCAGCCGGCCCGGGGTGCCGACGACCACGTCGACGCCCTTCTTCAGGGCCTCCACCTGCGGCTCGTAGGCCCGGCCGCCGTAGATCGCGGTCACCCGCACGTTACGGACCTTGCCGGCCGTCAGCAGGTCATTGGTGACCTGGGTGCACAGCTCGCGTGTGGGGACGACGACGAGGGCCTGCGGGGCGTCTGTGAGGGCCTCGGGGGCGGCGCGTCCGGCCTCCACGTCGGCGGGGACGGTGACGCGCTCGAGGAGCGGAAGACCGAAGCCCAGCGTCTTGCCGGTGCCGGTCTTGGCCTGGCCGATGACATCCGTGCCGGACAGGGCGACGGGGAGCGTCATCTCCTGGATGGGGAAGGGATTGATGATGCCGACGGCCTCCAGGGCCTCGGCGGTCTCGGGGAGGATTCCGAGTTCTCGAAACGTCGTAGTCAGGGTCATGCCTCTTCTGTGTGCGCGGTGCGAGGCGAGCGCGGGGGTCATGACGGACCGTGCCGGGGACGTCGGCTGCCGTACGGGCGAACCACTGGGGCAAGCCGTAAAGCACGGGACCTCTGCCGACGCTCTAGCGCTCGTACCGCTGAGGGTCCCTCCGGTCGGCGTACGTACTGTGTCGTACGACCAGGGAGGGCTGTCGGGTCGGAGCCGATCGGGCCACCGACCGGGCATCCTCATGCGTGCGCCCTGTCGGGAGACGTCGAACACCGTCGACGCACTCTGGCAGGCGCATTACCACCATACCCCGGATTCACGCACATGCGATGGCCGATTTGGTCACGTCATGGTGGTCACACTGATCCACCAGGGCCTTCCGGGGCCGCGCGAGCGGACTATTGTGCGCCTCATGACTAGCTCTGACAAGCCTGAGAACGACTCCGCAGCGCCCACGGGCGTCGCCGCCCAGGACTGGGCGCAGGCCTCCGCCGACCCGCACTACCGCGCCGCCGTCGTGGACCTGCTCGGCGCGCTCGCGTACGGGGAGCTGGCGGCGTTCGAGCGGCTCGCGGAGGACGCGAAGCTCGCGCCGACCCTCGCGGACAAGGCGGAGCTGGCGAAGATGGCCTCGGCCGAGTTCCACCACTTCGAGCGGCTGCGGGACCGGCTGACCGAGATCGGCGAGGAGCCGACGGCCGCCATGGACCCGTTCGTCGCCGCGCTCGACGGCTTCCACAAGCAGACCGCGCCCTCGGACTGGCTGGAGGGCCTGGTCAAGGCGTACGTCGGCGACTCGATCGCGAGCGACTTCTACCGGGAGGTCGCGGCCCGGCTCGACTCCGACACCCGGGAACTGGTTCTCGCCGTTCTCGACGACACCGGGCACGCCGAGTTCGCGGTGGAGAAGGTGCGGGCCGCCATCGACGCCGACCCGCGCGTCGGCGGCCGGCTGGCGCTGTGGGCGCGGCGGCTGATGGGGGAGGCGCTGTCGCAGTCCCAGCGGGTGGTCGCCGACCGTGACGCGCTGTCCACGATGCTCGTGGGCGGGGTGGCCGACGGGTTCGATCTCGCGGAGGTCGGGAGGATGTTCTCGCGGATCACTGAGGCGCACACCAAGCGGATGGCTGCGCTGGGCCTCGCGGCCTGAGAGCGGGTGGGCTCTGGGGGTGGGTGCCGTTGTCTCGCGGCTGCGGGTGCGTGGGGGCTGGTCGCGCAGTTCCCCGCGCCCCTGACGGCTCGGCTGCGCCTACGCCGTCGCTGATCGTCGGCGCAGGCCCGCCGACGGGCGCAGGAGGAGGGACAGGGACGCTGCCGAGATGATCGCGGCGCCCACGAGGCTCAGCCAGGCGGCGCCGGGGCCGAGGGCGGTGTGGGTGACGAAGTCGCCGAAGAGGGCGCCGGCCACGCCTGTCGAGAGGACCAGCGGGCGGGCCGGAAGCCGGTGCGACAGGCGGTACGCCGCCGCCCCGGCGAGGATCAGACCGAGCACTGCGGATCCGAGTGCTTCCAGGATCATGTCGGGGTCCCTCCCACGGCCGGTCTGGCCAGATACGGTCGTAGCCCGTCATACCCGTGACCTGCGGAGTGCAACCCTCCGCTGTGGAGGAGTTGTGCTCCAACTGTGTGCACAGTCCGTGCGGAAGCCTACGGAAGGCTGTGGTCACACCCCGAACGAAAGGGCCCGGTGGCACACAGCCACCGGGCCCTTTTCGCTCCGTCGGCCTACAGCGCGCCGAACCCCACCTTGCGCACGGTCGGTTCGCCGATCTCCACGTACGCCAGGCGGTCGGTCGGCACCAGGACCTTGCGGCCCTTCTCGTCCTCGAGGCTCAGCAGCCGCGTCTTGCCGGTCAGCGCCTCGGACACCAGGCGCTCGACCTCCTCGACGCTCTGACCGCTCTCCAGAACGATCTCGCGCGGCGCGTGCTGCACGCCGATCTTGACCTCCACGGCTTTGTCCCTCCGACGGTCAGTGATGTGCGCGATCTTCCGCGCCGTACCCAGCACACATTAGTCCGGTGAGGGGACGTACACGCTGCGGGCCGGAACGCCGTCAGCGAACAGCGTGCGGGAACAAACGGCCGTCTGCGGTGCTCAGTGGTGTTCGGTGCCGTGCAGCGGGAAGCCGGCGATCCCCCGCCAGGCCAGCGAGGTCAGCAGCTGCACCGCCTGGTCGCGCGGCACGCTGCGGTCGCTGTGCAGCCAGGAGCGGGCCACCACCTGGGCGAGACCGCCGAGGCCTGAGGCGAGCAGCATCGACTCCGCGCGCGACAGGCCGGTGTCCTCGGCGATGACCTCGCAGATCGCCTCGGCGCAGTCGTTCGTGACCTTGTCGACGCGCTCGCGGACCGCGGGCTCGTTCGTCAGGTCCGACTCGAAGACCAGCCGGAAGGCGCCGCCGTCGTCCTCGACGTACGCGAAATAGGCGTCCATCGTGGCCCGGACGCGCTGCTTGTTGTCGGTCGTCGAGGCCAGCGCGCTCCGCACGGACTGGATCAGCGACTCGCAGTGCTGGTCCAGCAGGGCCAGATACAGGTCGAGCTTGCCGGGGAAGTGCTGGTAGAGCACCGGCTTGCTCACGCCGGCCCGCTCGGCGATGTCGTCCATCGCCGCGGCGTGATAGCCCTGCGCGACGAAAACCTCCTGGGCCGCGCCCAGGAGCTGGTTCCGTCGGGCTCGGCGCGGCAGACGGGTGCCACGCGGGCGGGCCGCCTCAGTTTGCTCGATGGCTGTCACGCCGCCTCCCAAAGTCGTCCATTTCGCGGTGTCAGCCGCGCGGCCATCGTACTTTTCGGTAACCGTGGTGTGCGCGGTGCGAGCGCAGAATTTCACGTACCGGACGGTGGCGAAAGCGGCACCGGGCTCCGGGTACGGCCGCGGGACCGCGTCGGGGTCAGCGGTAGTCGTCCTCGTCGAGTGAGACGACACGCGCCTGTTCGACCAGATCGGCCACGTTCGCACGGTCCTGGTCCACACCCGTCAGCGGGTCGTCATGCTCCGGTGAGAGGTCGGTGTGCTGCTCGGCGGCGTCCGCCTCGGGTGCCTCGACGTCGCTCTCGGCCTGGTCGGTCTCCAGGTCCTCCTCGGCCGCGTCGGGCTCTGTGGGGTCATAGGCCATGGTGGGCTCCCTTCCTACGAACGTCCCTGGAAACAGCAGGGGCCACATGCGGGTGCCCTCGGTATGAGCCTATGAGACACCCCTCCCGTACGCCATGCCGTCTCGTCCGTTCGCTGCCCTTGTTCACCGGTGAACACCGGTGTTCACCGATCACGTACGTTCCGCTCGCAGTCGTCCGGTTCACCTGTCACTCCCGGTTCACTCTGTGACCGCGAACACACGAACCTCGGCGTGATCACCTCGTAACATTGGCGCATGTCTTCGACCGAGTCGCCGTCCGTGCCGGCCGCCAGTGTGCTTCCGAAGGTGGCGCCCGTCCGGGTCGGTGAGGGCGAGCGGCTGCGGTCCGTGGGGCTGCCCGGGGTCACCCTGTCGATCCGTTCCCGCCGTCCCGCGCGCGAGGGCCTGCCGCCCGCGCTGTACGTCCACGGGCTCGGTGGTTCCTCGCAGAACTGGTCGACGCTGATGGCCGAGCTGGACGGCGTCGTCGACAGCGAGGCGCTCGACCTGCCGGGCTTCGGCGACTCACCACCCCCGGACGACGGGAACTACTCCGTCACCGGGCACGCGCGCGCGGTGATCCGCTATCTCGACGCGGCCGGCCGCGGCCCGGTCCACCTGCTCGGCAACTCACTCGGCGGCGCGGTCACCACGCGCGTGGCCGCCGTACGACCCGACCTCGTCCGTACGCTCACCCTCGTGTCGCCCGCCCTGCCGGAGCTGCGCATTCAGCGCACCGCGGCGCCGACCGCGCTGCTCGGCGTGCCCGGGGTCGCGGCCCTGTTCACCCGGCTCACCAAGGAGTGGACGGCCGAGCAGCGGGTGCGCGGGGTGATGGCGCTCTGCTACGGCGACCCGTCGCGGGTGTCGCCCGAGGCGTTCCAGGACGCGGTCGAGGAGCTGGAGCGGCGGCTGCAGCTGCCGTACTTCTGGGACGCGATGGCCCGCTCCGCGCGCGGGATCGTCAACGCGTACACGCTCGGCGGACAGCACGGGCTGTGGCGCCAGGCCGAGCGCGTGCTCGCGCCGACCCTGCTCGTCTACGGCGGCCGCGACCAGCTGGTCGGCTTCCGCATGGCCGGCCGCGCCGCCCGCTCCTTCCCTGACTTCCGCCTGCTGTCCCTGCCGGACGCCGGGCACGTGGCGATGATGGAGTACCCGGACGTGGTGGCCACGGCGTTCCGTGAACTCCTCGGGGACACCGGGCGGTTGAGCACGGACGCCGAGGACGCCGACAGTGGCGTCGCCGCCCCGGGCGCGGGGAGCTGAGGCCCGCGTGGGACGCCACAGCCGGCGGGGCCCGTCCCCCAAGGACGACTCCGCGGACATAACCGCCAACCGCACACCCCAGCAGGGCACCCGCCCGAGCGCCCGCAGGAACGTTCCGGAGCAAGGGGGCGCATCCGGGACGCCGTATGGGGAAGGGCCGTACGGTGCCGCCGCGGCGCGAGGCGGACAGCCGCTGCTGCCGGGCCAGCGACAGGCGCCGATGGGCGGCACGCCGGCCCATGGCGTGCCTGGATTTCCCGATGGGACTCCGGTTCATGGTGTGCCGCGTTTCGCTGACGGCACGCCGGCCGATGGTGTTCCGAGGCTTCCCGATGGGACTCCGGCGCACGGTGTGCCCCGATTCCCCGACGGGACCCCCGCGCAGGGTGTCCCGAGGCTTCCCGACGGCACCCCCGGGCACGGTGTGCCGCGTTTTCATGAGGGTGCTGCCGCCCGTGGTGGGCACCCCGAGCAGCGGGAAGCCGGTGGTGGCTGGGGTGAGTTCGCGGGGGCGGCCGGGCCCGGTGTCGTACTTCCGCGTCAGCGGCCGGCGGGGCCGGGTGCAGGGCCGGGAGCCGGGCCTCGGCAGGAGTTCCTCGACGCCTTCGCCGACGGGCGCGCCGGCGGGCGCGGTGGCACGGCTGGGACGGACGAGGACATCGACGTCTTCGCACCCCGCAAGGGCGAGCCTCGCCCAGCCGAGGAGTACCCGGCCGACGCGCCGGAGGCAGGCGCCCCGGAAGGGGCGCGGGGAGCTGCGCGAGCAACCACGGCGCACTCGCCGTCGCGCGACGACGGAGCCACCTCCCAGGGAGCGCTTCGCGGCCGGACCCTCACCGGTATCGCCGCGGCCGCCGTCACCACCGTGCTCGCGGTGATCGTCGCCGGACAGGTGGCCAAGTCGCAGGACGACGGCGGCACGCAGTCGCGGTCCGCGTCCGGCCAGGCCGGTGACGCGCGCCCCGAAGCCGGCCAGACCCCGTCCTCCTCACCCGGCACGGTCACGCTGTCGTACGAGCAGAAGATGGACCGGACGTACCCGCTCAGCGCCACGCTGAAGGGCTCGGGGAAGTTCGAAGCGGTGCCCGGTTTCGCCAAGGCGCCCGGCACCGGGCGGAAGTACACCTATCGCGTGGACGTCGAGCAGGGCATGGGCCTGGACGGTGAGCTGTTCGCCGAGGCCGTGCAGAAGACCCTGAACGACGACCGCAGTTGGGCCCACGGCGGCGCCCGTACCTTCGAGCGGATCTCCTCCGGCAAGCCAGACTTCGTGATCACCCTGGCCAGCCCCGGTACGACCGCCCAGTGGTGCGCCAAGTCCGGGCTGGACACCACGGAGGACAACGTCTCCTGCGACTCCGCCTCCACCGAACGAGTGATGATCAATGCATACAGGTGGGCCCAGGGCAGCAAGACATACGGGGACAAAATCCATCCCTACCGGCAGATGTTGATCAACCATGAGGTCGGCCACCGGCTCGGGTACGGCCATGTGAGCTGCCAGAAGAGCGGCGAACTCGCTCCCGTCATGCAGCAGCAGACCAAGTTCCTCGACCATGACGGAATCCACTGTCTGCCCAACCCCTGGCCGTATCCCAGGAGTTGACGGGCGCCGCTTACGTCACATTGACATGAGGCGTATGTTCGTTCATATTTCTGCGCATGTGGTCTAGTCATGCCGTCCGTGAGAGCGCAGCCATCGAGCTGGCGCTCATCGGCGTGACCGCGCTCTGCGTATCCGACATCCACTGTCGCTGACGCCGCCTCCCCGGCGTTCGCGTCGCGACCTTTCTTTCTTCTCCGTCCGTGACCCGTGGTCACGGATTTTTCGGCGACCCGGCGCCGGGGCCGACGTCTGCTCGCAGTCGTCTCATTCCTCGTCCGCATGTCTCACTTTTCGAGAAGCCCTTGATCAGGGCCCCGATCATTTTCCCGATCATTTCCCCGAGAGGTCGTCATTCCGATGCGTCAACCGTCCGTCATAGCGCGCCGCGTGGCAGCGGCATCCGTCAGCCTCGTCGTGGCAGCGGGCGCCGCCGCCTGCGGCCCGAAGGACAACGATGCCAAGGGCTCCGGTGGCGACTCCACGCCCCACAAGGGCGGCACCTTGACGGTGCTGAACTCCCAGCCGCAGACCGACTTCGACCCGGCCCGCCTCTACACCTCCGGCGGCGGAAACGTCCCGTCGCTGGTGTTCCGCACCCTCACCACACGCAACCGCGAGAACGGCGCGGCCGGTTCCAAGGTCGTCCCCGACCTCGCCACCGACACCGGACGCCCCAACAAGGACGCGACCGTATGGACGTACACCTTGAAGAAGGGCCTCAAGTACGAGGACGGCACGCCGATCACCTCGGCCGACATCAAGTACGGCATCGAGCGCTCCTTCGCCCCCGAGCTGTCCGGCGGCGCGCCGTACCTGCGTGACTGGCTGGTCGGCGCCGCCGACTACCAGGGGCCGTACAAGGACAAGAAGGGGCTCTCGGCGATCGAGACGCCGGACGCCCGGACCATCGTCTTCCATCTGGACAAGCCCGAGGGCGAGTTCCCGTTCCTCGCCACCCAGACGCAGTTCACGCCGGTGCCCAAGAGCAAGGACAACGGCACCAAGTACGAGGAGCACCCGATCTCGTCCGGCCCGTACAAGGTCGTCAAGAACGAGAACGACGGCGAGCACGTGCTCCTCACGCGCAACCCGTACTGGTCGGCGGCCACCGACGCCGAGCGCAAGGCGTACCCGGACACCGTCGACGTCCGTTCCGGCCTCGACTCCTCCGTGATCAACCAGCGGCTGTCGGCGTCCCAGGGCGCGGACGCGGCCGCGGTCACCACGGACACCAACCTCGGACCGGCCGAACTCGCCAAGGTCAGCGGGGACAGGGAACTCGCCGCGCGCGTGGGCACCGGCCACTTCGGCTACACGAACTACCTCGCGTTCAACCCGACCGTGAAGCCGTTCGACAACCCGAAGGTGCGGGAGGCGATCGCGTACGCCATCGACCGGTCCTCGGTGGTCAACGCGGCCGGCGGCAGCGCGCTCGCCGAGCCCGCCACGACCTTCCTGCCCCACCAGAAGTCCTTCGGCTACACGCCGTACGACCCGTTCCCGGCCGGCGCCTCCGGCAACCCGGCCAAGGCCAAGGAGCTGCTCGCCCAGGCCGGTTACAAGAGCGGGCTCACCATCACGCTGACCCACTCCAACGCCAAGGACTTCGAGACCAGCCCGGAGATCGCGACCGCCGTCCAGGACGCGCTCAAGAAGGCCGGCATCACGGTCAAACTGCAGGGCCTGGAGGACAACGACTACCGGGGCACGATCCACAGCGTGAAGACCGAGCCCGGTTTCTTCCTCGCGCACTGGGGTGCCGACTGGCCCTCCGGCGGCCCCTTCCTGGCCCCGATCTTCGACGGCCGGCAGATCGTCAAGGATGGAGCCAACTTCAACACGGGCCTGCTCAATGACAAGTCGGTCAATGACGAGATTGACGCGATCAACAAGTTGACCGACCTTGACGCGGCCGCCAAGCGATGGGGTGCACTGGACGAGAAGATCGGCGAGAAGGCCCTCGTCGTGCCGCTGTTCCACCCGGTCTACAAGCGTCTGTACGGCTCGGACGTCAAGAACATCGTCATCAGCGACTGGACCGGCGTGCTGGACATCTCCCAGGTCGCGGTGAAGTGACGCCGTGAGCGAGGCACTTGTCGCCGTCGAGACCGCCGGGGCGGACACCGCCGTCCCGGCGGTCTCGGGGGTACGTCAGTTCTGGCGGCGGCTGCGTGCGCAGCGCGCCGCCCTGGTCGCCGCGGCCGTCGTCGCGCTGCTCGTCCTGATCGCGCTCGCCGCGCCGCTGCTCACCGCGCTGGAGGGCCAGGACCCCACCACCTACCACCCGTCCCTGATCGACTCCGCGCGCGGGGGCGTGCCCATCGGCTCCTTCGGCGGCATCGGCGCCGACCACTGGCTGGGCGTCGAGCCTCAGACCGGCCGCGACATGTTCGCCCGGCTGGTCTACGGGGCGCGGGTGTCGCTGGGGGTGGCGTTGGCGGCGACGGTGGTCCAGGTCTGCATCGGTGTCGCGGTCGGTGTGGCCTCGGCGCTCGGCAATCGATGGGTTGATCAACTGTTGAGCCGGGCAACGGACATCATCGTCGCGATGCCGTTGATGATCATGTCGTTGGCCCTGCTGGCGATCGTGCCGTCGAGCTTCCCGCGGCCCGTCCTGGTCACCCTCGTCATCGGCCTGATCGCCTGGGGCAACATCGCGAAGATCGTGCGGGCCCAGACGCTGTCCCTGAAGGGGCTCGACTACGTCTCCGCCGCCCGGCTGAGCGGCTGGGGCGCCTGGCGGGTCGCCCGCCGCGAGCTGCTGCCCGGCCTCGCGGCCCCCGTCATCACCTACGCCGCGCTGCTGGTGCCCACGAACATCTCCGTCGAGGCGGCCCTGTCCTTCCTCGGCGTCGGCGTGAAGCCGCCCACCCCGTCCTGGGGACAGATGCTGACCGACGCCGACGTCTGGTACCAGGCTGCGCCCCAGTACCTGCTGCTGCCGGCCGGAGCCCTGTTCGTCACCGTTCTCGCCCTCACCGTCCTCGGCGACGGCGTGCGCACCGCCCTCGACCCGCGCGCCGCCTCCCGCCTGGGCGTCGGCACCGGCCGCAAGGAGCCCGCAGCGAGCGAGAAGGAGGGAACCGCATGAACGGCTTCGGCGGATTCCTGCTGCGCCGGGCCGTCGGCACGGTGGTCACCCTGCTCGCCATCTCGGTGATCGTCTACGTCGTCTTCTACGTCACTCCCGGCAACGTCGCCCAGATCACCTGCGGTCCCCGCTGCTCGCCGGAACAGGTGCACCAGGTCGCCGAGCAGCTGAAGCTCGGGGACCCGCTGTATCTGCGCTACTGGCACTTCCTGGAGGGCCTCTTCGTCGGCCAGGACTTCTCCACGGGCACCTCGGTCGCGCACTGCGCGGCGCCCTGCCTCGGGCAGTCGTACCAGACCGACCAGCCCGTCCTGGACATCGTCCTGACCAAGCTGCCGGTCAGCCTGTCGCTGGTCCTGGGCGCGATGGTGGTGTGGCTCGTCCTCGGTGTCGGCACCGGCGTGCTGTCCGCGTGGCGGCGCGGCCGCTTCTCCGAGCGCGCGCTGACCGCGGTCACCCTCGCCGGCACGGCCACGCCCGTCTTCGTCATCGGTCTCGTGCTGATGATCGTCGTCTGCGGCGAACTGCGGCTGCTGCCCTTCCCCGAGTACGTCAACCTCACCGACGACCCCGAACAGTGGGCGTGGAACCTGCTGCTGCCCTGGCTGTCGCTGGCCCTGATCGAGGCGGCCGCCTTCGCCCGCCTGACCCGCGCCTCGATGCTGGAAACCCTCGCCGAGGACCACATCCGCACCTTCCGCGCCTACGGAGTCGGCGAGCGCGCGATCGTCGCACGGCACGCGCTGCGCGGCGCCCTGGCGCCCGTGATCGCGCTGAACGCCAACAACGTCGGCTCCGCCGTCGGCGGCGCCGTCCTCACCGAGACTCTGTTCGGCCTGCCCGGCATCGGCCAGGAGCTGGTGCACGCGGTGAAGGTCGTCGATCTGCCGGTGGTCGTCGGGATGGTCCTGGTCATCGGCTTCTTCGTGGTCCTCGCCAACGCCGTCGCGGACGTGCTGTACGCGGTGGCCGACCGACGGGTGGTGCTCGCATGAGCCCGGACGAACGCATGAGCCTGGTCGAAGTCACGGACCTGACGGTCGAGTTCGGCCACCTGCGGGCCGTGGACGGACTCTCCTTCAGCCTGGCCAAGGGGGCCGCGCTGGCCCTCGTCGGCGAGTCCGGCTCCGGCAAGTCCACGGTCGCGGGTGCCCTGCTGGGCCTGCACCGGGGCACGGGGGCCCGGGTCACCGGTTCGGTCCACGTGGCCGGTACGGACGTACAGGCCGCTCCGGACGAGGAGCTGCGGCGGCTGCGCGGCGCGAAGGCCGCCATGGTCTTCCAGGACCCGCTGTCCTCGCTCGACCCGTACTACGCGATCGGCGACCAGATCGCCGAGGTCTATCGCGTGCACGCGCGCGTCTCGCGTCGTAGCGCACGCGCGCGTGCCGTGGAGGTGCTGGAGCGGGTTGGAATTCCGGACGCTGTACGGCGGTCCCGGTCCCGGCCGCACGAGTTCAGCGGCGGTATGCGCCAGCGAGCCCTCATCGCCATGGCGCTCGCCTGTGAGCCGGACCTGCTGATCGCCGACGAGCCGACCACCGCCCTCGACGTCACCGTCCAGGCCCAGATCCTCGACCTGCTGCATACGCTGCGCGAGGAGACCGGCATGGGCCTGCTGCTCGTCACGCACGACGTGGGCGTCGCCGCCGAGAGCGTGGACGACCTCCTCGTGATGCGGCACGGCAGGGCCGTCGAGCACGGCCCCGTCGGCACGGTCCTCGCGGCTCCCGCCGAGGCGTACACCCGCGAACTCCTCGACGCCGTCCCGCGCGTGGAGGCCCGCCGTGCCGGCTCCCGGGCCACCGACGAGCTCGTGCTGGAGGCCACCGGGCTGCGGCGCGAGTTCGGGCGGGGCAAGCGGGCGTTCGCGGCCGTGGACGACGTCTCGCTGACCGTCCGCCGGGGCGAGACCCTAGGCGTGGTCGGCGAGAGCGGCAGCGGCAAGACCACGCTCGGCCGGATGCTGGTCGGGCTGCTGGAGCCGACGGCCGGCGCGATCCGCTACGCGGGCCGCCCGCACACCGGCGTGAACCCGGCCGTCCAGATGGTCTTCCAGGACCCTGTCTCCTCTCTCAACCCCCGCCGCAGCGTGGGCGAGTCCATCGCCGACCCGCTACGCGCGCGTGGGGAACGCGGTGAGGAGCGCATCCGGGGGCGCGTGACGGAACTGCTGGAGCGTGTGGGTCTCGACAGGGCGCACTGCGACCGCTACCCGCACGAGTTCAGCGGCGGCCAGCGCCAGCGCATCGGCATCGCCCGGGCGCTCGCCGCCGAACCGCGTGTCATCGTCTGCGACGAGCCGGTCTCCGCGCTCGACGTGACCACGCAGGCCCAGGTGGTCGAGCTGCTCGGCGAACTCCAGCGGGAACTCGGCCTCGCGCTGGTCTTCATCGCCCACGACCTCGCCGTCGTACGGCAGGTCAGCGACCGGGTCGCGGTGATGCGCCGGGGCCGGATCGTCGAGTACGGGCCGGCCGACGAGGTGTACGACAGCCCGCGCGAGCCGTACACCAAGCAGCTCCTGGCCGCCGTACCCGCGCTCGACCCGGAGCTGGCGGCCCAGCGGCGCGCGGCCCGCCGGGAGCCGGCTGTGGCGTAACGTTTTGTGCTTGGCCGATCGCCGTGTGAAGCCATAGCGCGACTGAACGCGACCCGCACGCGAAAGTTACGACCGTTCACCCCTTTTGGTGGTGCGATGGACAACCGTCCGTCGCACCACCGCCTTGTCCCCTTACGTTCGTCCCGCCGCGAGCCGCCGGGACAACGGCGGCTCCCCAGACGGGAGATCGGGGGTGCACACGTGCGCATCGGACTGCTTACGGAGGGTGGCTACCCCTATGTGAGCGGTGACGCCGGACTCTGGTGCGAACGGCTCGTGCGCGGGCTCGAGCAGCACGAGTTCGACATCTACGCGCTCAGCCGCAGCCGGCGCCAGGAGGAGGACGGCTGGGTCCCGCTCCCGCCGCACGTCGACCGGGTACGTACGGCGCCGCTGTGGACGTCCGAGGACGACGGGGTCGCTTACGGGCGGCGCGCGCGCCGGCGCTTCACCGAGTGCTACGGCGCACTCGTCGGGGCGATCTGCGCCGGGACCGGGGCCGACGCCGCCTCCGAGGGTGCGGCCGCCGATCTGCCGGACCGTTTCGGCAGCGCGCTGTACGGACTCGCCGAACTCGCCCGCGAGCAGGGCGGACTCGTCGGCGCTCTGCGCTCGGACGCCGCCGTGCACGCCCTCGAACGCGCCTGTCACGCCCCCGGCGCGCTGCGCACGGCGCACGAGGCGCGCCTACCCGATCTGCTCACCGTCACCGCGCACCTTGAACGCGCCCTGCGCCCCCTCTCACTCGACTGGTACGGCGACGACGGCCTCGGCGCGGCCGACCTCTGCCACGCCGCCGCCGGAGGGTCCGCCGCCCTGCCCGGGCTGCTCGCCCGGCACTTCTCCGACGTGCCGCTGCTCGTCACCGAGTACGGTGTACCGCTGCGCTCGCACTACCTGGCCCTCGGCCCCGGCGCCGCCGCCCCCGCCGTACGCGCGCTGCTCGGCGCCTTCCAGGCCCGGCTCGCCGCGGAGGTCTACCGGCGGGCCGAGATCCTCACCCCCGGCAACGCCCACGCCCGCCGCTGGCAGGAACGGTGCGGCGCCGACCGTGCCCGGATCCGCACCGTCCACCCGGGCATGGACGCCGCCCGCTTCGCGGAGGTCGGCGAGGCCCCGGACCGCGCCGACCCGGACACGCTGATCTGGGTCGGGCGCATCGAACCCGCCAAGGACCTCATCTCGCTGCTGCACGCCTTCGCCGAGGTCCGCAAGGAGGAGTCCAAGGCACGCCTCAGGATCGTCGGCGCGCCCTCGGGACCCGAGGGTGCGGCCTACCTCGGCCACTGCCGGGCGCTCGCCGCACAGCTCTTCCCGGACGAGGCGGAGGGCGCGCACGCCGTCGGCGACAACCCGGTCTCCTTCGAGGAGATCGGCGGCCCGGAGGCTCCCACGCTGCCCGACGCGTACGCCGCCGGAGCGGTCGTCGTGCTGTCCAGCGTGGTCGAGGGGTTCCCGATCGGCCTCATCGAGGCCATGTTCTGCGGCCGGGCCACGGTCTCCACCGACGTCGGCGCGGTGGTGGAAGTCATCGGGGGCACGGGGCTCGTCGTGCCCCCGCGCAATCCGAGGGCGCTCGCGGAGGCGTGTGTGGCGCTGCTGCGCGACCCCGAGCGCCGTGAGCGCCTGGGCGCCGCCGCGCGCGCCCGCGCGCTCGAACTGTTCACCGTCGAGCAGAACATCTCGGCATTTCACGGCATTTACCTGGAGATCGTCTCGCACTGTCCGGTCCGCCGGGTCGTCCTCGACGAGGCCGGCGCACCTCTGCCGTTCGCCACCCCCGCCGAGTCCCACGTCCCCGGGCGCTGGACCGGCCCCACGGCCCGCGTCCTGCCCCGGACCGTCCCCGGCTGGGCCACGGCCTCACCGGTACGCGCGACACCTCTGGCGGCTGCGGAGGGGGCGTGATGAGCGAGCTGAGCGAATGGCAGGTGCCGGGGAAGCCGGAAGCCCCGGGTCCGGCCGCCGTGCCGGGGGCTTCCGGTGACGCGTTGCGCGCGGCGAGTGCGCTGGGCGGGCTGGACCGGCCCGGGATGCCCAGGGGAGCAGAACCCTGGGACACGCGGTCGGGGGAGTGGGGCGAGGGAGACCGGGGTGGCGACTGGGGCGGTGAGGAGGCCTGGTCCGGCGACACCTCGTCGGATCGCGCGGGCTCTTCCGTGCCGTCCGGCTCCGTGTCCGGCGCGGTTGGCCCCGCTGGTGTCGCTGACCGGCTCGGCCGGCCCGGCCCCGGACCGCTTGCGGCGAGCGTCGTGACCCAGGCGGAATCGGGCGATCCGGGGTCGCTCAACTCGCCTTCCTGCAAAGGGTATTCGGATGGTCCGGAGTCGAGTAAGGGGCGCGTCGCCGCGCCCCGGCGGGGAGCCGGCGACCCGGTGAAAGCGCTGTTGCACCGGCACCGCGACCTGTGCGAGCGGGCCGTGGACCCCCTGGAGATCGCCGCTGGGCTGGAGGCGCAGGGCGTCACCGACCGGACCGCCGCCCGCTTCCGCCACCGCGACGTCTTCTCGCTCGCCGAGGAGCTGTACGCGCGCGTGCCGCGAGGCGGCGAGCAAGGCCCCCGGACCGAGCCCCTGCCCGCACCCCGTGTCCGCGCGGACTGGATCCTCCTCACCCTCCTGCCCGGCGCCTTCGGCGCGGCCACCGTGGCCGGACTCCGCCTCACCCACGGCCACCCCCGCCTCCTGGACGCCCTCGCGGGCGTCCTCGCCGTCGCCCTCGCCATGCGTGCCGCGCTGCGCCGCGGTCCCCTCGCCGGCCCGGCCGGCACCGGCACACACGCGTGGCGCACGGCGAACGGCACGCGCGCGTGGACCCTCTGGCTGCTCGGATACGCCCTCCTCGGCGACGGTCTCCTCAAGGCCGCCGTGACGGGTGGCCCCGACGCCCTGCCGACCGGCGCCCCGAACGGCCCCTGGCCCACCGCCACCGCGCCCGTCCTGGCCCTCACACTGGCCTGCGCCCCGGCCGCCTGGTGCGCCCATCTGCTCACCACGGGCGCCCGCCGCAGGCTCGTCGGCAGCCGGGGGCTGGGGGACTTCACGGCGGCTGCCAGACCGTTGCTGTTCGGCGCGTTCGCCCTGTTCCTGGGCGCGCTCGCCGCACTGCTCCTGGTGTGCGGCGCCGTCCTGCACGAGCCTGGGGCCTATCCGCAGACCCTCGCCCTGGGCGCGCTGTTGCTGCTCGCCCGCCTGCTCACCGCGCACCACCACCGGCATGCCCCGGCCGTGGTGCTCGGCGCCGCGGCGGCCATGGAGGCGGTGGCCGTCGCCCTGCCGCTGGCCGCGAGGCTGCCCGGCTGCGCGGTCCTGGCGGCCCCTGTACGGACCCTTGTGAACGCCTGGGGCGCGCCCGCCGTCCCGGCACTCGCCTGCGGCGTCGCGGCGCTGGCTCTGCTGGCCCACGCCGGCCGCACCCTCACCCAGGCCTCGGCACACGCGGCCACGGGAGCCCCCGAGTGAACCTTCCGCCACCGGCCCGAACCACCGCCGGAGGCGGTCGCACCACCCCTTTTGAAGGAGAAAGCCAGATGACCACCTCCCGACCCGGAGCGTCCGGAGCCCCCGGAACCGCCGGCTCGTCCGCAGCTGCCGCAGCCGTGGGCGCAGGAGCCGCCGGGACCGCCGGAGCCGGAGTCCGGGGACTCACCGGATCCGCCGGCACCGTGAGAGCGGGCGGACCCACCGCACCCTCTTGGCCCACCACACCCGTCGACCCCGCCAGGCAGAGCGGCTGTACCAGTCCTGCCGCCCGTGCCGGTCACACGGATCCCACCAGCCACATCGATACCCCCAATCCCGCCAGTCACATGGGTCCTATCGGTATCGGTCACAGCGGCCGCATCAGTCGTGCTGCCACGGCCAGTTACACCGATCCCGCCAGTCACATTTGTCCCCTTCACATTTGTCCCCTCAGCCACGCCGGCTCCGCCCGTCACGCCAGTGCCCACACCCCGGGAGCCGTCCGATGAGGGTTCTGCTGATCGGAGCCAACGGATACATCGGCCGCTTCGTGGCCGACCGCCTGCTCGCCGACCCGGCCGTCCAGCTGACCGCGCTCGGCCGCGGCGACGACGCCGACGTCCGCTTCGACCTCGCCACCGGCAGCCCCGGCGCACTCACCCGCTTCCTGGACGCGGTGCACCCCGGAGTCGTGATCAACTGCGCGGGCGCCATCCGCGGCGGCGCCCGCGAGCTCACCCGGCACAACACCGTGGCCGTCGCCACCGTCTGCGAGGCCCTGCGCCGCAGCGGTTGTGGCGCCCGCCTGGTGCAGATCGGGTGCAGCTCCGAGTACGGGCCGAGCCAGCCCGGCTCCTCCACCGCCGAGGACGCCGTACCGCGCCCCGGCGGCCCGTACGGCGTCAGCAAGCTCGCCGCGACCGAACTGGTCCTCGGCTCCGGCCTGGACGCCGTCGTGCTGCGCGTCTTCTCACCGGCCGGCCCCGGCACCCCGGCCGGCTCCCCGCTGGGCCGGCTCGCCGAGGCCATGCGGCGGGCCATGCAGTCCGGCGACGGCGAACTCAAACTCGGCGGCCTCGGCATCCAGCGCGACTTCGTCGACGTACGCGATGTCGCCCGCGCCGTGCACGCCGCCTCGCTCTCCGCCGCCCAGGGCGTCATCAACATCGGCTCAGGCCGCGCCGTCCGCCTCCGCGACGCCGCCGCCGTCCTCGCGCGCGTGGCCGGGTACGGCGGTGCCCTCCACGAGCTGGACGCCCCGCCCGGCCCGCTGCGCGGCGCCATCGGCCACCCCCGCGCCGACTCCGACCACGCGGCCCCGGTGGCGTACCCGTACCCCGACGGCTGCGGCAGCTGGCAGCAGGCCGATGTGCGCACCGCGCGCGACCGGCTCGGCTGGCGGCCCCGCATCAACCTCGAAGAATCCCTTGCCGACATCTGGATGGAGGCGGCATGCCGCATCTGACCAGCACCACAGCAGGCACCACGAGCACCGGCCTGCGCACCGCCCTCGGCATCCCCGGCTACGCCCACCCACTCGTCGCCCCCGCCCAGTGGGCCGAACTCGCCCGCCCGGGCACCCCGCTGGACTGGGTGGTCCTCAACGTGGCCGGGGGCCCCGGCAGCCGCCCGGACCCGCACTGCCTGGAAGCCGCGGGCCGGCTGCGCGGCGCGGGCGTCCGCGTCCTCGGCCAACTGGACCTCACCCACGGCGCCCGCGACTTCGGCGACCTGCTCTCCGACGCCCACCGCCACCTCGACTGGTACCGGGTCGACGGCTTCCTGCTGGACCGCTGCCCCACCGACCGAACCGCGCTCCCCGAGGTCCGCCGTGCGGTCACCACGCTCCGGGCGATCAGTGACGGCGCGCACATCGTCCTCGGCCACGGCAGCCACCCGTACCTCGGGTACGCGGAGCACGCCGACCAGCTGGTGACCTTCTCGGGCGCCTGGTCCGACTACCGCTGGTCGCAGGTCGCCGAATGGACCGCCGACTATCCGCCCGACCGCTTCTGCCACTTCGTGCACAGCGTGCCCCGCGGCCACCTGGAGGAGGCGCTGCGCATCGCACGCTGGCAGGGAGCGGCGACGATCTACTTCACCGACCGCACGGACCGCCGCGGCCGCGCCGACCCCTGGGAGACGATGCCCGGCTACTGGGACGAAATCGTCTCGCGTATCGGAACAGGTGTCTCGGAATGAAGAAGGCCATGGCAGTGTTTACGAGAAGAACACTGTAGTGATTGACCGATCAACGGAGTCCCCGTGTCGCTGCCACCCCTGGTTGAGCCAGCTGCTGAGCTCACCGTAGACGAGGTCCGCAGGTACTCCCGCCACCTGATCATCCCCGACGTCGGGATGGACGGGCAGAAGCGGCTGAAGAACGCCAAGGTGCTCTGTGTGGGCGCCGGCGGCCTGGGCTCGCCGGCGCTGATGTACCTGGCCGCCGCGGGCGTGGGCACCCTCGGCATCGTGGAGTTCGACGAGGTCGACGAGTCGAACCTGCAGCGCCAGATCATCCACAGCCAGTCCGACATCGGCCGGTCCAAGGCCGAGTCCGCCCGTGACACCGTCAAGGGGATCAACCCGTACGTGAACGTGGTCCTTCACGAGGAGCGGCTCGAAGCCGAGAACGTGATGGACATCTTCAGCCAGTACGACCTGATCGTCGACGGCACGGACAACTTCGCGACCCGCTACCTGGTCAACGACGCCTGCGTGCTGCTGAACAAGCCGTACGTATGGGGTTCGATCTACCGCTTCGACGGCCAGGCCTCTGTCTTCTGGTCCGAGCACGGCCCCTGCTACCGCTGCCTCTACCCGGAGCCCCCGCCGCCCGGCATGGTCCCCTCCTGCGCCGAGGGCGGCGTCCTGGGCGTGCTGTGCGCGTCCATCGGCTCCATCCAGGTCAACGAAGCCATCAAGCTCCTCGCGGGCATCGGCGAGCCGCTGGTCGGCCGCCTGATGATCTACGACGCCCTGGAGATGCAGTACCGCCAGGTGAAGGTCCGCAAGGACCCGAACTGCGCGGTCTGCGGCGAGAACCCGACCGTCACCGAGCTCATCGACTACGAGGCCTTCTGCGGCGTCGTCTCCGAGGAGGCCCAGGAGGCGGCCCTCGGCTCGACGATCACTCCGAAGCAGCTCAAGGAGTGGATCGACGAGGGCGAGAACATCGAGATCATCGACGTCCGCGAGCCGAACGAGTACGAGATCGTCTCCATCCCGGGCGCCAAGCTGATCCCGAAGAACGAGTTCCTCATGGGCGCCGCCCTGCAGGACCTGCCGCAGGACAAGAAGATCGTCCTGCATTGCAAGACGGGTGTCCGCAGTGCGGAAGTCCTCGCCGTTCTGAAGTCCGCGGGCTTCGCCGACGCCGTCCACGTGGGCGGCGGCGTCATCGGCTGGGTCAACCAGATCGAACCGCACAAGCCGGTCTACTGATCAACGGTTCCGCTGACCAGCGGGGCTGACGAAGCCCACGGCTCCGACCAGTTCGGATGCCGTGGGCTTCTGTCGTTGCGATGCCGAGCGTGTCGGCGGCCTGCCGGGCGGATATGAACTCAATGGAAAACGAGGGCTGTCCGCGATGTCGTACATCGCATTGCCGGGATTCCCGGACGCAGGTCACAGGGGGTAGACGCCTTCGGCCTGTGGGCCCTTTTGGCCTTGGGTAATTTCGAACCCGACCCGCTGGTTCTCCTCCAGGGATCGATAGCCCTGTGTGGTGATCGCGCTGTAATGCACGTACACATCCGGGCCGCCACCGTCCGGCGTGATGAATCCGAACCCCTTCTCCGCGTTGAACCACTTCACGGTTCCCTCGGCCATTTCGCGAGCCCTTCCTGAAAGGCCAGCGGTTGATCAACGCGGGCCTGGGTCATGGTACGGAACCCCTTTCCAGGACATCACGCCGCCAGCCGAGTGGCGACATCAGGTACGCCATTCGGGTGATCCTTGAGTTGCGTGACGGCCCAGGGGACCCGTAGCCCTGTTCGGGTCAGGAGCAGACCGTGCCGGTCTGCGGTTCCTTGCCGTCCAGCAGGTAGGCGTTCACCGCGCTCTGTACGCACGCGTCCTTGCTGTCGTACGCACCGTGCCCCTGGCCCTTGTACGTCAGCTCGACGGCGACGCCCTTGCCGAGCGCCTCGACCATCTTCTTCGCGCCCTCGTACGGAGTGGCCGGGTCGCCGGTGTTGCCGACGACGAGGATGGGCGCCGAGCCGGGTGCGCTGACGTCCGGGTGATCGGCGGCGCCCGGTACGGCCCAGTCGGTGCAACTGACCATGCCCCAGGCCAGGTAGTCCCCGAACAGCGGGGAGGCGGCGCGGAACTCGGGCAGCTTCCGCTGGACGTCGTCGGCGGTGTACCGAGGTTTCTCGTCGGCGCAGTTGATGGCGGTGTTCGCCGCGGTGATGTTGCTGTACTCGCCGTTCTCGCTGCGGCCGTTCATCGAGTCGGACAGCAGCATCAGGACCTTGCCGTCGCCCTCGTACGCCTGCTCCAGGCCCTCGGTGAGGTACTCCCAGAAATCCTTGGAGTACAGGGACTGTGCGATGCCGTTGGTCGCGGCGGTCTGGGTGAGCTGGCGCGGCGGGATGCCCGGGATCGGTTTGTTCTCCAGGTCGTTGAGGAGTTTCGCGATGCGGTCCTTCACGTCCTGCGCGGTGTTGCCGATCGGGCACTCGGAGGTCTTCGAGGTGCAGTCCTCGGCGAAGTTGTCGAGCGCGAGCTGGAAGCCCTTGGCCTGTCCCAGCGCGCTCTCTTCGGGGTTCTGCGTGGGGTCGACGACGGCGTCGAGGACGGCCCGGCCGACGTTCCTGGGGAACAAGTGGGCGTACACGCCGCCGAGTTCGGTGCCGTAGGAGATGCCGAAGTAGTGCAGCTTGGCGTCGCCGAGGACCTGGCGCATCAGGTCCATGTCGCGGGCCGCGTCCGTGGTCGACACGTGCGGCAGGATCTGCCGGGAGTTCTTCTCGCAGGCCGCGTTGAACTGCTTGGTGCGGTTCACCAGCGCGGTGCGCTCGGCGCTGTTGTCAGGGGTCGCGTCCTGCTGGAAGTACACGTCCAGCTGGGCATCGCTCTCGCACTTCACCGGCGCACTGCGGCCGACCCCGCGCGGGTCGAAGCTGACCAGGTCATAGCGGGCGCGCAGGGCGGCGTAGTCCTCGCCGAACGCGGGCAGTGTGCTGACGCCGCTGCCGCCGGGCCCGCCGAAGTTGAACACCAGCGAGCCGATCCGCTTGCTCGCGGGGCCGCTGGCCTTGGCGCGGATCAGGGCGATGCCGATGGTGTCGCCCTTCGGTTTGCTCCAGTCCAGGGGTGCCTTCATGGTGGCGCACTGCCAGGTGCCGCCGCCCGGCAGCGGGGAGGGGGCGGTGCCGCCGCCCTCCGCCTCGGACGGGGCCGGGCAGCCCTTCCAGTCCAGCTTCTGCGCCGAGAGATCGCCGTCCTTGCCACCGTCGCCGCATCCGGCCAGCAGGGCCGACAGCAGCAGGGCAGAGGTGGCCAGGGCGGCGGCGCGCAGCCGGGAGGGAATCGCCATGTCCCCATCCTGGGGGCGTGCACGCCGGTGCGCGCGGGGCGCGGGCCGTCCGAGGTACGCCCCCTGCCGTCATGATCAGGCGCGCACTCCTGTCGTGACGAGGCGCGCACTTCTGCCGTGACGAGGCGCACGCCCCCTGCCCAGAGGGGCTCGGTCGCCTACAGGGCTCCCTTGCGGGTGAGGTGGTTGAAGGCCAGCCAGCCCGGGAGCACCGGCAGCCACAGCGTCAGCAGGCGGTACAGCAGCACGGCCGGAGCGGCGACCTCCTTGGGGAGGCCGAAGGCGATCAGGCCGAGCGTGAGGCTCGCCTCCACCGCGCCCACGCCGCCCGGGGTGGGCGCCGCGGACCCGAGCGCGTTGCCGGCAAGGAAGACGACGGCGACGCTGGCGATGCTGAGCGAGGAGGTGCCGTCGCCGAAGGCCCGCACGGAGGCGTCCAGGCACATCACGAAGCAGGCCGTCAGCAGAAGCATGCCGCCGATGCCGGTGACGAGCTTCTGCGGCCGCTGCAGCACATCGAGCATGCGCGGTACGACACCGGCGAACAGCGACCGCACGCGCGTGACGACGAATTTCCGCAGGAACGGCACCGAGGTCACCACGAGCACCAGCACCGCCACCGTCAGCAGACCCGCGATGACGGTCCGGGACGGCGACAGCGACGGCGTCTTCTCCGTGCCGGTCAGATAGCCGAAGGACAGCAGCATCAGGATGTGGCAGCCGAGCCCGAACAGCTGCGACGCGCCGACGCTCGCCACCGCGAGCCCGGCGCGCACGCCGGCGCGCTGCAGGAAGCGCGTGTTGAGGGCGACACCGCCGACCGCGGCAGGCGCCACGATCTTCACGAAGGACCCGGCGACCTGGGCGGCCGCGGTCCGCAGGAACGGCACCCGCTCCGGCACGAAGCCCAGCAGCGCCATCGCCGCGGCGACATAGCTGAGCGCGGAGAACGCCACCGCGGCGAGCACCCAGCCCCACTGGGCCTGCGCGAACAGCGTGCCGAACTCGATGTGGGTGAGCTGCGTCAGCAGGTAGTACGCGCCGATCGCACCCGCGATGAAGCTGATGAGCGTGCGCGGCCGCACCCGCTCCAGCCGGGCCGGCTCCACGGGCGCCTGCGGCCTGATCCGCAGCACCTCGTGCCGGATCTGGGTGAGCAGATCCTCCTCGCGGGCCTCGTCGAGGGCTTCGTCCATGGCCCGCCGCTCCGCACGCTGCTCCGCGCGGACCGTCTTCTTGCCGGGCTCTTCGAGGGCGGACCCGCTGGTCTCGGCGGCCTCGTCCAGGCGGGCCTGCTTGGCCTGCCGGGACGCCTCCAGGACCGCTTCCCGTTCGCGCTGGGCGCGCTCCCGGGCCAGCCGGCGCAGCGTCGCGCGCGTGGAGCGCGTCAGCGCGATCGGCTGCAGCATCGGAAGGCAGTCGGCGACCGCGTCGGGGCCGAGCACGCCGACCGCCGAGGCCACCGCCCGCTCGGCGCCCACCCGCAGACCGAGCGTCGTGACCAGCTGCGCCACGTCCATGCGCAGCAGCAGCTCACCGGCCGCGATCTCGCCGCCGCGCAGCTCGGTGAGGATCACCCTGCCGGAACGATCCACCAGAATCGCGTCACCTGCGAGCCTGCGGTGCGCGATGCGCCGCGACTGCAGCGCCTGTACCTGGTGCCAGGTGTTGCGCAGCAGCTCGTCGGTGATCTCCGCGTCGGCCAGCGAGTCCAGCGTGCGCCCGCCGGAGTGCTCGTAGACGAGCATGACGGCGTCGGGGCCGAGTTCGGAAGTGGCGATCAGCTTGGGCGCGTTGGCGCCGGCCGCGATCGCCGCGTACGCCAGCAGCGCCTCCTGTTCCAGCGCCTGGCGCAGCGACTGCAGGCTGGAGCGGGTGGCGAAGCCGCGCAGGGTGAGATTGCGCCACGCGCGGTAGAAGAAGCCCTGGGCCTGCTGTTCCCGGTCCACGACCGTGACGTCCAGCGGCGGGCCGTCCTCCAGGGTGACGAAGTAACGCCGGCCGCGGTCGCCGTTCTCCGACTCCGTGGTCTCCTCGCGGGCCGCGCTGACGGGGTGGAAGCCGACGTGGCGCAGGCCTGCCATCAGGGTCTGCCCGGTGGGGCGGACATTGGGGGAGCCGACCGCGTACAGCGTGCCGTAGGCGACGGTCCAGCCGATCAGCACCGTCAGGATGATCGAGAACGGGGTCGTGTAGCCCGTGACCAGCATCGAGAACGCGTCGAGCAGCAGCACGATCCACAGCACCGCGCGCCATCTGGGTCTGCGGGACATGCCGACGGCCGTCATATAGGCGATGACGGGGGCCAGATAGCCGTGCACGGGGTCGGTCAGGGCGTGGATGTCGCCCGGCGAGGGCTGGGTGAGCGCCTCCTGGATCGAGTCCGGTGCGGCCCGCGCGACCCACAGGTCGGTCGCCAGGGTCACTCCGTGGGCGAGGACGGCCGCGAGGACGCCGTCGGCGATGCGCAGCCCGTCCCGTTTGATCAGCCGCTCGATCGCGAAGGCGACCGGCACCAGCAGGATCGCGATGCTGGACGCCAGACCCGCGATCTTGATGAGCAGGTCGGGGGCCTGCCCGGTGCCCTTGTTGATGTCCTGTTCGAGGCCCGAGGTGGTGCCGTGCGCGAACGCGGCGATCGCGAGCAGCACCACGATGGCGAGCAGGCCCACCAGGAGCCGCATGAGGTCGGAGGGGCGGTGCACACGCGCGGGGAGCAGCGGTTCGTCGCCCTCCACGGCCTCGGCGTGGGGATCGTCGTCTGCGCCCGGACCGTGGTCGGGGGGCGTGTTCTCCGGGACGTGCGCCCCCTCGGTCTCGTGGTGGTTCGCACGCGCGCGCGTGCCCGCGTCTTCCACGCCGTTGCCCCTGGACGCGCCGGCGTCTCCTGT
>NZ_CM002285.1:3207885-3210679 GCF_000497445.1 Streptomyces roseochromogenus subsp. oscitans DS 12.976 | reverse complement strand
TGGTCTCTTCTTGGTCTCGTATCACCAGTCACCGCCCGCACGATGGTGGCATGCCCTACCGACACACGCGGGCATCAGGGTGCGGATGCGCGGGCGCACAGTCTGCCGGAAGCGCCGTCCCGGGGCGAGAGGGCCATACCTCGCGGTCCGCGCTCGATGTCGGTGGGGTGCGGCAGGATGGGACGAATGAGCGAGCCGAGCCCTGCCGAGGACACCCGCGAGGAGTACGCGGACGCGCTGCCGGAGTACGCCGAGCGGGTCCTCGAGGTCGCGGAGCGGATTCCGCCGGGGCGGGTCATGACGTACGGCGATGTCGCCGAGTGGCTCGGGGACGGAGGACCGCGCCAGGTCGGCCGGGTGATGTCCCTTTACGGCGGCGCCGTCCCGTGGTGGCGCGTCGTACGAGCCGACGGTGTGCTGCTGCCCGGCCACGAGCTGAGCGCGCTCGACCACTACCGCGCGGAGGGCACGCCGCTGAAGGAGGCGGCCCGGAGCGCCGAGGGGCATCTGCCGCGACTCGACATGCGGCGGGCCCGTTGGGACGGCGGGGCGGGCACGGATGGTCACACCTGAAAGCTTCCGCCATCGGATGCCGCCGGAGAGAGCCCGTAGCCCGTACGGGTGACATGGGGGACGTCCGTGGCATGGCGTACGTTCGTGGGGTGTGGGACGCGCGTGGCGCGAGCGCCGCGAGAGAAGAAGCGGAAGCCCTGCTTCCGTCCGATGGGGCGGCGTAGCGTCGCCTGCACGTGTCTCCCTCACCCCGCGGCCACCGTCACGCACGCGTGACCGCCCGCCCACCAGCACAACCACAGGACCGGCCAACCACGTGAGCTCCTCTTTCTCCACCAGGCGCCTGCCGCACCCCCCGGTGCGGCAGGGGAGCCGTGGCGCTTACCGACTGGTCCGTACCCCGCCGGCCGCCATGACCCCCCCTCGTCTGGACGCGGCACAGCGCACCGTGGTTGACCACCGGAGCGGCTCCCTCCTCGTCCTCGCCGGTCCCGGCACCGGCAAGACCACCACGCTCGTCGAGTCCGTGGCCGCGCGGATCGCCCGGGGCGCCGACCCCGAGCGCATCCTGGTGCTGACGTTCAGCCGCAAGGCCGCAGTCGACCTGCGCGACCGCATGGCCCTGCGGATCGGTGCCGCCCGCGCCCCCCGGGCCACCACGTTCCACTCGTACTGCTACGCCCTGGTGCGCGCCCACCAGGACAGCGGCCTGTCCGCCGAGCCGCCGCGCCTGCTCTCCGGCCCCGAGCAGGACGTCGCCGTCCGCGGGCTGCTCGCCGGTCAGCCGGAACTGCAGCGGCTCGGGCTGACCCATGTGCGCTGGCCCGACGAGCTGCGCGCCTGTCTGACCACGCGCGGCTTCGCCGACGAGGTCCGCGCGGTCCTCGCCCGCAGCCGTGAGCTGGGCCTCGGCCCGGACGCGCTGGACGCCTTCGCCCGCCGCATCGGCCGCCCCGACTGGCGCGCCGCCGCCGCATTCCTCGCCGAGTACCTCGACGTGCTCGACCTTCAGGGCGTGATCGACTACGCGGAACTGGTCCACCGCGCGGTCCTGCTCGCCCGCCGCCCCGAGACCGCCGCTCGGCTCGCCGCCCGGTACGACGCCGTGTACGTCGACGAGTACCAGGACACCGACCCCGCCCAGGTACGGCTCCTGCACGCGCTGGCCGGCGGCGGACGAACCCTGGTCGCCTTCGGCGATCCGGACCAGTCGATCTACGCCTTCCGGGGCGCCGATGTGAACGGCATCCTCGACTTCCCGGCGGCCTTCCCGCGCGCGGACGGCCGCCCCGCCCCTGTCGAGGTGCTGCGCACCGCCCGCCGCTCCGGCGCCGCCCTGCTGGCCGCCACCCGCCTGATCACCCAGCGCATGCCGCTGCCCCGGCTACCCGCCGACAAGGTCCGCGCCCACCGCGAGCCGGCCGCCGTACGGGACGGCGGCCGCGTCGAGGTCTACACGTACCCGACGGCTGGTACGGAACTGGACAACATCGCGGACATCCTGCGCCGCGCGCACCTGGAGGACGACGTCGCCTGGAGTGACATGGCCGTCCTGGTCCGGGCCGGTTCCCGCACCCTGCCGACTCTCCGCCGCGCCCTCACCGCGGCCGGCGTCCCCGTGGACATCGACGGCGACGACCTGCCCCTGCGCCACGAACCGGCGGTGGCCCCCCTGCTGACGGCCCTGCGCGCGGTGGCCACGGCGGAGGCCGGGCGGCACGAGGACAACCCCACGGGAGCCGCCACGGAGGACGAACGGCCCGCAGCGGCGGACGACGCCGAAGCCGAGGAGGCCGGGGCCGGGGAAGCCGAAGCCGCATCGGCCGGGGCCGGGGAAGCCGAAGCCGAAGCAGCCGAAGCAGAGGAAGCCGAAGCCGAAGCAGCCGAAGCAGAGGAAGCCGAAGCAGTCGGGGCGCAGGGAGCCGCAGCCGTCGCTGGAGACGGTGCCGAGCAGATCCCGGACCCCGCCTCCTGGCTCGATACCGAGACCGCGCTCACCCTGCTCGCCTCCCCCCTCGCCGGCATGGACCCGGCCGATCTGCGCCGCCTCGGGCGTGCCCTGCGCGAGGAGGAGCGGGCGGCGGGCAACCCGCTGCCGCCCCCCTCCGACGTACTGCTGGCACAGGCGCTCGCCGAGCCCGAGCGTCTGGCCGTACACGATCCCGCGTACGCGCGCGGGGCACAGCGCCTCGGCGCGCTGCTCGGCACGGCCCGCCGATGCCTGGCCGGCGGCGGTACGGCCGAGGAGGCGCTGTGGGAGCTGTGGCAGGGCACGCCGTGG
>NZ_CM002285.1:3197625-3207829 GCF_000497445.1 Streptomyces roseochromogenus subsp. oscitans DS 12.976 | reverse complement strand
CGCCGTGGCCCGCGCGTCTGGAGCGGGCCGCCCGGCGTGGCGGCGCGGCCGGCCGCAACGCCGACCGGGATCTGGACGCCGTGTGCGCGCTGTTCGCCACCGCCGCGCGCGCGGAGGAGCGCACCGGAGGCCGAGGCGCCCTGAACTTCCTGGAGGAGATCGAGGCCGAGGACATCGCCGCCGACACGCTCACGCGCCGCGCGGTACGCCCGGACGCCGTCCGCCTGATGACCGCGCACCGCGCCAAGGGCCTTCAGTGGCGGCTGGTCGTCGTCGCCGGCGTCCAGGAGGGCCTGTGGCCCGACCTGCGCCGCCGCGGATCCCTCCTGGAGGCCGACCGCATCGGCCGGGACGGACTCGCCGAACCGCTCACTCCGGGGGCGCTGCTCGCCGAGGAGCGCCGCCTGTTCTACGTCGCCGCCACGCGCGCGCGTGAACGCCTTGTCGTGACCGCCGTGAAGGCGCCCGCCGACGACGGCGACCAGCCGTCCCGCTTCCTCACCGAACTCGGCGTCGAACCCCGGGACGTCACCGGCCGCCCGCGCCGCCCGCTGTCCGTGGCCGCTCTCGTCGCCGAGCTGCGCGCCACCACGGTCGACCCGCGCGTGTCCGCCGCCCTGCGAGAGGCCGCCGCCCGCCGGCTGGCCCGGCTCGCCGCCCTCGCCGACGAGGACGGCCGCCCACTGGTGCCCTCCGCGCACCCCTACCGCTGGTGGGGCATGTACGACCCCACCGAGAGCAAGGTCCCGCTGCGCCACCGCGACCATCCGGTCGTGCTCTCCGGAAGCGCCCTCGACCAGCTCGCCAACACCTGTGCGCTCCAGTGGTTCCTCGGCCGCGAGGTGAAGGCCGACGCCCCGGCCACGACCGCGCAGGGCTTCGGCAACGTCGTCCACGTCCTCGCCGACGAGGTCGCCTCCGGCCGCACCCCGGCCGACCTCGACGTCCTGATGGAGCGACTGGACTCGGTGTGGAACGCGCTCGCCTTCGACGCGCCCTGGAAGTCGCAGCAGGAGAAGGACAACGCGCGCGTGGCGCTCGAACGCTTCCTGAACTGGCATGTGCTGGACCGCACCGGGCGCACCCCGGTGGCGAGCGAGCAGGACTTCGACGTCACCCTGGAGGCGGGCGACTACCAGGTCCGCATCCGCGGCCAGATGGACCGCGTGGAGGCGGACGGCGAGGGCCGCGCCTACGTGGTCGACTTCAAGACCGGCAAACAGGCGCCCAGCGCCGCCGAGGTGGCCCGCCACCCCCAGCTCGCCGTCTACCAGCTCGCCGTCCACAAAGGCGCCGTCGACGACGCCTTCGACGGTGTACGACCCGAACCCGGCGGCGCGGAACTGGTCCACCTCAGGCAGGGCGCCGCCCAGCGCGACGGCGGCGACAGTCTGCCCAAGACGCAGAACCAGGAGCCGCTGTCGGGGGAGTGGGCCGGCGAGCTGCTGGCCACCGCCGCCGGCAAGGTCCTCGACGAGCGGTTCGCACCGAACACCGGCCAGCACTGCACGCACTGCGCGTTCCGCGCCTCGTGCAGCGCCCGGCCCGAGGGGCGGCACGTGGTCGAGTGAGCCACCGTCAGGTGCGGGAGTGACGCATGGCACCACACGTGCTGACCTGCGCTTCTTCCTACCCGGGCGGCCGATCCGCGCTCGACTGTCAGTGCTCGCCACTAGCCTTTTCGACATGCCCGCCCGTATCACCGACCCCGAGCAGCTCAAAGAGCTCCTCGGCATCCCGTTCACCCCGGAGCAGACGGCCTGCATCATCGCGCCGCCCGCCCCGCAGGTGATCGTGGCCGGAGCCGGATCGGGCAAGACCACCGTGATGGCCGCCCGCGTGGTCTGGCTGGTCGGCACCGGCCAGGTCGCCCCCGAGCAGGTCCTGGGCCTCACCTTCACCAACAAAGCCGCCGGTGAGCTGGCCGAACGCGTCCGCAAGGCGCTGATCAAGGCCGGCGTCACCGACCCCGATGCCCTCCCGCCACCCGACCACCACCCCTCAACGACAGCGCTTCGCGCTGACCCCTCCTGGTTGGACCCGGACAACCCGCCCGGCGAGCCGGTCATCTCGACGTATCACGCCTTCGCCGGCCGCCTCCTCACCGACCACGGCCTGCGCCTCGGCCTGGAGCCCACCTCCCGGCTGCTCGCCGACGCCACCCGCTACCAGCTGGCCGCGCGCGTGCTGCGCGAGGCCCCGGGCCCCTACCCCGCGCTGACCCGCTCCTTCGCCGACCTCGTCAGCGATCTGCTCGCCCTCGACTCCGAACTCGCCGAACACCTCGTCGCCCCCGAGGAACTGCGCGCCTGGGACGCGGACCTGCTGCGCACCCTCCAGAGCGCGAAACTCACCAACGCCGATCTGCGCAAGGTCCCCGAGACGGCCACCGCCCGCCGCGAACTGGCCGACCTCGTCCGGCGCTACCGGACCGCCAAACGCGAGCGCGACCTGCTCGACTTCGGCGACCAGATCGCCCTGTCCGCCCGCCTCGCCCGCATCCCCGAGGTGGGCCGGCTGCTGCGCGAGGACTTCCGCGTGGTGCTCCTGGACGAGTACCAGGACACCTCCGTGGCCCAACGCGTCCTGCTGGCAGGCCTGTTCGGCGGCGGCACGGGCCATCCGGTGACCGCGGTCGGCGACCCCTGCCAGGCCATCTACGGCTGGCGCGGTGCCTCCGTCGCCAACCTGGACGACTTCCCCGCGCACTTCGCGCACGCCGACGGCCGCCCCGCCACCCGGCAGGCGCTCAGCGAGAACCGCCGCAGCGGCGGCCGCCTCCTAGACCTCGCCAACGGTCTCGCCGAGCCGCTGCGCGCCCTGCACGCCGGCGTGGAGGCCCTGCGCCCCGCCCCCGGCGCCGAGCACGACGGCACGGTCCGCTGCGCCCTGCTGCCCACCCATGCCGAGGAGATCGACTGGATCGCCGACTCCCTCGCCCACCTCGTGCACACCGGCACGGCCCCCGGCGAGATCGCCGTACTGTGCCGTACGGCGACCGACTTCGCCGAGATCCAGGGCGCCCTCGTGGCCCGGGACATCCCCGTCGAGGTGGTCGGCCTGTCCGGGCTGCTGCACCTGCCCGAGGTCGCCGACCTCGTCGCCGTCTGCGAGGTGCTCCAGGATCCCGGCGCGAACGCCTCCCTGGTGCGCCTGCTGACCGGCCCGCGCTGGCGTATCGGCCCCCGCGACCTCGCCCTGCTGGGCCGCCGCGCCCGCCTGCTGGTCGCCCACGCGCGCGTGGGCGACACCGACGACCCGGACCGCCGGCTCGCCGCAGCCGTCGAAGGGATCGACCCGGCCGAGGTGATATCGCTAGCGGACGCCCTCGACACCTTCCTCGAAACACCCATGGACAGCGAGGGGGACGACGACGGACTGCCGTTCTCGCCGGACGCGCGCGTGCGTTTCGCACACCTGGCCGCCGAACTGCGCGACCTGCGCCGCTCGCTCTCCGACCCGCTGATGGACGTGCTGCACCGCGTCCTCGCCGTCACCGGCCTGGAGGTGGAGCTGTCGGCGTCCCCGCACGCCCTGGCCGCCCGCCGCCGCGAGACCCTGTCCAACTTCCTGGACGTCGCCGCCTCCTTCGCGGCGAGCGACGCCGAGGCGACCCTGCTCGCCTTCCTCGGCTTCCTGCGCACCGCCGCGCAGTACGAGAAGGGCCTCGACAACGCCCTGCCCGGCGGCGAGAACACCGTCAAGGTGCTCACCGCCCACAAGTCCAAGGGCCTGGAGTGGGACGTCGTGGCCGTGCCCGGGCTGGTCAAGGGCACGTTCCCCAGCGCACAGGGCCGCGAGAAGTGGACGGCGCAGGCCAAGGTGGTGCCGCACGCCCTGCGTGGCGACTCCGACACGCTGCCCGACGCCGACAGCTGGGACGCTCGCGGCATGAAGGCCTTCCACGAGGCCATGAAGGACCACCAGCACACCGAGGAGCTCCGCCTCGGCTACGTCACCTTCACCCGCCCCCGCTCACTGCTGATCGGTTCCGGCCACTGGTGGGGGCCCAGCCAGAAGAAGCCGCGCGGCCCCTCCGACTTTCTCCGGGCTCTGTACGACCACTGCGCCGCCGGACACGGCGAGATCGAGGCGTGGGCCGAGCAACCCGCCGAGGACGAGGAGAACCCCGCCCTGCACACGGCCGCCGCCGATCAGGTGTGGCCGCTCCCGCTGGACGACACCGCCCTGGCCCGCCGCCGCGCCGCCGCCGAGGCCGTCCTCGCCCACCTGGACACCCTCGCCGCCCAGGCCACCGGTCGGCCACCGGCCGCCCACGACCCCGCCGCCCTCGACGACCCCGACTGGCCCCCGCCCCCGGACGACGACCCCTACGGCGACGAAACGTACGACGAACACAGCGCGGACATCCCCTACGACGAGGACCCCTTCGGCGACGAGGAACCGCCGCCCGACGCGGACGCCCCCGCCCCGGATGCCCCAGCCTCGGACGGCCCCGCCGACCGGGACGCATGGAGCGACCGGGACGCCCGGACAGCCGCCCGGCCCACGGTCCCGCACCAGGCCTCCGCCCCGCGGCACCGCCCCGGCCCCGCCGAGGGTCCCGCCGAGCCGCAGCATTCCACCGACCTCACCCCCGAAGAGGCCCGCACCATCGCCTCCTGGGACCGCGACCTGGACGCGCTCACCGGAGAGCTGCTGCGCTCCCGGAAGGCCGTCACCGACGTCCCGCTGCCCGTCACGCTGACCGCGACCCAGCTGATGCGCCTGGCCGAGGACCCGGACGGGCTCGCGCAGGAACTCGCGCGCCCCATGCCACGCCCTCCGCAACCGGCCGCGCGCCGGGGCACCCGATTCCACGCGTGGGTGGAAGCCCGCTTCGAGGAACTGACACTGCCCCTGCTGGAACCGGACGAGCTGCCCGGCAGCGACGCCGGGATCGCCGACGAACACGACCTGGAGGCCCTGAAGGAGGCCTTCGAACGCAGCGAGTACGCCCGGCGCACCCCCCACCGGGTCGAGGCCCCCTTCCAGCTCACCCTCGCCGGCCGCGTCGTACGGGGCCGTATCGACGCCGTCTACAAGCACGGCGACGGCGACGAGGCGACGTACGAGATCGTCGACTGGAAGACCAGCCGCACCCGCACCGCCGATCCGCTCCAGCTCGCCGTGTACCGGCTGGCCTGGGCCGAGCAGCAGGGCGTGCCGCCCGAGTCGGTCACGGCCGCCTTCCTGTACGTCCGCAGCGGCGACGTCGTACGACCGCCGGACCTGCCGGACCGGGCCGCCCTGGAACGGCTCCTCACGGGGGATGCCGGAACGGAAGACGCCGGAGTGGCACACCAGACATCCTGAGTGTGACGAACCGCCCGCCGAGGTTGTCGGTGCGGGCCGATAGGCTCGTGAGCATGAGCCAGACCCCGGACAGCGCCGTCCGCGCGTACATCGAGCAGCACCGCGCCGCCTTCCTCGACGACCTCGCGGAATGGCTGCGCATCCCCTCCGTGTCGGCCCAGCCCGACCACGCACCCGATGTACGGCGCAGCGCCGACTGGCTCGCCGCCAAGCTCAAGGAGACCGGCTTCCCGACCGCCGAGGTCTGGCAGACCCCGGGCGCCCCGGCCGTCTTCGCCGAGTGGCCCTCCGCCGGCCCCGAGGCGCCCACCGTCCTCGTCTACGGTCATCACGACGTGCAGCCCGCCGCCCGCGAGGACGGCTGGGACAGCGACCCCTTCGAGCCGGTCGTCCGCGCACATCGCCTCTACGCGCGCGGGGCGGCCGACGACAAGGGCCAGGTGTTCTTCCACACACTCGGTGTCCGCGCCCACCTCGCCGCCACCGGCCGCACCGCCCCCGCCGTCAACCTGAAGCTGCTGATCGAGGGCGAGGAGGAGTCCGGCTCCCCGCACTTCCGGGCCCTGGTCGAGGAGAACGCGGCACGGCTCGCCGCCGACGCCGTGATCGTCTCCGACACCGGCATGTGGTCCGAGGACACCCCGACCGTCTGCACCGGCATGCGCGGCCTCGCCGAGTGCGAGATCCGGCTGTACGGCCCCGACCAGGACATCCACTCCGGCTCCTTCGGCGGCGCCGTACCCAACCCGGCCACCGCGGCCGCCCGCCTGGTCGCCGCCCTGCACGACGAGCACGCGCGCGTGGCGATCCCCGGCTTCTACGACGGCATCGTGGAGCTGACCGACCAAGAGCGCGAGCTGTTCGCCGAGCTGCCCTTCGACGAGGAGCGCTGGCTGAGCACCGCCAAGTCCCGCGCCCCCCACGGCGAGGCCGGATACAGCACCCTCGAACGCATCTGGGCCCGCCCGACCGCCGAGGTCAACGGCATCGGCGGTGGCTACCAGGGCCCGGGCAGCAAGACGATCATCCCGTCCTCGGCCATGGTGAAGCTGTCCTTCCGGATGGTCGCGGGCCAGGAGCCCGACCACATCGAGAAGGCCGTCCGCGCCTGGGCCGAGACGCAGCTGCCGGCCGGGATCCGGCACGAGATCAGCTTCGGCGCGGCCACGCGCCCGTGCCTGACCCCGCTCGACCACCCCGCGCTGCAGTCCGTGGCCCGCGCCATGGGCCGCGCCTTCGAGAAACCGATCCGCTTCACCCGCGAGGGCGGCTCCGGACCAGCCGCCGATCTCCAGGAAGTCCTCGGCGCCCCCGTGCTCTTCCTGGGCATCTCCGTCCCCTCCGACGGCTGGCACGCCCCCGACGAAAAGGTCGAGCTCGACCTCCTCCTCAAGGGCGTCGAGACCAGCGCCTACCTGTGGGGTGACCTGGCCGAGCACTGGCGTCCCACGCCCTGACCGGACCACGCCGTACGTCCCCGCCGAACCGCCCGCCGAACGAACCGCTGCACTGGGGGAGTTGGAAGCACACGTGACCACCTGGACCGACGACACAGCCGATCGACCCATCTCGCTGACAGCCCCGAGCGGCATCGACCGCGCCGCCCACCACCGGCTCGACGAGGCCTGGCTCGCGGCGGCGTGGAGCCACCCCACGACCCGCTGCTTCGTGGTGTCCGGCGGTCAGGTGCTCATCGACGAGACACCGGACGGCCGGACCGAACTCGTCATGACGCCCTCCTTCGAAGCCCCGCTCACCGAAGCGCACCGCTATTTCCTCGGTACCGACGACGAGGGCGTCAGCTACTTCGCGCTCCAGAAGGACTCGCTGCCCGGCCGTATCGACCAGTCCGCGCGCCCCGCCGGGCTGCGGGAGGCCGGCCTGCTGCTCTCGCCGCGCGACACCGGCCTCATGGTGCACGCGGTCGGCCTGGAGAACTGGCAGCGCACCCACCGCTTCTGCTCCCGCTGCGGCGAGCGCACGGTCATCGCCGCCGCCGGCCACATCCGCCGCTGCCCGGCCTGCGGTGCCGAGCACTACCCGCGCACCGACCCGGCCGTGATCATGGCGGTGACCGACGCGGACGACCGTATCCTGCTCGGCCGCCAGGTCCACTGGCCCGAGGGCCGCTTCTCCACGCTCGCCGGCTTCGTCGAACCCGGCGAGTCCATCGAGCAGGCGGTGCGCCGCGAGGTGTCCGAGGAGGTCGGCATCACCGTCGGCCCCGTGGAGTACGTGGCCAGCCAGCCCTGGCCCTTCCCGTCCAGCCTGATGCTCGGCTTCATGGCCCGCGCCACCTCCACCGAGATCGACGTCGACGGCGACGAGATCCACGAGGCCCGCTGGTTCTCCCGCGAGGAACTCCACGAGGCCTTCGAGTGCGGCGAGGTGCTGCCGCCCTACGGCATCTCCATCGCGGCCCGCCTGATCGAGATGTGGTACGGCAAGCCGCTTCCGACGCGCAGCTTCGTCTGAGACGGCCCGGGCGGAGGGCGACCCGTACCGGAACCACAACGTCCACCACCACCGGGCCGTGCTGGCCGCCGTACCCGACGGCTGCCGCACGGCGCCCTCAAGCTCGCGACCAGAGCGACGACGGGCACGCATGGTGTGGTGCCGGGCGTTCCACCAACGCACCCCGGCGGAAGACCGCCCCCGCGTTCACCATGCCCTCCGACCAGGACCCCCGATCCGGCGCCAGGCTGGTCGGGGGTCGTGTGCGTCATGAGGGTCAGACGCCCAGCGCCTGCTTCACCTGGGCAAGGCTCGGGTTCGTCATGACGACCTCTGCACCACCATTGGAGGGAACTACCTGAACCGTCGGGACCGTCTGGTTTCCACCGTTCGCCTTCTCGACGAAAGCGGCGGACTCGGGGTCCTGCTCGATGTTGATCTCGGTGTAGCCGATGCCCTCCCGGTCCAGCTGGCTCTTCAGCCGCCGGCAGTAGCCGCACCAAGTCGTGCTGTACATCGTCACAGTGCCCTGCATGTCTCGCGCTCCTCAGGCAGCTCGGAAAAATCGTCCGAGGAAGAAACGTACGCGAGCCGTCCGCCATTCCCGCCCGGGGTATCCACAGGCAGCTGTGACACCTGCCGCATTCATACGACTATCGGTGCTCGCCTGTGGACAACCGCCCCGGCAGTCCCGGGCGACCTGGCAGCATGGCGGTGTGACAGCAGCAACGCACTCCACCCTCTTCCCGCAGGGCTCCGGCGGTACCCCGTACGCGCCGCCGACCGGGGCCGACGCGGTGCTCGAAGGGCTCGACCCCGAGCAGCGCGCGGTCGCCACCGCCCTGCACGGCCCGGTGTGCGTCCTGGCAGGAGCGGGCACGGGCAAGACCCGGGCGATCACGCACCGCATCGCCTACGGAGTACTCGCCGGCATCCTCCAGCCGTCCAGCGTGCTCGCCGTCACCTTCACCAACCGCGCCGCCGGAGAGATGCGCGGCCGGCTGCGCCAGCTCGGCGCCCACGGCGTCCAGGCCCGCACCTTCCACTCCGCCGCCCTGCGCCAGCTGCAGTACTTCTGGCCGAAAGCGATCGGTGGCGGCATGCCCCGGCTCATCGACCGCAAGATCCAGCTCGTCGCCGACGCCGCCGCAACCCTGGGGACCCGGCTCGACCGGGGCGAGCTGCGGGACGTCACCGCCGAGATCGAATGGTCCAAGGTCACCCAGACCGTCCCCGCCGACTACGCGTACGCGGCTGCGAAGGCCGGCCGCGAGGCCCCGCGCGACCCGACCGAGATCGCCCACCTCTACGCGGCCTACGAAGACCTCAAGCGCGACCGCTCGGTGATCGACTTCGAGGACGTCCTGCTGCTCACCGTCGCCATTCTGCAGGACCGGCACGACATCGCCGAACAGGTCCGCGCGCAGTACCAGCACTTCGTCGTCGACGAGTACCAGGACGTCAGCCCCCTGCAGCAGCGGCTGCTGGAACTGTGGCTCGGCGACCGCGACAGCCTGTGCGTCGTCGGCGATGCCAGCCAGACCATCTACTCGTTCACGGGAGCAACGCCCGACCATCTCCTCGACTTCCGCGCCCGGCACCCCGGCGCCACGGTCGTCAAACTCGTCCGTGACTACCGCTCCACCCCCCAGGTGGTCCGCCTCGCCAACGGCCTGCTCGCCCAGGCCCGCGGCCGCGCCGCCGACCACCGGCTGGAACTGGTCTCCCAGCGCGCCCCCGGCCCCGAGCCGGCCTACACCGAGTACACCGACGAGCCCGCCGAGGCCGAAGGCGCCGCCCGCCGCATCCGCGAGCTGATCGACGCGGGCGTCCCGGCCGCCGAGATCGCCGTCCTGTTCCGTACGAACGCCCAGTCCGAGACCTACGAACAGGCCCTCGCCGACACCGGCGTCCCCTACCAGCTGCGCGGCGCCGAGCGCTTCTTCGACCGGCCCGAGGTGCGCAAGGCCAGCATTGCCCTGCGCGGAGCGGCCCGCTTCGGCGGCAACGACTCGCTGCTGGACGAGGCCGTGGACCTGCCCTCCCAGGTGCGTGCCGTGCTCTCCGGAGAGGGCTGGACCGCACAGCCCCCGGCCGGCTCCGGCGCCGTCAGAGAGCGCTGGGAGTCCCTCGCCGCCCTGGTCAACCTCGCCCACGACCTCGCCGCCGCCAGGCCCGCCGCCACCCTCGGCGACTTCGTGGCGGAACTCGACGAGCGGGCGAACGCCCAGCACGCCCCGACCGTCCAGGGCGTCACCCTCGCCTCCCTGCACGCTGCCAAGGGCCTGGAGTGGGACGTCGTCTTCGTCGTCGGCATCGCCGAGGGCATGCTGCCCATCACCTACGCCAGGACCGACGAGCAGATCGAGGAGGAGCGCCGGCTCCTCTACGTCGGCGTCACCCGCGCGCGGGAACGGCTCCAGGTTTCCTGGGC
>NZ_CM002285.1:3191896-3195980 GCF_000497445.1 Streptomyces roseochromogenus subsp. oscitans DS 12.976 | reverse complement strand
CACCGCCGCCGTGCCCCGGCGCGTCCAGCGCACGCCCGCCCGCTGCCGGGTCTGCGGCCGCACGCTCACCGACGCGGGCGAGATGAAGCTGATGCGCTGCGAGGACTGCCCCTCGGACATGGACGAAGGGCTCTACGCACGACTGCGGGATTGGCGGGCGATCCAGGCCGAACGCAGCGGACAGCCCGACTTCTGCGTCTTCACCGACCGCACCCTGATGGCCATCGCCGAGGCACGGCCGGAGAGCCCCGCCGAGCTCTCCCGCATCCCCGGCGTCCTCAGCCGCAAACTGCGCAGCTACGGAACCGATGTTCTGGCCATCTGCGCAGGTCACGAGGTTGGGGAAGCCGATGACGACGACTGATACGAACTCGTCGAAAAAATAGTTTGCGCATGCCCCAGCAATCCCCATAGGTTCTAGGCACGGAAGCAGCGGCCTTCTCCAAAGGCCCAACTCCGTGTTGTACTTGCACATCCGAACGGACTGGTTCACCCCGGTCCCCAAGACGCCGAGAGGAGGCGAGTCCAGTGATCAGCATCAACACCAGCACCATCAGCACGGCCAAACTGACCGATCGCTCGACCGTCTCCCTGTGCATGCTCGGCGCCTCCCACCAGGACACCGGTCTGTCCGGCATCCGTGCCGTCCGTCCGGCGTCCTCCCTCGCTCTCGCGGGCCTCCCCGTCCGTGAGCGCAATGAGCGACCGACCAAGGCACTGGAAGCGGTAGCGGCACAGGCGCAGGCCTATGCCTTTGCGGCGGCCGGTGCCGGATTCCGGAAGCAGACGACGCAGCACCACCTGATGTGGGCCTTCCGTGGGCCAAAACCCTGGAGTGATCCAGCCTGATCCGATCAGGCCGGCGCCTTCAGGGCCGCGGAACCCCACCCGGGATCCGCGGCCCTTCTGTTTGCCCCGAACGGGGGCAGCGGAGCGAAGGGGCCTCGGGACAAGAAAAGAACCCGGTACCAAGCCGACACCCGGTCAACCGGCCGGACCGACCAGACGAGGAAGACCAACCGTGCAACTCGAAGCGCACGCCCCGTCCGTACCGCCTTCACAGACGATCCCCCCGCCCGGCCTCACGGAGGACTCCACCTTGACCCCCCTCACCGCGCTCACCGCGCTCGACGACGCCATCGAGAACCTCGGCGTACCCGTCCCCTGCCGCTCCTACGACCCGGAGGTCTTCTTCGCCGAGTCGCCGGCGGACGTCGAGTACGCCAAGTCCCTCTGCCGCACCTGCCCGCTGATCGAGGCCTGCCTCGCCGGGGCCAAGGAGCGGCGTGAGCCCTGGGGCGTCTGGGGTGGCGAGCTGTTCGTCCAGGGTGTCGTCGTCGCCCGGAAGCGGCCGCGTGGCCGCCCGCGCAAGAACCCGGTCACGGCATGAACACCGCAGGAACGATCGACCGCCCCCTCACGCACGACCCCAAGAAGCAGGCCCCGATGAAGCCGTCCACCAGCGAGCCCGTCGGCTCCGCGACCACAGACTTCACCACCACCGGCGCGACCGAAGCGCGCCAGAACAGGACCCGAGAGATGCAACTCATGCAAGAAGCCCTGGCTCGTGCGCATATGCACGAGCGACTCCATGACGCCGTGCGGGAACGCCGGGCCGTGCGCCTGGCGGCCGCCAAGCGGATGCAGCGCCGGGCCGAGCGCGCCTCGCTGCGCGCCCGCCGCGCGCTCGCCATGGCGGTCATGCAGTAACGATCACACCTGAGAAGCGGTGGCCTCCCGGCCCGGGGAGGCGAAGCCTTCTGCGCGGGGGCCGGTCCAGCCGAACGGACCGGTCCCCGCAGTGCGTTGCGCACGGCGATCCGCCGCCGACGGAGTTATCGTCACCGGGTGACGAGTCTTCCCGGAGGAAGTGATCAGGGCGGCTCCACCGCGGAGCGCCGCGTGCTCGTGTGCGCCCGCTGCGGCACCCCCGCCGACGAACCGCAGCCGGTCACCTGGACCTGCTCCGTGGAGAACGGCACCCGCCAGTACTTCTGCGACACCTGCTCCCGCGAGAACCTCCGCGCGATCGAGGGCCGCCTGGACTCGGCGTGGTGGTGAGCCCCTTCTCGGGGGCCCCTCCCCCCTCCCTCCCCCCGCCCACCCTCCCCACTTTCAAGGCACGCCGGATCACGCCTCTGCTGCCGTCTCCTCCTCTGTCGGCTCGTCCCCCGGCACGAAGCCCGGTAGCCACTCCTCCAGCTCCTCGCGGAGCCGTACCGTGGCGCCCAGTTGGCACAGGACGCCGATCGTGCTCAGGGTCACCCGGTGGATCAGGAGGTAGGCCGGGGGCAGATTGAGGCGTTTGCCCAGCTGGTAGGCGGGGGAGCGGGGATCGGCGATGCGGGTGGCCTGGTTGCGCATCCAGGCGCGGGTGAAGGTGAACGCGTCGGCCCGGGCCGGTTCGATGATCGGCAGCAGGTAGTCGAGTACCGCGTCCGGATCCAGCTCTATGGACTCCTTCACGAACCCTTCCTCGCAGAGGAGTTCGTAGACCGTCTCGGCCGCGCCGTCCAGGGTCATGCGGAGAGACGTGCCGATCGGCAACGGCAGCCCGCCGGTCAGCCGGTCGACCGTGCCGAAGTCCAGGACACCCAGGCGCCAGTCGTCCTCGCCGTCCGGGCCGCCGGGCAGCAGCCGGAAGTTGCCGGGATGTGGGTCGGCGTGCAGCAGGCCGGTGCGGGCCGGGCCCGAGAAGAGGAACCGGGCCAGCAGCTGACCGGCGCGGTCGCGTTGCTCCTGAGTGCCGTCCGAGATCACCTCCGACAGCGGGATGCCGTCGATCCACTCGGTCACCAGGACCTGCTCGCACTGGTGCACCACCGCCGGGACCACCACGTCCGGGTCGTCCGCGAACTCCTCCGCGTGCGCGGACTGGGCCTGCGCCTCCAGTTCGTAGTCCAGTTCCTCGGAGACGCGGTCCTTCAGCTCCGCGATGAGCGGCTTGATGTCCATGCCGGGAATCAGCGGGCCCAACAGGCGGGCGAAGCGGCTCAGTTGGCCCAGGTCGGAGAGCAGGGCGTCGCCGGCGCCCGGGTACTGCACCTTGACCGCCACCTCGCGGCCGTCGTGCCACACGGCCCGGTGCACCTGCCCGATCGAGGCCGCGGCGGCCGGCTTGTCCTCGAACTCCTCGAACAGATCGTGCCAGTCCGGACCCATCCGCTCCTCGAGCACCGCGTGCACCGTGCGGGTCGGCATCGGCGGCGCCGCCTCCTGGAGCTTGGTGAGGGCCGCGCGGTAGGGCCCGGCGACCTCCTCGGGCAGCGCGGACTCGAAGACGGACAGGGCCTGCCCGAACTTCATGGCACCGCCCTTCAGCTCGCCGAGCACCTTGAACAGCTGCTCCGCCGTGCGCTGTTGCAGCTCCCGGCCGACGATCTCCGCGGACTCGCCCACGATCCGCTTGCCCAAGCCCCAGGTCGCCCGGCCGGCGAAGCCGAGCGGGAGCGCGGCGAGCTTGGCGGTACGGGTGACCGCCTTCCGGGGAAGATCAGACATGCGCCCTCCAAGTCCCAGTCGGCCGCGCCGCGCCTGCCTTGCGTCGCTCCGCCGACGGCCGTTGCACCGCCATTGTCTCGCGCGGTTCACCGTCGGTTGAGGAGTGCTCCGGTTTGGCTTTCTCCGCCGATGGTTTACCTCGCTCCGCCGCCCCGCATCCGCATGCCGGATGCGGCCGGACCGGTCGGGCATGCCAGTCCAGTCCGGGCATGGACACCTCCCAGCGGGTGCCCGCGCTGGACGGCGACTGCCCGTCGAGGAAGGCCAGCGCATGCGCCGCGGCCAGGCCGGCGACCGCCGTGGCCAGTGTCAGATCGCAGGCCCCGACCCGGCGGGCCCTCGGGCACTGCCACTGGGCGGTGAGCCGTGGCCAGGCCGGGTCCCGGTCCCCGCGGTCGAGATGCAGACAGCCGGCGCACCCCGACTCGCCGGGCAGGACGAGCGGACCGACTACGCCGGTGCCCTCGACGACACCGGCGTACAGATGCGGCGTTCCGGTGGCCATGAGCGGCTCGGCGTCGGCGGGATCGGGTGCGTGCACGGTCACGTCGTCCCGGGGCGTGAGGATCACCAGGGAGAGCCC
>NZ_CM002285.1:3189858-3191846 GCF_000497445.1 Streptomyces roseochromogenus subsp. oscitans DS 12.976 | reverse complement strand
GATCGGGGCGCAGCCGTCGCAGGACGTGTTCCTTGGCGCGCAGCGCGTCCGCGGCCGGTCCGCCGCCGCGCGCGTCGTCGACCAGGCCCGCGCGGGTCAGCCGCTCCAGCAGGGTGTCGACCTGGCCGGCGGGCAGGTCCATGCGGCGGGCCTCCTCGCGCAGCAGCGGCAGCCCGCGCGTGCCGTTGAGCAGATCCAGGAAGTCGCGCGTCGCCGGGTCCATCGGTCCGAGCGTCAGCGCGTGCGCCGGGGTCATCCCGAACTGCACGGTGTCGCGATCACGCCAGCCGCGCCGCAGCGCGGGCTTCATCACCGGATGCATGACTGTCCCCCGTATCCGTTGAGAGCATCCCGGAACATCTCGTCGCCGGTGGAGCCGGTCATGCTCCGCCGACGCCTGCCAGCATGCCGTGCCCGCCGGTCCGGCGCCGAGAGTTATCCACAGGCTAGGGGTGTTTGTCATACAAGTTGGCCGGGCGAACACTGCTAAACCGGCCAAGACGGGCCGTGTCGGCCGGTCGGGCAGAACCGCGCAACCCGGTCGGCCGGAGCCCCGTAAACCGGATGTGCGGATCAGTCGTAGGAATCATAGGAATCAAACGCATGGTGGGGGATCGGCATCGAACCGTTCCGGAGCCGGGACTTTGGCCATGCCCAGCGGGTAACGTCGGGGCGTGCCCGCCGACCCACTGCACCGCGCCGGAAAGCCACAGCGCAGCACGACGAGCCAGCCGCCCGGCGGCTCGGGGGCGAGCGCGATCGAGGTCCGCAGGAGTTCCCGGCGCCGCCGGACGGTCTCCGCGTACCGCGAGGGCGATCGCACCGTCGTACTGATCCCCGCCAGGATGTCGAAGGCGGAGGAACAGCGCTGGATCACCGTCATGCTCGACAAACTCGCCGCCCAGGAGAGCAAGCGAGTGCTCGGCGACGCCGAGCTGGCCGAGCGCGCCGAGCGGCTGTCGGAGCAGTACTTCGACGGCCGGGCGCGCCCCGCCTCCGTGCGCTGGGTCACCAACCAGAACACCCGCTGGGGTTCGTGCACTCCGGCCGAGGGCAGCATCCGGCTCTCGCACCGGCTGCAGGGGATGCCCGAGTACGTCGTCGACTACGTTCTCTGCCACGAGCTGGCCCATCTGCTGGTCCCCGGTCACGGGCCAGACTTCTGGCGGCTGTTGGAGGCGTACCCGCGTACCGAGCGGGCCCGCGGGTATCTCGAAGGGGTCGTCGCCGCGGAACGGCTGCCGTATGTGCCCGGGGCACACGGGGAGTGAGCCGGGCGCCGTCCGTCCGCCTCCGGGCGCGGTTGTGTACCGGGTCTGTACCGGCTGCGGCCGATGTCGGATCCAGCCGTTAGCCTGGCGCGACGCACTCACATTCGGGATGGGGGACGGTCGTAACGCATGGCCAGGGAATTCCAACGCGGCCACAAGGCCAGGATCAGTGACCTCACGGCGGGCACGGATCTGTACGTGGGCGTGCAGATCTCCGCCCCCGGGCTGACCTTCGACATCAGCTGCTTCGGGCTGGACGCCGACGAGCGCCTCTCGGACGACCGGTACTTCGTCTTCTTCAATCAGCCGAAGTCGCCTGAGGAGTCCCTGCAGTTGCTGGGTGCCCAGGCGGGCGACACGGAGTCGTTCCGCGTCACGCTGGACCGGATCCCGTCGCACATCCGCAAGTTGTCCTTCACCGCGACCGTCGACGGCGCCGGGCAGATGGCGCAGATCGCCCCTGGCTATCTGCGCATCGTGGCGGGCGGTGAGGAGGTCGCGCGGTACTCCTTCAACGGCGCGGAGTTCTCCACCGAGCGGGCCGTGATGCTCGGTGACATCTACTTCAAGGATGTGTGGCGGTTCGCCGCCGTCGGACAGGGCTTCGACGGCGGCCTGGAGGCGCTGCTGAAGAACTTCGGCGGCGAAGTGCTGGAGGAGGAGGCGCCCGCCGCCCCGCAGCGGCCGCAGCCCGCCGCCGCCCCCGGCTTCGCCCCG
>NZ_CM002285.1:3176465-3189808 GCF_000497445.1 Streptomyces roseochromogenus subsp. oscitans DS 12.976 | reverse complement strand
AGGGCTTCACACAGCCCGCCGGCGGTACACCTCCGCAGGGCTTCACACCGCCTGCCGGCGGCACGCCCGCACAGGGCTTCACACCGCAGTCCGGTCAGATCCCGCCCGGCCAGACTCCGCCCCCGGCACCGGCACCCGTGCCGAACGTGCACGCCGCGCCGACGGTCATCGCCCCCTTGACCCCGCCCGCCGGCGGCACCGTCCATCCGCCCGCCCCGGCCCCCGCGCCCTACGGCCAGCCGCCGCAGCAGCCCTATGGCGGTCAGCCGACCGCGCCGATGCCCCCGGGCTACGGCCAGCAGCCGCCCTCCTACGGCGGCCGGCCCACCGCGCCCATGCCACCCGGCTACGGCCAGATCCCCGGCCAGCAGCCCGCCGGCTACGGAGTACCGCAGGGCGCCCCGCAGGGCGGTGCCGGTGTGACGGCCGCGCTGCAGATGTACAAGGAGACGCCGACCGGGCAGCGCTGGACGCAGCAGAACAAGAAGCTCATCCGCGTCGACCTCGGCATCGGCGGACAGCCCGTGCTGGCCCGGCAGGGCAGCATGGTGCTCTACCAGGGCAAGGTCGACTTCGGCTACAAGGGCGCCGGGTTCGCCGGGCGGATCGTGGGCCACGCGACCGGCCAGGAGATGCAGCTGATGCGCTGCACCGGCAACGGCCAGGTGTTCCTCGCCGAGAACTCCACCCACCTGCACCCCGTCGAGCTGCAGGGCGACGCGATCTGCGTGTCCGCGGAGAACGTCCTTGCCTTCGACGAGAGCCTGCAGTACGAGGTCCGCCGCATCGAGGGCCATGGCATCCCCGGCGGCGCGCTGTTCACCATGCAGTTCCAGGGCACCGGCACCATCGTCGTCAAGACCCACGGCACGCCCGTGGTCCTGCCGGTCACGCCGACCACCTTCGCCGACTGCAACGCTGTCGTCGCCTGGTCGGCCGCCTCCCAGGTGATCGTCTCCAGCCAGGTCCGCATGCGCCGCAACGCCTACCCGGGCGACACCGGCGAGAGCGTCAACCTCCAGTTCCGGGGCGCGCCCGGCAACTTCATCGTCGTCCAGCCGTACGAGGTCTGAGGGAGCCCGTCATGAACCAGCCGCTCGCGGGCTACGCCCCCGCACCCGTCACCGCCCGCATGGAGAACCACGGCAAGCACATGCTGAAGGTCGCCATGCAGACCGGAAACGACCTCCTCGCGCGCGTGGGCTCGATGGTCGCCTACGAAGGCTTCGTGCAGTACGAGCCCAACCCGCCGGCCGTCCGCCAGATCGCCCGCGACTGGATCACCGGCGAGGGCGCCCCGCTGATGAAGTGCACCGGCGACGGTCTGCTCTACCTCGCCGACTACGGCGCGAACGTCGTCGTGATCCACCTCAACGGCGACGGCATCTCCGTCAACGCCACCAACCTGCTGGCCTTCGACGCCCACCTCAGCTGGGGCGTCGAGCGTGTGAAGGGGCTCGCCAAGTTCGCCGGGCAGGGCCTGTGGAACACGAGGATCTCCGGGCAGGGCTGGGTGGCCCTGACCTCCCGGGGCGAACCGATCGTCGTCGATTGCGGCGGCGGCGAGGACGAGACGTACGTCGACCCGGACGCGCTCGTCGCCTGGTCGCCGAACCTGAAGGTGAAGGGCAAGCGCAGCTTCAAGGCGCAGTCGCTGATCGGCCGGGGCAGCGGTGAGGCCTACCAGATGGCCTTCTCCGGCCAGGGCATCGTCGTCGTCCAGCCCAGCGAGGACAGCACCGACCGCATCCGGATCCGGGGCTGAGGGGGAGCCAGAAAGTCATGCAGAGCCCGCTTTTCGCGCACAACGACCTCCAGACGCAGGAGCGTTGGAGCCTGCAGAACTCGCAGTTGCTCCGCGTCACTCTGGAGGGCCACGACGACATCCTCGCCCGCAAGGGCAGCATGGTCGCCTACCAGGGCCTGGTCGAGTTCGACGCCGAGTACCGCAGCAACAACCAGGCACGCGCGCAGGCGTACACCGGTGAGGGACTGGACCTGATGCGCTGTCACGGGCAGGGCACGGTATATCTCGCCAACCTCGCCCAGCACGTGCACATCATGGACGTCGAGCAGGACGGGCTGACCGTCGACAGCTCCTACGTCCTCGCCATGGACTCCTCGCTGCACTACGAGGTCATCGCCGTCGACAGCCTCTACGGCATCGCCGGCTCCGGGAAGTACCAGCTGAACATCACCGGGCGCGGCCGGGTCGCCCTGATGACCTCGGGCGCGCCGCTGCTGATGCAGGTCACGCCCGACAAGTACGTCAACTGCGACGCCGACGCCATCGTCGCCTGGTCCACCGGGCTGCGCGTGCAGATGCAGGCGCAGACGCACTCCTCCGGGGTGTGGCGCCGGCGCGGGAACACCGGTGAGGGCTGGGAGCTGAGCTTCATGGGGTCCGGGTTCGCGCTCGTCCAGCCCAGTGAGCTGCTGCCGCCACAGAACGCGGTGATCGGGCAGGGCCTCGCCGCCCAGTTCGGCATGGGGCAGCAGGGGGCCCGGGGGCAGAACCAGGGGAACGTCTGGAACTGAGCGTCCACTAAGCCAACGTAAGGGGCGCCCATCCGGGAGGGCGCCCCTTACCCGTCTACAGCCTCGCGCGGGTCGCGTCGAGCAGCCGTACGACCGACTCGTCCGCTACGTCGGCCACCTCGTCGTAGGCGAACCAGCGCAGGTCCAGGGACTCGTCGCTGATCGCCTCCACGGCCCCGCCCGGCGCGACGGCGGCGTACTGGACGTCCAGGTGCCAGGCGCAGGGCGTGTGGTGGCGGTCCAGGCGGACCGGGCCGCCGGACAGCAGGGTCAGCCCCGCGATGCCGGACTCCTCGGTCGCCTCCCGCAGGGCGGCCTGCGCCACAGTGGCGTCGTCCGGCTCGCAGTGACCGCCCATCTGCAGCCACATCCGCAACTTCTTGTGAAGGGTCAGCAGCACCCGGCCGCGCTCGGGGTCGATCACCAGCGCGCTCGCCGTGATGTGCCCATCCTGGCAGGCCTTCCACATGCCGTCCGAGTGGGCCGCCAGATGGTCCAGATAGGCCTGGCGCAACTCGTCCTGGCCCTCGTACCCCTTCAGCACGAGGACCGCGTCGTCGTACAGGCTCACTCGGTGTCGTCGCCCTTGGTGTCGTCGTCCTTCTCGTGGGGGTCCGGCTTGTGCAGGTCGGGCTTGCTCTGAGAACCGCCCGCCGCCTCGCCGAGCATCTTGTCCAGCTCGGAGAAGTCCAGCTGCTCGCGGTGCACGAAGCCGTCCGGGTCGTCCAGGTCGCTGGCCGTCGGCAGCATGTCCGGGTGGGCCCACAGGCCGTCCCGGCCGTCCACACCGCGCGCGTCCGTGAGCGAGGCCCACAGGCGGGAGGCGTCGCGCAGCCGGCGCGGGCGCAGCTCCAGGCCGATCAGCGTGGCGAACGTCTGCTCCGCGGGACCGCCCGTGGCGCGGCGGCGGCGCAGGGTCTCGCGCAGCGCGTCAGCGGACGCCAGACGCGGTTTGGCGGCCGCATGGACCACCGCGTCCACCCAGCCCTCGACGAGCGCCAGAGCGGTCTCCAGACGGGCCAGGGCGGCCTTCTGCTCGGGCGTGTCCTCCGGCTGGAACATGCCCTGCTGGAGGGCGTCCTGCAGCTGCTCGGGGTTCTGCGGGTCGAACTGGCCGACCACGTCCTCCAGCTTGGCCGTGTCGACCTTGATCCCGCGCGCGTACCCGTCGACCGCGCCGAACAGGTGCGAGCGCAGCCACGGCACATGCGCGAACAGGCGCTGGTGGGCCGCCTCGCGCAGGGCCAGGTACAGCCGCACCTCCTCCTGCGGCACGCCGAGGTCCTTGCCGAAGGCCTCCACGTTGGCCGGGAGCAGCGCGGCCTTGCCGGCCGGGCCGAGCGGCAGGCCGATGTCGGTGGAGCCGACGACCTCACCGGCGAGCACGCCGACGGCCTGCCCGATCTGCGTGCCGAACATGGCGCCGCCCATCGAGCGCATCATGCCGATCAGCGGGCCCGCCATGGCCTGCATCTCCTCCGGCAGGACGTCGCCCATGGCCGCGCCGACCCGCTCGGCGACCGGGTCGACCAGCTCCTGCCAGGCGGGCAGGGTCGCCTCGACCCACTCCGCGCGGGACCAGGCCACCGCCGAGGCGGAGCCCGACGGCAGGGACGTCGCGTCGTCCAGCCACAGGTCGGCCAGGCGGACGGCCTCCTCGACCGCCTTGCGCTCGGCCGGGCCGACGCTGGCGTCCTTCGTGCCGTCCGGGGTGCCCTGGGCGACCGTCTGGCGGGCGATCTGCTTGGCCATGTCCCAGTTCACCGGACCGCCCTCGTAGGAGAGCATCTGGCCCAGCTGCTGGAACGCGGCGCCCAGGTCGGTGGGGTTCAGGGAACCGAACATGGCTGCGAGCGGATTGTCGGCGCCGGGGCCGCCAAGGCCTCCGGCTCCGGGCAGGCCGCCGAAGCCGAACGGGTTGGCCGGTCCCTGCTCACCACCGCTCTGCTGGTCCTTCTTCTTGCCCTCGTCGCCGTCCTCCGGCTCCTCCGGCGGAAGGCCGAAACCGAATGGGGTGTCACTCACGGGATTCCTCGGCTGGTAAGGCCGCCGGTTCTCTCCGGCGGCGCGGCTGCCCGACAACACCACCCAGCGTAGACACCCGGACCCGATCGGGGCTCGGTGCTTCGCCCACGGCAGGCCTGCGGCAGGATGGATGCACCTGGTACGTACGCGTCACTCGCGCTCGTACTGAAGACAACCGCTGGAGACGCCCGGTGAGTTCCCCAGATCCGCAGGTTCGCGCAGCGCGAAACCCCTCAACCTCCTCCGCCGTGCGCGGACCCGTCGTCGTGGTCACCGGCGCCGCCGGCGGGGTCGGCGCCCTGCTCACCGAGCGGCTCGCCGCCTCCGAGGAGATCAAGCAGGTCGTCGCCATCGACGAGCGGCGCGGGGAGTGCGCGGCCGCCACGTGGCACATCCTCGACGTGCGCGATCCCGCGATCGCGGACAAGCTGCGGGGCGCCGACGTGGTCGTCCACCTCGCGCTCGACCTGGATCTGGAGACCGATCCGGCGGCTCGAACCGCTTACAACGTCCGGGGGACCCAGACCGTCCTCACGGCCGCTGCGGCGGCCGGCGTGCACCGGGTCGTGCTGTGCACGTCTGCGATGGTCTACGGCGCGCTGCCGGACAACGAGCTGCCCCTTTCGGAGGACGCCGAGCTGCGCGCGACCGCCGAGGCCACCGGGGTCGGGGACCTGCTGGAGATCGAGCGGCTGGCGCGCCGGGCGCCGCGGGCGCATCCGGGGCTGAACGTCACCGTCGTACGGCCCGCCGTGCTGGTCGGCGGCACGGACACCGCGCTGACCCGGTATTTCGAGTCGCCGCGGCTGCTCGTCGTCGCCGGATCGCGGCCCGCGTGGCAGTTCTGCCATGTCGAGGACCTGTGCGGTGCCCTGGAGTACGCCGTCCTGGAGAAGGTCGACGGGGAACTGGCCGTGGGCTGCGACGGGTGGCTGGAGCAGGAGGAGGTCGAGGAGCTCAGCGGGATCCGGCGGATGGAGCTGCCCTCGGCGGTCGCTCTGGGCGCGGCGGCCCGGCTGCACCGGATCGGGCTCACGCCGTCTCCGGCCGGCGATCTGGCGTACACGATGTATCCCTGGGTGGTCAGCGGGAGCCGGCTGCACGACGCCGGGTGGCGGCCGCGGTGGACCAACGAGGAGGTGCTCGCGGAGCTGCTGGAGGAGGTTTCCGGGCGGCACACGGTCGCCGGGCGGCGGCTCGGCCGCAAGGACGCCACGGCCGCGGGTGCCGCCGGGGCGACGGTCGCTCTGCTGGGCGCCGCCGCTGTCGTACGACGGGCCCGGAAGGCCCGGCGGCGCGTGTGAGGGCGGCCGGGCGGGGTGGGATCGCCCGGCGGCGCACCGACGTCGTACGAGCCTCCAAAACGCTCCACGCGCGTGCCTGGTGAATCTCGTATTCCCCGGTGTCACAGGCGTGCGGCACGATAGGGGTATGGCACAGGTGAACGAGCACCCCGGTGAGCAGGCGGCGCAGGATTCCATCAAGCTGATCGGGGTCCGGGAGAGCGCGCTCTCCGTGGACGAGGTGTTCCAGGCGGTCGGGGACGACGCGGCCGGGGGCGTCGCGCTGTTCGTGGGGACCGTGCGGAACCACGACGGCGGAGCGGACGTGGACGCCCTCGGGTACTCCTGCCACCCCAGTGCCGAGGCCGAGATGCGGCGGATCGCCGAGAAGGTCGTGGCCGAGTATCCGGTGCGGGCGCTGGCCGCCGTGCACCGGGTGGGAGACCTGCGGGTAGGGGATCTCGCCGTGGTCGTCGGCGTGGCCTGTCCGCACCGGGCCGAGGCCTTCGACGCCTGCCGCAAGCTGATCGACGATCTCAAGCACGAGGTGCCGATCTGGAAGCACCAGAAGTTCTCCGACGGCACAGACGAGTGGGTCGGCGCGTAGCGCCCTCGTCGAGGGACGGTGGTCGGGCGACGGGAGGGCGGGTCGGAGCCTGCTGAGGGCAGGCACCGAGCGGTCACCCGGAGCACCCCCGTCCCTCCGGTTGCGTAACCGGCCCCCTGGCGTGAGCGTTGTCAGTGCGGATGGTTAATCTGCTGATCAGTCAGTTGCGGACGCTCACGGCGTTGGGAGGTCGGCATGGGGGCGCTTGTCTGGCTGCTGATTCCGCTTGTGGCCGCGATCGGTGGCGGCCTGTGGGGCAGTTGGGCCAACAGGACTCGCAGAGTGCGCGGCGACGGCCCCGAGCTGGACGGCTATGCCCGGTTCCGTGAGGCCATGGAGAAGTCCGACACGGGTGCCGGAGGCGCGTGACGGGGTGCCCTGACGGTGCGCTGACAGAGGCGTCCCGTACTGTCGTGGCATGCCACGCCGCACCGCGACGATGCTCGCCTCCACCCTGATGCTGATCGCGCTCCTGTGCGCCGGAGTGCTCATCCCCGTGCCGTACGCGGAGATGTCCCCCGGCCCGACCGTGAACACGCTGGGGAACCACGACGGCGCGCCGGTGCTGCAGATCACCGGGCACGACACGTACAAGACCAGCGGCAACCTGAACATGACGACCGTCCGGGTGACCAGCGCGGACTTCCGCATGAACCTGGTGGAGGCCATCTACGGCTGGCTGGACCACGACACCAAGGTCGTCCCGCACGACACGCTCTACCCGAACGGCACGACGGAGCAGCAGTCCTCGCAGCAGAACGCCGAGGAATTCAGCCAGTCCCAGGAGAGCGCCAAGGTCGCCGCCCTGAAGGAGCTGGGCATCCCGGTGAAGTCCTGGGTGATCGTCTCCACCGTGGTCAAGGACTCGCCGGCCGAGGGCAAGCTGCACGCCGGTGACGTGATCAAGGCCGTCGACGGCACGGCCGTGAAGCAGCCGGCCGATGTCGCCAAGTTCGTCACCAGGCACAAGCCCGGTCAGAACGTCGTCTTCACGGTCGTCCCCGCCAAGGAGCAGGCCGCCGCGGAGAAGGCGCACAGGACGGCGACGAAGACCCAGGACGTCACCATCACCACGACCACCTCCGACGACAGCGGCGCCAAGCGCGCCATCGTCGGGATCTCCGCCGGGACCGACCACACCTTCCCGTTCACCATCGACATCAAGCTGGCCGACGTCGGCGGGCCGAGCGCCGGTCTGATGTTCGCCCTCGGCATCTACGACAAGCTGACCCCGGGCAGTCTGACCGGCGGCAAGTTCATCGCCGGCACCGGCACCATCGACGACAACGGCACCGTCGGGCCGATCGGCGGCATCGAGATGAAGACCGTCGGCGCACGCGAGAAGGGCGCCCAGTACTTCCTGACGCCGGCCGACAACTGCGCATCCGCCGCCAAGGACACCCCGAGCGGGCTCACGCTGGTGAAGGTGAAGACGATCGGGGACGCGCTGGACGCGCTGAAGGACATCCGCAGCGGGAACACCTCGGCGCTGCCCCAGTGCACCACCAAGGGCTGAGCGGTCCCTGACACGGCTGGGGGCGCCCCGCAAAGGCAGGGGCACCCCCATCGCCGTACCGGAAAGGACGTCACAGGAGGCCTCACACGGGATGTGAGGAGGACGGCGGGCGTCAGTCCTCGAACGTCGCCGCCAGGGCCTCCGCCAGGCCGGGCACCAGGTCGGGGCCGGTCAGGACCTCCGTCGGCGAGTCCTTCTCGCGCAGCCGCACCGCCGACTCGCGGCCGCCGTCGCGCAGCACCGCGACCGTCATACGCACCTCCTGGCGCTCCGGGTGCTCGGCCACCCACGTCGCCAGCTTGGCCTGGCTCAGGTTCTGCGGGACCTGCGCCTCCGCGGACGGCGGCAGCATCAGGCGCTCCACCGAGAGCGCGCAGCCGGCCACCGCGTCGGGCCAGGCGATGGTGCCGAGGAACTCGTCCAGCGGCTTGCCGGACGGGAGCTCGTCCTGCTCGATCGGGGTGAGACCGGCGGACTCGGACGCGTCCTCCAGGCCCAGCTGAGCCGCGAGCGCGGGTTCCTGAGTCCGCAGCCGTGTGGTGTCGACGAGGGCGAAGAGGCGGGCGGGCTGGTCCCAGCCGAGGCCGGAGACGTACTCGTCGATCTCGAGTACGGCCCGGGTGAGCGGGCTCGCTGCCATGGGAGTGTTGGACATGGTCACAATCCTGCCTCGTTCACCGCCGGAATCGGGAACCGAGTGCGGCGTGAGTAAGTTGCATATGTGTTGGCCCGCGATCACGGGGGGCCACGGAGGGTCCGCGAACACGAGGGCCTGACGGATCGACAGCGAACTTCGAGGTGCACACCTTGGCTTTCCAGATGCCGGACCGCGGCGGAGGCCCGACGGGGCCGCGGATCAGAGCGGGCCGCCCGTCCCGGGGGGCCCGGACCCTGCTCATGACACTGGGCGTCCTGGCCGTCCTCGGCATGGCGTTCACCATGTTCGCGGGTTTCTGGACGGACTGGCTGTGGTACCGGTCGGTGCACTACTCGTCCGTGTTCACGACCACGCTGTGGACCAAGATCGGCCTCTTCTTCGTCTTCGGTCTGCTGATGGCGGTCGCGGTGGGGGTCAACATCTGGCTGGCGCACCGGCTGCGGCCCCCGCTGAGCGCCATGTCCATGGAGCAGCAGAGCCTCGACCGCTACCGGATGGGCATCGCGCCGTACAAGAGGTGGCTGCTGCTCGCCGTCACCGCGCTCGTCGGCCTGATCGCCGGTGCCTCGGCGGCCGGCCAGTGGCGGACCTGGCTGATGTGGGTCAATGGCGTGCCCTTCCACCAGAAGGACCCCCAGTTCCACCTCGACATCTCCTTCTACGCCTTCGATCTGCCCTGGTACCGCTTTCTGCTCGGCTTCGGCTTCGCCGCCGCCATCCTGTGCCTGATCGCCGCCGCGCTCACGCACTATCTGTACGGCGGGCTGCGCGTCACCAGCCCCGGCGCACGGGCCACCGCCGCGGCGACCGGGCATCTGTCGGTGCTGCTCGGCATCTTCGTCGCCCTGAAGGCGGTCGCCTACTGGCTCGACCGGTACGGCCTGGCGGTCAAGTCCAGCGACTTCAAGGCGACCGGGGAATGGACCGGCCTGCGCTACGTCGACGCCAACGCCTATCTGCCGGCGAAGACGATCCTGTTCTGCATCGCCGTCATCTGCGCGCTGCTCTTCTTCGCCACGCTGTGGCGGCGCACCTGGCAGCTGCCGGTCATCGGCTTCGGCCTGATGGTCCTCTCGGCGATCCTGATCGGCGGGCTGTACCCGGCGATCGTGCAGAAGTTCCAGGTCCAGCCCAACGAGCAGGCCAAGGAAGCCCCGTACGTCCAGAAGAACCTCAAGGCGACCCGTGAGGCGTACGGCATCGACGACGCCGAGGTCACCGAGTACTCCGGTCAGTCCACGACGAAGGACAAGACCAAGCTGCGCGACGACGCGAACGACGCGGCAAGCATCCGGATCATGGACCCGAACATCGTCTCGCCGACGTTCCAGCAGCTGCAGCAGATGAAGAACTACTACGGCTTCCCGACCAACCTGGACGTCGACCGGTACCGCACGGAGGACGGCAAGAACGCCAAGGATCAGGACACGGTCATCGGGCTGCGCGAGCTGAACCTGGCCGGCATCCCGAAGAACAACTGGATCAACGACCACTTCCGCTACACGCACGGCTACGGCGCGGTCGCCGCCAAGGGCACCGAGGCCGACCTCCAGGGCCAGCCCGTCTTCACCGAGTCCGACATGCCGTCCACGGGCGCCCTCGGTTCGTACCAGCAGGCGATCTACTACGGCGAGAAGACCACCACATACTCGATCGTCGGCGGTCCCCAGAAAGAGATCGACTACTCGGACAACAACGGCGAGAAGACCACCAGCTATACCGGCAGGAGCGGGGTCAACCTCGACAACCCGGTCAACCGGGCCGCATACGCGGTGGTGTTCAACGAGCCGCAGATCCTCTACTCGGGCGCGATCGGCAAGGGCTCGCGGATCCTGTACAACCGCACGCCCAAGGAGCGCGTCGAGGCGGTCGCCCCCTGGCTGACCATCGACGGCGACGCCTACCCGGCGGTCGTGAACGGCCGTATCCAGTGGATCGTCGACGCGTACACGACGTCGAACGGCTACCCGTACTCGTCCCGTACGACCCTCGGGGACACGACGGCCGACTCGCTGACCGCCACCAACAACAACCGCACCGTGGTGGCCCAGCAGAACCAGGTCAACTACATCCGCAACTCGGTGAAGGCGACCGTCGACGCGTACACCGGCGAGGTCAAGCTGTACCAGTGGGACACCAAGGACCCGGTGCTGAAGACCTGGATGAAGGCGTTCCCGGGCACGGTGAAGCCGAAGAACGCCATCTCCAACGACCTGATGGCCCATCTGCGCTACCCGCAGGACCTGTTCAAGGTCCAGCGCGAGCTGCTCACCCGCTACCACGTGACGGACGCGCAGACCTTCCTCACCGGCAGCGAGGTGTGGCAGGTGCCGGACGACCCGACGAACAAGTCGGGCAACGCGGTGCCGCCGTACTACCTGAGCATGAAGATGCCCGACCAGAGCCGGCAGGCGTTCTCGCTGTCGACGACGTTCACGCCCAACGGCCGGGACAACCTCAGCGCGTTCATGACGGTCGACGCCGAGGCCGGCAGCGGTGACTACGGCAAGATCAGAATCCTGAAGCTGCCGACCAGCACGACGGTCGACGGGCCGAAACAGGTGCAGAGCCAGTTCAACTCCGAACAGGACATCGCCGCCGCGATCAAGCTCCTCAAGGGCGGCGACTCCGATATCGAGTACGGCAACCTGCTGACCGTGCCGCTGGACGGAGGACTGCTCTATGTGGAGCCGGTGTACGTGCGCGGTGGCGGGCTGAAGTACCCGCTGCTGCGCAAGGTGCTGGTCACCTATGAGGGCAAGACCGCGTTCGAGAACACGCTCGGCGAGGCCCTGGACAAGGTCTTCGGCACGGCGGGTTCGACCACCACACCACCGGACACCGGCACCACCAATCCGCCCACGTCCACCAATCCGACCGTCCAACAGGCCCTGAACGACGCCCAGAAGGCGTTCGACGCCGGCCAGAAGGCCCTGCAGGGGCCGAACGGGCCGGACTGGACCGCGTACGACAAGGCCCAGAAGGATCTGAAGGCCGCGCTGAAGCGGGCGCAGGACGCGGAGGCCAAGGCCGGCCCGTCCACCAGCGGCAAGAACGGGAGCGGTAAGAAGAGCTGATCAAGCCCGCTCCGCGCCGTGGTATGGTTACCAGGCAACGGCGCGGGGTGGAGCAGCTCGGTAGCTCGCTGGGCTCATAACCCAGAGGTCGCAGGTTCAAATCCTGTCCCCGCTACTGCGAACGAAGGCCCGGATCCCAAGGGATCCGGGCCTTCGTGGTGTGCGAACTCATGTACTGAGGGGAGGGACGGCCGCGCCGCCGTGGGGAGTTGAGGGGTGTGTGTTTGACTTGTCTCCCTGTGGGCATGTCGACAAAACGCTGAAGTGACCTCACGGGCTGCGGTATACCGGGTGTACCCAGGTTGCAGGTGGTGCGACGATGGACGTTATGGGGGACAAGGCAACTCTGTTCGAGTCAGGGCGATTTGTGCAGCCTTCCGTTGAGGAGCCGACCCGCGACGAGTTGACCGACATGGTGGACGCCGAGGAAGAGGTGCGCCTCGCGCTCGCCGCGCAGAGCGGCGACGCCGAGGCGGCGAGCGTCCTCGGCGCCATGCTGCTGCGCCGCGGCGACCTCGACGGAGCCGAACCCCATCTGCGAGCCGCCACCGCGGCCGGTGACCGGGCCGCCGCCAACAACCTCGGTGTCCTGCTGCACCAGCGCGGCTACCCCGAGGAGGCCGCCGGCTGGTGGCGCATCGCCGCCGTCGCCGGCTCGGCCGCCGCCGCGCACGCGCTGGGCCGCTACCACCGCGAGCGCGGGGACGAGCCCGCAGCCGAGTACTGGCTGCGCCAGTCCGCCGAGCAGGGCCATGTCCTCGGCGCCTACGCACTCGCCGATCTGCTGGAACACCGCGGGGACGTCGGCGCCGAGCGCTGGATGCGGGCGGCGGCCGAGCGCGGACACCGGGAGGCGGCCTACCGGCTGGCGCGCGCGCTCGACCGTCCGCCGGCCGGACCCGAGGACGAGGCCGCGGCCGACAACGCTGTCACCGACGCCGAGCAGTGGTACCGCCAGGCTGCCGCGCGCGGCCACCGGCGCGCCGCGCTGCACCTCGGCGCGATCCTCGAGAAGCGGGGCGAGCTGAAGGAGGCCGGGCGCTGGTATCTGACCTCGGCCAAGGACGGCGAGGCCCGGGCCGCCTGCGCGCTCGGCTTCCTGCTGCGCGACGCCGGGGACACCGAGAGCGCGGCCGTGTGGTGGCTGCGCGCCGCCCAGGACGGCGACGGCAACGCGGCCAACGCGCTCGGCGCGCTGCACGCCGAGCGCGGAGAGACGCAGACCGCCGAGCGCTGGTACCGGGCGGCGCTGGACGCAGGCGACGACAACGGCGCGTACAACCTCGGGCTGCTCTGCGCCGAGCAGGGGCGCACCGCGCAGGCCGAGCAGTGGTACCGGCGCGCCGCCTACGCCGGGCACCGGGAGGCCGCCAACGCGCTCGCCGTCCTGCTGCTCCAGGTCGGCGACACCACCGGCGCCGAGCCGTGGTTCTCCAAGGCCGCCGAGGCCGGCAGCGTGGACGCCGCGTTCAACCTCGGCATCCTCTATGCCGGGCGCGGCACCGGGGAGCACACGGAGATGGCGCTGCGCTGGTACGAGCGGGCGGCCGCCGCCGGGCACACCGAGGCCGCGCTCCAGGTCGGGATCGCCCGGCTGCGCGAGGGCGACGAGCAGGAGGCCGAGCGGCACCTGCGGTGC
>NZ_CM002285.1:3163471-3175689 GCF_000497445.1 Streptomyces roseochromogenus subsp. oscitans DS 12.976 | reverse complement strand
GGCGGGCGCAGGTGCGGGTCGGCATGCTCGCGGCGGCGCGGGGAGACGTGGTCGAGGCGGCGCGGTGGTACCGGGCGGCGGCGGAGGCCGGGTCGCGCAACGGCGCCTTCAATCTCGGGCTGCTGCTGGCGCGGGAGGGGAGCGAGCCGGAGGCGGCGGTGTGGTGGACGCGGGCCGCGGATGCCGGGCACGGGCGAGCGGCGCTGCGGCTGGCCCTTGTCTACGCGCGTCGGGGAGAGCTGGCTGAGGGGCAGCGGTGGGCGGACCGGGCGGTCGCGCTGGGACCGGCGGAGGTGTCGGAGCGGGCAGGGCGGCTGCGGGACGCTCTGCGGGAGGAGCTGTCGGCGTGACGCTGCGCTGGGCGTCAGTGGATTTTTCCCACCTGCCCGCCCACCCACTCGCCTGTCTCGCCTGTCTCGTCTGTCTCGTCTGGGAACAAGTGACCCTGGCCACGTCGCCGGTAACTGATTTGCCTCCGCAGACCTTCCTCGCGTAATGTCGTGTTCACCGACGCGGGGTGGAGCAGCTCGGTAGCTCGCTGGGCTCATAACCCAGAGGTCGCAGGTTCAAATCCTGTCCCCGCTACTGAAGGCCGAGGGCCGGAATCCAGAGATGGATTCCGGCCCTCAGTCGTTTCCAGGTGCCAGGGCGCAAACAGGTGTCAGGGCATGAAAAAGAGGGGGCTTGCACCCCCTCCCGATTACCCGGTCACGGCCTCACGCGCCTGCGCAGTCCGGGCACAGCCCCCGGTAGGTGACCTCGACGTCCGACACCGTGAAGCCGAAGCGCTCCGTGTCGGGGAGGTCGGCGAGCGGGTTGCCCGTCGGGTGGACGTCGCGGATCGCGCCGCAGCGGGCGCAGACCAGGTGATGGTGCGGCCGGTGCGCGTTCGGGTCGTAGCGCTTGGCGCGTTTGTCCGTCGCCACTTCCAGGACCTCGCCCAGTGAGACCAGCTCACCCAGCGTGTTGTAGACGGTCGCCCGGGAGATCTCGGGCAGCTTCGCGACAGCCCGCGCATGGACCTCGTCGGCCGTCAGATGGACGTGTTCGCCGTCGAGGACCTCGGCCACAACGCGCCGCTGCGCGGTCATCCGCCATCCGCGTCCACGCAGCCGTTCCAGAAGGTCGCTCATGGCTACCAGCCTAACAGCAAGGGGGACCAGGACGGGAATAGGTGTGAGATTGGATCCTTATTTGACTTAGATCTAGTCCAATGTAGGATCGAAAACGGCTTTAGCCACAGGACAGGACTGGGACAGGACTAGTCAGTAATGACGCAGGAGGCGCACGTGACGCAGGGACCGCTCACCACGGAGGCCGGTGCTCCGGTCGCCGACAACCAGAACAGCGAGACGGCGGGCGTCGGCGGGCCGGTCCTGGTCCAGGACCAGCTGCTGCTGGAGAAGCTCGCCCACTTCAACCGGGAGCGCATCCCGGAGCGGGTCGTGCACGCGCGGGGTGCGGGTGCCTACGGCAGCTTCACCGTCACCGCCGACGTCACGCCGTACACCCGAGCCGCCTTCCTCTCCGAGGTCGGCAAGGAGACCGAGGTCTTCTTGCGCTTCTCGACGGTGGCCGGCAATCTCGGCGCGGCGGACGCCGTCCGTGACCCACGGGGCTTCGCGCTGAAGTTCTACACCGAGGAGGGCAACTACGACCTCGTCGGCAACAACACCCCGGTGTTCTTCATCCGGGACGCGATCAAGTTCCCGGACTTCATCCACACCCAGAAGCGCGACCCGTACAGCGGCAGCCAGGAGGCCGACAGCGTGTGGGACTTCTGGGGGCTCAGCCCCGAGTCGACCCACCAGGTGACCTGGCTGTTCGGCGACCGTGGCATCCCGGCGTCGTACCGGCACATGAACGGCTACGGCTCGCACACCTACCAGTGGAGCAACGAGGCCGGCGAGGTCTTCTGGGTCAAGTACCACTTCAAGACCGACCAGGGGATCAGGAACCTCACCCAGGCCGAGGCCAACCGGATAGCCGGTGAGGACCCCGACTCCCACCAGCGGGATCTGCGGCAGGCCATCGAGCGCGGTGAGTTCCCGAGCTGGACCGTGCAGGTGCAGATCATGCCGGCGGCCGACGCGGCGATGTACCGCTTCAACCCGTTCGACCTCACCAAGGTGTGGCCGCACGAGGACTACCCGCCCCTCGAGATCGGCAGGCTGGAGCTCAACCGCAACCCGCGGAACATCTTCGCCGAGGTCGAGCAGTCGATCTTCTCGCCCGCGCACTTCGTGCCCGGGATCGGCCCCTCGCCCGACAAGATGCTCCAGGGGCGTCTCTTCGCGTACGGCGACGCGCACCGCTACCGCGTCGGCATCAACGCCGACCATCTGCCGGTGAACCGTCCGCACGCCACCGAGGCGCGGACGAACTCGCGGGACGGCTTCCTCTACGACGGCCGGCACGGCGGCGCGAAGAACTATGAGCCGAACAGCTTCGGCGGGCCGCAGCAGACCGGCCGGCCGCTGTGGCAGCCCACCTCCGTCGACGGACTCACGGGCAACCACGCCACTCCGGTGCACGCCGAGGACGACGACTTCGTGCAGGCGGGCGACCTCTACCGGCTGATGTCGGAGGAGGAGAAGGAGCGGCTGGTCGCGGGCCTCGCGGGTGCGATCGCGCCGGTCTCGCGCGAGGACATCGTCGAGCGGGCGATCGGCAACTTCCGCAAGGCCGACGCCGACTTCGGCAAGCGGCTGGAGGCGGCGGTGCAGGCGCTGCGCGGCTGAGCCGGCAGCACTGGCCGGCACTGTCGGCGGCGCTGCCCGTGCCTCCTGAAGTGCCTCAAGATCCTGGGGGTGTCCCCAGGGCGGGCCGGATCCCATGGTGCTCGGGGTCCGGCCCGTTCCGCTTGCTCAGAGCGCCGCCGCCGGTTCGCGGGCCGGGGCCCAGCAGCGGATGATGTCGCGCACCGAGACGATGCCGGCGACCTCGCCCCGGTCGAGGACGACCAGGTGCCGGAAGCCGCCGTGGGCCATCGCGCGGGCGGCCTGCTCCAGGGTCCAGGTGGGGGCGGCGAAGACGACGTCGGTGGTGGTGTGGGCGTGGGTGCGTTCCGTGTCCGGGTTCTGGCCCAGACCGATGGAGTTGAGGATGTCGCGTTCGGTGAGAATGCCGATGCCGCCGGCGTCCGGGTCGAGGACGACGGCGGCGCCGATACGGCGGGCGGACATCAGGGCGGCTGCCTGGCGGAGGGTGTGGGCGGGACCGACGGTGAGGATCACCGTGCTCATGGCGTCACGTACGAGCATGGGTGGGGCCACCTCCTAGGAATCCAAGGGGTAAGTTCCTGGATTCACAAGTTCACAAGTGGGGGTGGATTCAGACTGCCAGGTAAAGGGCGAGTCAACAAGAGGGCGCGCGTGGTGAGTTGAGGGCGTGCCAGGGTTACGCGCGTTGCTCGGTGTATCGCTCAGTGACGCGGGTTGAGATACCCCAGCAACTCGTCGTGCAGCAGGCCGTTGGACGCCGCCGCGTTGCCGCTGTGCGGGCCCGGGCGGCCGTCGATGCCGGTGAAGGTCCCGCCCGCCTCCGTGACGATGATCGCGTTGGCCGCCATGTCCCAGAGGGACAGCTCCGGCTCCGCGCAGATGTCCACGGAGCCCTCGGCGACCATCATGTACGGCCAGAAGTCGCCGTACGCGCGTGTGCGCCACACCTGGCGGGTGAGGTCGAGGAAGCCGCCCAGACGGCCCTGCTCCTCCCAGCCGGAGAGGGAGGAGTACGCGAAGGAGGCGTCCGCGAGCTTGCCGACGCGGGAGACGTGGATGCGGTTCGCGGAGGTCAGGCTGCGGCCGGTGAACGCGCCGTACCCCTTCGCGGCCCACCAGCGGCGGCCGAGGGCGGGGGCGGCGACGAGGCCCACGACGGGCTGGAAGCCGTCCTCGCCCGCCTCCATCAGGGAGATGAGCGTCGCCCAGACGGGGACGCCGCGGACGTAGTTCTTGGTGCCGTCGATGGGGTCGATCACCCAGCGGCGGGGGCCGGTGCCCTCGACGCCGTACTCCTCACCGAGGATCGCGTCCCTCGGGCGGGCGCGCTGGAGCTGGCCGCGGATGAGTTCTTCCGCTGCCTTGTCCGCTTCGCTCACCGGGGTCATGTCCGGCTTCGTCTCGACCTTCAGGTCGAGGGCCTTGAAGCGGGCCATGGTGGCGGCGTCCGCGGCGTCCGCGAGGACGTGGGCGAGGCGCAGGTCGTCGAGGTAGTCGGGCATGTAGGGCACGGTATCTGTCGGGTGGGTGCAGGAGCCACTAGGGACGGGGGTGGCGCGCTGACTGATGTCGTGCGCTGCTGCTGGCGGCGTACAAGATACGGGTGATCGGCGTACGGGAACCCTTGACAGTGCATACCGGCGCGTCAAATCTGGGCGCAGAGTCGCTCTGCCCAGGGAGGCGATGATGCCTGCTGCCCGGGAGTCCCTGCTGGACGCCGCCTATACGGCCCTCGCGCGCCGGCCGTGGTCCGCGGTGCGGATGGTCGACGTGGCCGCGGCGGCCGGAGTGTCCCGGCAGACTCTGTACAACGAGTTCGGCAGCAAGGACGGGCTGGCCCGGGCGCTGGTGCGGCGGGAGGCCGACGGCTATCTGGCCGGGGTCGAGCGGGCGCTCGCCGGTCCGGGCGAGCCGCGGGAGCGGCTCACGGCCGTGGTCGAGTGGACCAGCTCCGCCGCCCGGGAGAACGCGCTGGTACGGGCCATGCTCACCGGCTGCTGGAGCGAACGGCTCCCCGCCCCGCCGCTCGCCGCCGTGCCGTCCGCCTCCTCGGTGCCGGCGCAGCGCCGCGCGGACGGGCCGCTGCCGACACCCCGCGACTTCGTACGGATCGTGCGGGACCGTGCGGTCACCGTCCTGACCGGCGCCACCGCCGGCTCCGCCGGCACCGCCGAGCTGACCCGCCCCTGCGAACTGGTCGTACGTCTCGCCCTGTCCTGCGTCGCGGCACCGCCGGCGGCGGACGGCGGCATGGCGGAGATGGTCCGGGCGGTCGTCCCCCGTCAGGAGGTGTGATCCATCCGGCGCCCTCGCCGCCGGCCTACCGCTTCAGCAGCGCGACGATCTTCGGGGAGCCGACCGGCCGAAGTCCTGGAGGAGGTTGCCGTCCAGTATGGCCTCCTCGCCTTGGCGAGGTCGTAGCCGGCGTATCCGCCGGAGGTGTCCTGGCGGCCCTTCTGACGGGGCATGAAGAAGTGGTTGTCGAGGGGCTTCAGTTCGAAGGAGGGGTCCTTGGTGCAGGCTTCGTCGCGCGCCCGTGCCCGCGCCGCGGACTGCTCGGCCCCGTCGGCATACCCGAACCCCCGCTGCGCGCCCGGGTGTTCCCGCACGAGTTCTCCGGCGGTATGCGGCAGCACGCCATGATGGCCATGGCGATGGCGGCCGAACCTGGCCGTGGTCCGTCTGAGCCGTACGGTCGAGGCCGGGCCCGTGCCGGATCCGGAGCGGGAACGGCAGCGGCAGCGGCACTGCGAAGCTGACGGCGCCGCAGCTCCCGCCTAGTGCGCCGACCCCGAAAGCTGTAGCCCGATCACCCCGACGATGACCAGGCTGATGGAGATGATCTTGAGGGTGGAGACCAGGTCGCCGAGGAAGATCATGCCGTAGATCGCGGTGCCGGCGGCGCCGATGCCGGTCCAAACCGCGTACGCGGGGCCGACGTCGAGTTTCTTCAGGGACAGGGTCAGCAGGCCGAAGCTGCCGAGGGCGAACGACGCGAAGGCGACCGTCGGCCAGAGCCGGGTGAACCCGTGCGAGAGCTTGAGGCACACGGCGAAACCGGTCTCCAGAATCCCGGCCACGATGACCAGCAGCCACGCCATGCGCTGTCCTCCCGTTGATCCGGATCTCCGGCTCGGTGCGTTTATGCACTTACCGGACCGGACCCCCGGCAAACAACGCGGAGGCGCTCAGTCGCCCTCCTTGCGTTCCCGCGTGGCCAGCAGCCTGCGCAGCGAGTACAGCCGCGCCGGATCCGCATGCCCCTCCTCGACCCACGCGTCCAGCGCGCAGTCCGGCTCGTCGTGACTGCACGCGCGCGGGCAGCCCTCCGTGCCCGGCTCCAGATCCGGAAACGCGTGGATGACCCGGGACGGGTCGATGTGCGCGAGGCCGAAGGAGCGGACGCCCGGGGTGTCGATGACCCAGCCGTCCGTCATGGTGAGCGGCAGCGCGAGCGCCGAGGTCGTGGTGTGCCGGCCGCGGCCCGTCACCGCGTTGACACGACCCGTCGTACGCCGTCGGTCCTCCGGAACCAGCGCGTTCACCAGCGTCGTCTTGCCGACGCCCGAGTGGCCGACGAACGCGGTGATCCGGCCGTCCAGGTGCAGGCGTACCCGGTCCGCCGCGTCCCCGTTCTCCAACTCGTCCCGGCTGGTGACGACATACGGGATGTCCAGGTCGCCGTACAGCTCCAGCATCTTCTCCGGCGGGGCCAGGTCCGACTTGGTCATCACCAGCAGCGGTTCCAGGCCGGCGTCGTAGGCGGCGACCAGACAGCGGTCGATCAGGCGGGGGCGGGGTTCCGGGTCGGCCAGGGCGGTGACGATGGCCAGCTGGTCCGCGTTCGCCACCACCACCCGCTCGAACGGATCGTCGTCGTCGGCCGTACGGCGCAGCACCGAGGTGCGCTCCTCGATCCGGACGATCCGGGCCAGCGTGTCCTTCTTGCCGGAAAGATCGCCGACCAGGGCCACCCGGTCTCCGACCACCGCCGCCTTGCGGCCCAGCTCGCGGGCCTTCATCGCCAGCACGGTCCGGTCCTCGACCAGGCAGGTCAGCCGGCCACGGTCGACCGTGAGGACCATGCCCTCGGCCGCGTCCTCATGCTTGGGCCGGATGTTCGTACGCGGTCGGTTGCCCTTGCGGTTGGGACGGGTACGGATGTCGTCCTCGTCGGTGTGCTTGCCGTAGCGGCGCATGGCGTGTCCCTACTGCCCGAGCATCCCGGTCCACAGCTCGGGGAAGTCCGGCAGGGTCTTCGCCGTCGTCGCGACGTTCTCGATCTGTACGCCCTCGACCGCCAGGCCGATGATCGCGCCGGCGGTCGCCATGCGGTGGTCCTCGTAGGTGTGGAAGACGCCGCCGTGCAGCCGGCGCGGGCGGATGTGCAGGCCGTCGGCGGTCTCGGTGACATCACCGCCGAGTTCGTTGATCTCCTTGGTGAGCGCGGCCAGCCGGTCCGTCTCGTGCAGCCGCAGATGGGACACGCCCCGCAGGGTCGAGGGGGAGTCCGCGAGGGCGGCGACGGCCGCGATGCCCGGGGTCAGCTCGCCGACATCGCCCAGGTCGACGTCGATGCCGTGGATGGCGCCGGAACCGGTGAACACCAGCCCGAACTCGGTGAGTTCGCAGGAGCCGCCCATCTCGGTGAAGATCTCCCGCAGCCGGTCACCCGGCTGGGTGGTGCGCTCCGGCCAGTCCGGGATCAGCACCTTGCCGCCGGTGACCAGGGCCGCCGCCAGGAACGGCTGGGCGTTGGACAGGTCCGGCTCGATCGTCAGGTCCCGGCCGAGCAGCGCGCCCGGCGTCACCCGCCACACGTTCGGCTCGCCGCCCGACTCCGGGGTGTCCACCTGGGCGCCGACCGCGCGCAGCATGTCGACGGTCATCCGGATGTGCGGCAGGGAGGGCAGGGTCGCGCCCGTGTGCCGGACCTCGACGCCCTGGTTGAAGCGCGGGCCGGACAGCAGCAGCGCCGACACGAACTGGGAGGACGAGGACGCGTCGACCGACACCGGGCCGCCGTCCAGGGCCCCGCCGCCGTGCACGGTCAGCGGCAGCGCGCCCCGGCCGTCGTCGTCGATCCGGGCGCCGAGCTGCCGCAGCGCGTCGATCACGCCGTGCAGGGGGCGCTCGTACGACCGCGGGTCGCCGTCGAACCGGATGGGGCCGTCGGCCAGCGCGGCCACCGGCGGCAGGAAGCGCATCACCGTGCCGGCGTTGCCGACGTCGACCGTGGCCGGGCCGTGCAGGCCCGTCGGCAGCACCCGCCAGGCCTCGCCGGTGCCGTCGGGGCCGACCCCTTCCTCGATCTCCACGCCCATGGCCCTGAGGGCACCGGCCATCAGCAGGGTGTCGCGGGAGCGCAGCGGGCGGCGCAGCCAGCCGGGCTCGGAGGCGAGGGCGGCCAGCACCAGCGCGCGGTTGGTGACCGACTTGGACCCGGGCACGTGGACCGTCGCGTCGACGGCTCCGCTCGCGTGCGGGGCGGGCCAGAGGGCGGAGTGTGCGGGGTTAACGGTCATGCGCCCCACTTTAGTGGCTGGGGACCACGGCAGATCTCGATCAAAAGCGCCGAAATCCCGACGAAAACGCGGCAAGGACAGGGAGCCGGCGCCCGTCTGCCCTCACAGCTCCAGCAGCCAGCGGCCCCCGCCGATCAGCGAGGACAGGGTCACCGCGTGGAACAGGAACAGCCACAGCCCCGCCGGTACGTGCGTGAGCCGCGACAGCTGGTCCGCGTCCGAGTCGCCCGCGCCACCCCGGGACCGCTTCAGCTGCAGCTCGAACGGCGGCCGTACCCCGCCGAACAGCAGGAACCACACCACCGCGTACGCGAACGCCGCCTGCACCTGGGGCCCCGCCAGCCAGGACACCAGCAGGAAGGCGCCCCCGGTCAGCACCACGGTCAGCACGCCGTACGCGTTGCGGATCATCACCAGCATCACCACGAGCAGCGCCGTCGCCACCCACAGCAGCAGTGTGATGCGGCCCGTGGCCAGCAGCGCGGCGCCGCCGAGGCCCAGCAGCGAGGGCGCCGTGTATCCGGCGGCGGCTGTCAGGATCATGCCCAGCCCGTGCGGCTTGCCCCGGCTGACCGTGAGGCCGCTGGTGTCGGAGTGCAGCCGGATACCGGTGAGCTGCCGGCCGGTGAGCAGCGCGATCAGCCCGTGGCCGCCCTCGTGGGCGATGGTGATCGCGTTGCGCGATATCCGCCACGGGCCGTGCGGCACGATGACGGCGAGCGCGGCGGCCAGCGTGGCGAGCACCACCCACAGGGCCGGGTCGGGCTGGGTGCCGGTGAGCCGGTCCCAGAGGCCGGTCAGCGAGGTGGCGGCGAGGCTGTCCATATGTCCGAGTGGCTCCTGTCGTCGTGCGGAGTCTGGCAGTGTGGCACGTATGTGCGGACGGTATGCATCGAGTCGTAGGCCCGAGGATCTCGCAGGAGTCTTTGAGATCGAGAAGTGGGAGCCGGAAGAGACCCTTGAGCCGGACTACAACGTGGCGCCGACCAAGGAGGTCTACGCCGTCCTGGACCGTCCCCTGAAAGACGCGGACTCCCCGCGTCCGGTTCGCCAGCTGCGCAAGCTGAAGTGGGGACTGGTGCCGTCCTGGGCCAAGACGCCCGAGGGCGGCGCCCGGATGATCAACGCGCGCGCCGAGACGGTGCACGAGAAGCCCTCCTACCGGCGTGCCTTCGCCGCCCGGCGCTGCATCCTGCCCGCCGACGGCTACTACGAGTGGGTCACCGGCAAGGACGAGCGCGAACTGGAGGCCGAGGGCAAGAAGAAGCGGCCGCGCAAGCAGCCGTACTTCGTGCTGCCGGCCGACGGCTCGGTGTTCGCGATGGCCGGTCTGTACGAGTTCTGGCGCGACCGGACCCTGCCCGACGACCACCCGCGGGCCTGGTGGGCCACCTGCTCGGTGATCACCACGGAGGCCGAGAGGACGCCGCTGGCCGTGGCCCCCGCCGAGGGCCCGCACGCCCTGGCCGACATCCACCCCCGCATGCCGCTGATGCTCACCCCGGACCGCTGGGACGCCTGGCTCGACCCGGGCCGCACCGACCCCGACGACCTGCGCGAGCTGCTGGCCCCGCCGCCGCCCGGTTTGATGCGCGCCTACCCGGTCTCCACGGCCGTCAGCAACGTCCGCAACAACGGACCGGAGCTGCTGAAGGAGCTTGCGGCCCCGGAAGAGGGCACACTCTTCTAGCGTGATCGAGATTGTCGAGACCGACGCAGGAACCGCACGCATCACCTGGCACCGGGCGGAGGATCCCGGGCTGGTCCTCGCCCTGAGCCACGGCGCCGGCGGAGGCGTCGAGGCGCGTGACCTCCAGGCACTCGCCCACGCTCTCCCCGCGCACGGCGTCACCGTCGCCCTCGTCGAGCAGCCCTGGCGGGTCGCGGGCAAGAAGGTCGCGCCCGCGCCGAAGACCCTGGACGCCGGGTGGCGCGACATCTGGCCCGCGCTGGCCGGGATGGAGCTGCCCGTGGTCTCCGGCGGGCGGAGCGCCGGGGCCCGGGTCGCCTGCCGTACGGCGGCCGGGCTGGGCGCGCACGCCGTGCTCGCGCTGAGCTTCCCGTTGCACCCGCCGGGCAAGCCGGAGAAGTCGCGCGCCGCGGAACTGCTCGGGGCCGGGGTGCCCACGCTGGTCGTGCAGGGCGGCAACGACCCCTTCGGGAAGCCGGAGGAATTCCCCAAGGGCTCGTACGAGCTGGTCGAGGTGGCGTACGGGGACCATGGCTTCGCGGTCCCCAAGCGCGCCGGGATCACTCAGGAGCGGGCCCTGGAGATCATCACCGAGAGCGTCGCGGAGTGGCTGGCGTCACTCGGGTGACGGCCGGGAATGCTCCGCGCCGGACCACTGTTGTGGCGGACAGAAGTGCTGAGGCCTCGGCACCGACGTCGTAGGAGAGGAAGTCCGCCGCATGGGTTCGACCATCTGCCCGCCCGTCGCCCACCACCGCCCTTCCAGCGACGCGCTGCGCGCGGCCTCTCTCGATTCCCGCAGCAGCCGTACCGACCTGGACTGGACGGTGCTGCACGCGGCCAGGACCGCTCATATTCGAGGGGCGGCAGGCACAGGTCGTGTTCTATCCTCCGAATCGAGTGGGGCCGGTCTCGGTCCTGCCCGGGATCTTGAGGAGGTGGGTCCGGTCACCGGTACCGACGCAGGGACCGACAACGGCCAGGCGGAGCAGCCCGAGGGCCAGGGCGTGAGCGCGGAGGCGGCAGCCGAGTCGACCGCGGAGCGCAGTGCGCGCTTCGAGCGGGACGCGCTCGAATTCCTCGACCAGATGTACTCGGCCGCGCTGCGCATGACGCGCAACCCGGCCGACGCCGAGGACCTGGTGCAGGAGACCTACGCGAAGGCGTACGCGTCCTTCCACCAGTTCCGCGAGGGCACCAACCTCAAGGCGTGGCTGTACCGGATCCTCACCAACACCTTCATCAACTCCTACCGCAAGAAGCAGCGCGAGCCCCAGCGCTCCGCCGCGGAGGAGATCGAGGACTGGCAGCTCGCCCGCGCCGAGTCGCACATGTCGACGGGTCTGCGCTCCGCCGAGTCGCAGGCGCTCGACCACCTGCCCGACTCGGACGTCAAGGAAGCGCTGCAGGCGATCCCCGAGGAGTTCCGCATCGCCGTCTATCTCGCGGACGTGGAGGGCTTTGCGTACAAGGAGATCGCGGACATCATGGGGACCCCCATCGGTACGGTGATGTCCCGGCTGCACCGAGGCCGCCGTCAGCTGCGCGGCATGCTGGAGGACTACGCCCGTGACCGCGGGCTGGTCCCGGCGGGCGCCGGAGAGTCGAACGAAGCGAAAGGCTCGGGCTCATGAGCTGCGGAGAGCCGCACGAGACGGACTGCAGTGAGGTACTCGACCATCTGTACGAGTTCCTCGACAGCGAGATGCCGGACATCGACCGGGACAAGTTCCGGCACCACTTCGAGGAATGCTCTCCGTGCCTGGAGAAGTACGGCCTGGAGCAGGCCGTGAAGAAGCTGGTCAAGCGGTGCTGCGGGCATGACGACGTGCCCGCGGACCTGCGGGCCAAGGTCATGGGGCGGATCGACCTGATCCGTTCCGGTCAGGCCGTGCCGGAGCACGACATCACCGCCACCCCGCAGGACGGCTGAGCACCGGGTCACCACCCCGTCACCCGAACGTGCTAATCCTCAGGTCATAAGCCCTGCATCCCCGATTCCCGCCCTAGGCTCCGAGCCCGGACAGGCATGGTCGGGGAGGGACGGGCGATGGAGGCGGATTCGGCGCGGGCACGCGGCTTCGTGGCCGTCGTCGCCCTGCTGGCGCTGTTCTGTCTGCTGCCGCTGCCGACGATCCGCACCCCCTGGTGGGCGCTCAGCCTGCTCTCGGCGCTCTACGCCGGTTGCGAGCACGTCGTACGCCGCCGCTTCGGCGGCACCTTCTACCCCGTCCTGCTCGCCGGGGCGTTCCTGCTGCCCCCGCCGGCCGCCGCGCTCGT
>NZ_CM002285.1:3103186-3162378 GCF_000497445.1 Streptomyces roseochromogenus subsp. oscitans DS 12.976 | reverse complement strand
CCGCCCGGGTGCACTGGGCGCTCGGCGGCCGGAACGCCGTCGTCGACTGTCACTTCCCGTACGCGCTGCTGCCCGTCGGCGCGGCCGTCCTCGCCTTCTGCCTGATCCTCACCGTCCTCGACGGCGGCATCCGCGCGGTCGCCCTGGGCGTCCCGCTGCGCCGGGCCTGGCGCGGGCTGCTGTCCCGCTCGCTCGCGCCGGTCGCGGTGCACGGACTCGCCGGGCTGATGATGGCCGTGCTGTGGCGCAGCCCGTACGGCCCGGTCGCGGCCCTGCTGGTGCTGCTGCCGATGTGCGTGTCCTGGTGGATCTTCGCCCAGTACCACCGCGAACGCGCCGCCCACCAGGCCACCATCCGCGCGCTCGTGCAGGCCGTCGACATCAAGGACGGCTACACCCGCGGCCACAGCGAACGCGTCGGACAGGCCTCCGTGATGATCGCCCGCGAACTCGGCATGGACGACGAGCGCGTCGAGGTGCTGCGCTTCGCCGGCATCCTGCACGACGTCGGCAAGCTCGGCGTCCCCACCCGGCTGCTGCGCAAGGACGGCCCGCTCACCCCCGAGGAACGCCGGATCATCGAACTGCACCCCGAGTACGGCCATGAGATGGTCCGCGGGATCTCCTTCCTCGGTGAGGCCCGCGCCGCGATTCTGCACCACCATGAACGCCTCGACGGCACCGGCTACCCGTACGGCCTCGTCGGCACCCAGATCCCCGAGTGCGCCCGGGTCGTCGCCGTCGCCGACGCCTTCGACGCCATGACCTCCACCCGCTCCTACCGCAGGGCCCGGCCCGTCGAGGCGGCCGTCGCCGAGCTGGGGCGCTGCGCGGGCACGCAGTTCGACCCCCGGATGGTCGGGGCGCTCGCCCGTGCGCTGGGCCGCTACGGCTGGCATCCCACGGTCACCGCCGACGAGACACCGTACGAGCTGCGGGGCCGGAAGCCGGTCTCCGGGGCACCCCGGTGACCGCCCTGCGCATCGTCCACGGCGCCGCCGCCCTCACCGCGGCCGGCTCCCTCGCCGTCACGCTGTGGACCGGCCTCGACGACCGGGGCGTCGCGCTCGCCTTCGGGGTGCTCATAGCCGTCGGCGAGCTGACCCGGTGGAGCGGCGCCCAGGTACGGCAGGCCGCGCCCCTCGGCACCGCCGGCTCGCTGTCGTACGCCCTGCTCGGAGCGGACGCCGGGCGGCCCACGCAAGCAGGCCCGGCGCAGGTCGTCACCGTCGTCCTCGCCGCCGCCCTGCTCGGCGCCGTACCGCACATCTGGTCCGGGCGCACCCCCACCCTCGACCCTCTGGCCCGCCGCGTGCTCACCGTCGGCTTCACCGCCGTCTGCTTCCAACCCCTGTACAACAAGGGCCTGTTCGCCGCCTGGAACGGCCCCGCCTACGCCCTCCTCCTGGTCACCCTGCTCGGTCTCACCGCCCTGTGCGACGCCGTTCTGGCCGCCGCTCTCGCCCGCTCCCGCACCCGCTGGCCCTTCGGCCCGCTGCTGCGCGAGGAGCTGCGCGGGCTGCTCGGCATCGGCTCCGCCGTCTGCGCGACCGGCGCGGTGATGGCGCTCGCGGTCGCCGTCGTCGGGCTGTGGGCGCTGCCCGTGTTCTGTCTGCCCCTGCTGCTCACCCAGTTGTCCGTGCGCCGGTACGCGGCCGTCCGCGCCACCTATCGGCAGACCATCGCCTCCCTGGCCCGCGCCACCGAGATAGCCGGGTGCGCCCCCGCCGGGCACGCCCGCCGGGTCGCCGCGCTCAGCCTCGCCGTCGGCCGGGATCTCGGCCTGACCGAGGGAGAACTGACCGTTCTGGAGTACGCGGCCCTCATGCACGACATCGGCCAGCTCAGCCTGCTCGACCCGGTCCCGGCCGGCGCCACCGCCGAGCTGCCCCCGGAGGAACAGCGGCGCATCGCGCTGCTCGGCGGCGCCGTCGTCCGGCAGACCGGGGTGGCCGCGGCCGTCGCCGTGATGGTGGAACGGCAGGCGGACCCCTACCGCGAACAGCCGCTCGCCGCGCGGATCATCCGGGCCGTGAACGCCTACGAGGAGAAGAGCCGGGACGCCGGCCCCGAGGGCCCCCTGCGGGCACTGGAGGAACTGCGCCTCGGCACCGCCGGTGACTACGCTCCCGAGGTGGTGGAGTCCCTCGCCCGGGTGCTGGCCCGGCCACGGGCCTGGCCCCAGCGCGCGCCGGTGGACGACGACGGGAGAGGTACGGCACTGTCTGACCCTGCCCGCCGCTGGGTAACCCATGGGTAATGAGCGCCTTTCCCGCCGTACGTGGTTGGATGCGAGGGAGAGGGTGTCCGGGGGCACAAGCCAGCCCACTGAGCGGAACTGGAACTGGCAGGCGGGAATCGTGAGGATCTTCGGCAAGGGACGGCACCGGCCCTCCGCCTCCTGGCGGCAGGCCACCGACCGTGCTTTCACGCTGATCGGCGACGGCCGGTACGAGGACGCGGGCGAGCTGCTGACACGGGCCGCCGACCTGGAGCCCTGGCTGTCGGAGTCCTGGTTCAACCTCGCCCTGCTGCACAAGTTCCGGCACGACTGGGAGCAGGCCCGCGCGGCCGGGCTCCGCGCGGTGGCGCTGCTGGACCGGGAGGCCGGGGCGCCCGACTGGTGGAACGTCGGTATCGCCGCCACCGCCCTGCAGGACTGGCCGCTGGCCCGCCGCGCCTGGCAGGCGTACGGGCTGAAGGTGCCCGGCGGCGCCACCGTGGCCACGGAACCGGTCGGCATGGAGCTGGGCAGCGCGGCCGTACGGCTCTCTCCGGAGGGTGAGGCCGAGGTCGTCTGGGGCCGCAGGCTGGACCCGGCGCGGATCGAGGTGCTCTCCATCCCGCTTCCCTCGTCCGGGCGGCGCTGGGGCGAGGTCGTCCTGCACGACGGCGTCCCGCACGGCGAGCGCACGACGTCCACCGGCCATGCCTACCCGGTCTTCGACGAGATCGAGCTGTGGGCGCCCTCACCCGTGCCGACCTGGGTGGTCCTGCTGGAGGCGGCCACGGAGGCGGACCGGGACGCGCTGGAGCAGCTGGCCGCGGACGCGGGGTTCGCCGCGGAGGACTGGTCCTCCTCGGTGCGGCTGCTGTGCCGGATGTGCTCGGAGTCGCGGATGCCGTCGGATGAGGGCGAAGGGGTTCACCTGGACCCGCACGACCACAGTGAGCCCGGTCATCCCGGGCCGCTCGGCCATCGGACGGACGGGCAGCTGTGGGTGCCGGAGCGGGAGTGCGGGGTGGCTGCGCCGGCCTCGCTGGTTCGTGGGTTGCTGGACGGGTGGGTGGCTGACAGCCCGGACTCGCGTGATTGGCGGGATCTCGAAGAGGTGTGCTGAGGCAGTCTGCCGACTGAGAGTCCGTTGTGGCTGGTCGCGCAGTTCCCCGCGCCCCTGCGGGGCGCGCCCACGTACCCTGTATCAGCATTCACTCTCAGATTTTGTGCAGGAAGGCGTACGTCGGTCATGGCGCAGCAGGACACCGATCAGCAGCACGCGGGCGTGCTCCCCGTCGACGACGAGGGCTATGTCGTCGACACGGAGGACTGCGAGGAGCGCGAGAAGGCCTGGCGGGAGCGTGGGACCTCGCGGCCCATCACGGTCGTCGGCAACCCGGTGCTGCACAAGGAGTGCAAGGACGTCACCGAGTTCGGCGAGGAGCTGGGGCAGCTGGCCGCCGACATGTTCGCCAGCCAGCGCACCGCCGAGGGCGTGGGCCTCGCCGCCAACCAGATCGGTGTCGACCTGAAGGTCTTCGTCTACGACTGCATGGACGACGAGGGCGCCCGGCACGTGGGCGTGGTGTGCAACCCGAAGCTGGTCGACCTGCCGGCCGACAAGCGCCGGCTGGACGACAGCAACGAGGGCTGCCTCTCCGTGCCGACGGCCTACGCGCCGCTCGCCCGTCCCGACTACGCCGAGGTCACCGGCCAGGACGAACAGGGCAACCCGATCAAGGTCCGCGGCACCGGTTACTTCGCACGGTGTTTGCAGCACGAGACCGACCACCTCTACGGCTACCTGTACATCGACCGGCTGTCCAAGCGGGACCGCAAGGATGCGCTGCGGCAGATGGGCGAGAACGAGCCACGTTATCCGGTGGTCGCGAACGACTAGCCGGCACCGGCCTGCCTGGGCGCCCGACGGGGATCACTCCCTGTCGGGCGCCCTTCGTACGAGCACGCCTCGCTCGTCCGTGTGTCCGTCCGTGCGTTGTGCAACCGGTCCCTTCTGTGCTTGTTGTGATCCCTAATCGGTCATGTGGGGGGAGATTCTCGGCACCTTGGGGTAGTGAGTGAAGCAAATCCGTTCCCCTGGCGGTCAGTTGTGGTGCTGAATGGGGAGGGCGGGATACGCAGCGGCGCGCGCCCGGCACACCGGGGGGCGTGCGCTCCAGGCGGCTGAGAGGGGTTTGTCCGTGCAAGCTTTCCCACACAGCACCACCGCGACGCCGACGGCGGTCGTAGTACCACCCTCACTGGTACTTCCGGTGATCGAGTCCGCCTTTCCCCGGCAACTGCATCCGTATTGGCCGCGGCTCCAGCAGATGACACGACGCTGGCTGCTGGAAAAACGGTTCATGCCGGCGGACAAGGTGCATGAATATGCCGACGGACTTTGCTACACGGACCTGATGGCGGGCTACTACCTCGGCGCCCCTGAGGAGGTCCTGCAGGCCATCGCCGACTACAGCGCGTGGTTCTTCGTCTGGGACGACCGTCACGACCGGGACAGGGTCCACGGCCGGGTCGGTGCCTGGCGGCGGCTGAGGTACCGCCTGCACGCGGCCCTCGACGCACCCCGGCACCATCTGCACCACCCGGATCCGCTGGTCGCGGGGTTCGCGGACAGCGTGCTGCGGCTGTACGGCTTCCTGCCGCGCACCTGGAACCAGCGGTTCGCCCGGCACTTCCACGCGGTGGTCGAGGCCTACGACCGCGAGTTCCGCAACCGCACCACGGGATACATACCCGGTGTCGAGGAATATCTCGCCCTGCGCCGGCATACCTTCGCGCACTGGATTTGGACGGACCTGCTCGAGCCGAGTGCGGGGTGCGAACTCCCGAACGCCATAAGGAAAAACCCGGCCTATCGCCGGGCGGCTCTGCTCAGCCAGGAATTCGCCGCCTGGTACAACGATCTCTGCTCGCTGCCGAAGGAAATAGCGGGCGACGAGGTCCACAATCTCGGAATCAGCCTCATCACCCATGAGGGGCTGAGTCTCGAGGAAGCGGTGGACGAAGTAAGGCGGCGCGTCGAGGAATGCATCAGCGAATTCCTCGAAGCAGAGCAGGTCGCCCTGCGGTTCGCCGACCAACTCGCCGACGGTACGGTCCGCGGAAAGGAATTGAGCACCGCGGTGCGCGCCTGTGTCGGCAATATGCGCAACTGGTTCAGCTCCGTGTACTGGTTCCACCACGAGTCCGGCCGGTACATGGTCGACACCTGGGACGACCGGTCCACGCCCCCGTACGTCACGAACGAAGCGGCAGGTGAGAAATGACCGTCGAGTCTGCGCAGCCCCTGACCCCCGAGACCTCCGAACTGCGCGAACCGCCCCTGGCCGGCGGGGCCGTGCCGGGCCTCGGGCACGGCCTGAAACTGGTCCGTGATCCGCTCGCCTTCATGTCCCGGCTCCGCGAGCACGGCGACGTCGTACGCCTCAAGCTCGGCCCCAAGACGGTGTACGCCGTCACCACCCCGGCGCTCACCGGCGCGCTCGCGCTCAGCCCCGACTTCAAGATCGACGGACCCCTGTGGGAGTCCCTGGAAGGGCTGCTCGGCAAGGAGGGCGTGGCCACCGCCAACGGGCCCCGGCACCGCCGCCAGCGCCGCACCATCCAGCCCGCGTTCCGGCTGGACGCCATCCCCGACTACGGACCGATCATGCAGGAGGAGGCGCATGCGCTGACCGAGCGCTGGCGGCCCGGCGAGACCATCGACTGCACCTCCGAGTCCTTCCGGGTCGCCGTCCGCATCGCCGCCCGCTGCCTGCTGCGCGGCGACTACATGGACGAGCGCGCCGAGCGGCTCAGCGTCGACCTCGCCTCCGTCTTCCGCGGCATGTACCGGCGCATGGTCGTCCCGCTCGGGCCGCTGTACCGGCTGCCGTTCCCGGCCAACCGCGAATTCAACCGGGCGCTGGCCGATTTGCATCTGCTGGTCGACGAGATCGTCGCCGAGCGGAGGGCATCTGGTCAAAAGCCGGACGATTTGCTGACGGCATTGCTGGAGGCGAAGGACGACAATGGCGACCCCATCGGCGAACAGGAGATCCACGACCAGGTCGTCGCGATACTCACCCCCGGCAGCGAAACAGTCGCCTCCACGATCATGTGGCTGCTGCAGGTGCTCGCGGAACACCCGGAACACGCCGAGAAGGTACGGACCGAGGTCGAATCCGTGACCGGCGGCCGACCGGTCGGATTCGAGCACGTCCGCACACTCACGCACACCAACAATGTCGTCGTCGAGGCCATGCGGCTCAGGCCCGCCGTATGGATATTGACGCGGCGCGCGGTGACGGACACCGAACTCGGCGGGTATCGCATTCCGGCCGGGGCGGACATCGTCTACAGCCCGTACGCGATCCAGCGCGACGCCCACTCGTACGACCGCCACCTCGACTTCGACCCCGACCGATGGCTGCCGGAGCGGGCCAAGGACGTACCGAAGTACGCCATGAGCCCCTTCAGCGTCGGCAACCGCAAGTGCCCCAGCGACCACTTCTCGATGACCCAGCTGAGCCTGATCACCGCGGCGATCTCGGCGAAGTACCGCTTCGAGCAGGTCAGCGGGTCGAACGACACGACCCGGGTGGGCATCACCCTGCGCCCGCACGATCTGCGACTGCGGGCGATGCCCTGGTAGATCACCTGCTACCGGCGTGCGCTCAAGCGGCCTGCGGGCCCGGAACGCGCGCCGGCAGGCGTTCGGTTGACGGCGAGACGGGCTCAGAAGTCCTCGTCCAGGTCGACCGTGCCCTCGACCGCGACCTGGTACGCCGACGGGCGGCGCTCGAAGAAGTTCGTCAGCTCCTGAACGCCCTGCAGCTCCATGAAGGAGAACGGGTTCTCCGAGCCGTACACCGGGGCGAAGCCCAGGCGCGTGAGCCGCTGGTCGGCCACGCACTCCAGGTACTGCCGCATCGACTCGGTGTTCATGCCCGGCAGGCCGTCGCCGCACAGGTCGCGGGCGAACTGCAGCTCGGCCTCGACGGCCTCCTTCAGCATGTCGATGACCTGCTGCCGGAGCTCGTCGTCGAAGAGGTCCGGCTCCTCCTTGCGGACGGTGTCGACCACGTCGAAGGCGAAGGACATGTGCATCGTCTCGTCACGGAACACCCAGTTGGTGCCGGTGGCGAGGCCGTGCAGCAGACCCCGGCTGCGGAACCAGTAGACGTACGCGAACGCGCCGTAGAAGAACAGGCCCTCGATGCACGCGGCGAAGCAGATCAGGTTGAGCAGGAAGCGACGGCGGTCGGCCTTCGTCTCCAGCCGGTCGATCTGCTCCACCGAGTCGATCCACTTGAAGCAGAACTCGGCCTTCTCGCGGATCGAGGGGATGTTCTCGACGGCTGCGAAGGCCGCCGCCCGGTCCTCCGGATGGGGCAGATAGGTGTCCAGCAGCGTCAGATAGAACTGGACGTGCACGGCCTCCTCGAAGAGCTGACGGCTGAGGTACAGCCGCGCCTCAGGGGAGTTGATGTGCTTGTACAGCGTCAGGACCAGGTTGTTCGCGACGATCGAGTCGCCGGTCGCGAAGAAGGCCACCAGCCGGCCGATGAGGTGCTGCTCCTCCGGCGTCAGCTTCGCGAGGTCGGCGACGTCCGAGTGGAGGTCGACCTCCTCCACGGTCCAGGTGTTCTTGATCGCGTCCCGGTAGCGCTCGTAGAAGTCCGGGTAGCGCATCGGGCGGAGAGTCAGTTCGAAGCCCGGGTCCAGCAGGTTGGTGTTACGGGTGGTGGTCGGGGTGGTCATTACTGGCAGGCCTCGCAGGACTCGGGGTTTTCCAGGGAGCAGGCGATCGCGTCGGGGTCGGCGACCTGCTGGACGGGGATGGGGACGGGGGTCTGCGCCTGCGCCTGGGCGGCGCGGGCGATCCGGGTCGCCGGACGCGAGCGCAGGTAGTACGTCGTCTTCAGGCCCGACTTCCAGGCGTACGCGTACATCGAGGAGAGCTTGCCGATGGTCGGCGTCTCCAGGAACAGGTTCAAGGACTGCGCCTGGTCCAGGAAAGGGGTGCGGGCCGCGGCCATGTCGATCAGGCCTCGCTGCGGGATCTCCCAGGCCGTGCGGTACAGCGCGCGCACGTCCTCGGGGATCCAGACGAAGTCCTGCACCGAGCCGCTCGAGTCGCGCAGCGCCTCGCGGGTGCGCGCGTCCCACACGCCGAGGTTCTTCAGGTCCTGCACCAGGTAGGAGTTGACCTGGAGGAACTCACCGGACAGCGTCTCGCGCTTGAACAGGTTCGACACCTGAGGCTCGATGCACTCGTACACGCCCGCGATGGAGGCGATGGTCGCCGTCGGGGCGATGGCGAGCAGCAGCGAGTTGCGCAACCCTGTTTCGGCGATACGCCGGCGCAGCGCCTCCCAGCGCTCGGGCCAGGTCAGCTCGACGCCGTAGTGGTCGGGGTGCAGCACCCCCTGGGCCGTACGGGTCTTCTCCCAGGCCGGCAGCGGGCCACTGCGCTCGGCGAGGTCGGTGGAGGCCTCGTACGCGGCGAGCATGATCCGCTCGGCGATCCGCGTGGACAGGGCCCTGGCCTCCGGTGAGTCGAAGGGCAGGCGCAGCTTGAAGAAGACGTCCTGCAGCCCCATCGCGCCGAGACCGACGGGACGCCACTTGGCGTTCGACCGACCCGCCTGCTCGGTCGGATAGAAGTTGATGTCGACGACGCGGTCGAGGAAGGTGACGGCCGTACGGACCGTCTCGTCCAGCCGCTGCCAGTCGAGGTCGCCGGTCGACAGATCGACAAAGGCGCCCAGATTGACGGACCCCAGGTTGCAGACCGCCGTCTCGCCGTCGTCCGTGACCTCCAGGATCTCCGTGCAGAGGTTGGAGGAGTGGACGACGTGACCCGGCAGGGCCGTCTGGTTGGCGGTGCGGTTGGCGGCGTCCTTGAAGGTCATCCAGCCGTTGCCGGTCTGCGCGAGGGTGCGCATCATCCGGCCGTACAGCTCACGGGCCGGGATCGTCTTCTTCGCGAGGCCTTTTTCTTCCGCCTTGCGGTAGGCGGCGTCGAACTCCTCGCCCCACAGGTCCACCAGCTCCGGCACGTCGGCGGGGGAGAAGAGGGACCACTGCGCGTCGGCGTTGACCCGGCGCATGAACTCGTCCGGGATCCAGTGCGCGAGGTTCAGGTTGTGCGTACGGCGCGCGTCCTCACCGGTGTTGTCCCGCAGCTCCAGGAACTCTTCGATGTCCGAGTGCCAGGTCTCCAGGTAGACGGCCGCGGCGCCCTTGCGCCGGCCGCCCTGGTTCACCGCGGCCACCGAGGCGTCCAGGGTCTTCAGGAAGGGGACGATGCCGTTGGAGTGCCCGTTGGTGCCGCGGATCAGCGAACCGCGGCTGCGGATCCGGGAGTACGACAGACCGATGCCGCCGGCGTGTTTCGAGAGCCGGGCCACCTGGTGGTAGCGGTCGTAGATGGAGTCCAGCTCGTCCAGCGGGGAGTCGAGGAGATAGCAGGACGACATCTGCGGGTGCCGCGTGCCGGAGTTGAAGAGCGTGGGGGAGGACGGGAGGTAGTCGAGGCGGCTCATGAGCCGGTAGAGCGCGGCGACTTCGTCGACGGAGCGGACGGTGTCGTCCTCGGCGAGACCGGCGGCGACCCGGAGCATGAAGTGCTGGGGCGTCTCGATGACCTTGCGGGTGAGGGGGTGCCGCAGGAGATAGCGGCTGTGCAGGGTGCGCAGACCGAAGTAGCCGAAGCGGTCGTCGGCCGCCCGGTCGACCAGGGCGTCGAGGCGTTCGGCATGCAGCCGCGCGAACTCCGCGGTGCGGTCGGCGATCAGGCCCTCGCGGTGGCCGACGGCGACGGACTCGGTGAAGGACGTCACGCCCTGCGAGGCGGCCTCGGCGCGGATGGAGAGGGTCAGCAGCCGGGCGGCCAGCCTGGAGTAGGCGGGGTCCTCGGAGATGAGCCCGGCGGCGGCCTCGGTGGCCAGTTCGCGCAACTCCGCTTCGCCGGCGCGGGCGGACCGGCCGCGCAGCGCGGCGGCGGCGACCCGGCCGGGGTCGGCGTCGGGGAGGTCGGCGGTCAGCTCGGTCAGGGTCCGCAGCAGCGCGGTACCGGGACCGTCCGTCTCCGGCTCGCTGACTTCGCCGACTGAAGCCGGATCTGCTGGCGCGATGGTCACGTGGGGCTCTCCCTCGCTCGGCACGGGGGCCTTGTGGAGGGCAGGAGGCAGCCACGAGCGCACACGGCGTCGCGTCCACCGGCCCATTCCACGAGGCCCGGACGTCTCAGGGCACCCGGACCGGACGGCCGGGTGCGCTGCCGGCAGGTCCTCGGACTGACGCGAGCGTGCGAATGCACGCAAGTACACCGTTGCGGGACAGTTCCGGATTCGCACCGGATTCCCCTGCGGCGACAGCGAGGACGAGCATACATCTAGTGCCGGGCTGTCGTGGCACCCCCAGATGTTGTGTCGCGGTGGTCTCAGAGCGTCAACTGATAGGTGAGCAGAGTGATGTCGAGCTGCTCGGGCAGCGGATTCCAGTCCCGCTCGGGTGTGCGAACGAAGCCGAGGCGTTCGTAGATCCGGTGGGCGGCGCGCATGGTGCGCTGGGTCGACAGAACGACGGCCCGACAGCCCTCGGTGGCCCGTGCGCGGTCGAGGCACGCCTGTACGAGGGCCTCGCCGGCTCCCTGACCACGGGCGGCGCCGGCCACGGCCAGCATACGGATCTCCGCCTCTCCAGGGCGCGCGATGTCGGTCATGGGGCCGGGGAAGGGGACGAAGGTGACGCCGCCGAGCACTCCGTCGCGTACGGCCACCAGGACCTCTGCGGCGGCGGCTCTTTTGGCCACGTCCCGGAGTTCACCGAGGTATGTGTCGCTCTCGCCGAAGTCCAGGAGGCCGTCCTGGAGGTAGGCCTGGGCTGTGATGTCGCCGAGTGCGTCGTAATCGGCGGGGTCTGCGGGGCGGATCTGGATGTCCATGGTGTGAGTGTGCAAGCGAGCGGGCCGCCGTAGCACTTGCTTTCCGGCGGCCCGCTGCGGGTTGTCCGTGGTCACTCGCGCCCACGCGGCGGAGCCGCATGTCGATACGGCCCCGCGCCTCCCTTATGGGGTTGCGGTGGGCGTCAGTTCCGTCTGCACGCCGGGTTCTCCCGCGTCCGCCGTGTAGTCCTCCGGCTCGGTCTCGTCGACGCCCTCAGGGGCCTTCACGGCCTTGAGGACGATGGTGAGGACCACGGCCACGGCGACGTTGAGGACGAAGGCCGTGAGGCCGATGTAGCCGATCTCGCCGATGCCGGGGATCTGCTTCGCCGAACCGCCGAAGTGCTTCTGGGTCGGGGAGGCGACGCCGTACGCGGCGACCGTTCCGTAGGCCATGCCGACCGCCCAGCCGGCGAGCAGGGCCCAGCGGTGGAACCAGCGGGTGAACAGGCCGCCGACCAGGGCCGGGAAGGTCTGCAGGATCCAGATACCGCCCAGCAGCTGGAAGTTGATGGCGACGGTCTTGTCCATGGTGAGGACGAAGACCAGCGCGCCGACCTTCACCAGCAGCGAGACGATCTTGGAGACCTGGGCCTCCTGCTTCGGTGTGGCGTCCGGTTTGATGAAGTCCTTGTAGATGTTGCGGGTGAAGAGGTTCGCCGCCGCGATGGACATGATCGCCGCCGGTACCAGCGCGCCGATGCCGATCGCCGCGAACGCCACGCCCGCGAACCAGTCCGGGAACATGTCCTCGAACAGCTGCGGGATCGCCAGCTGGCCGTTGGTGACCTTGACCCCGGCCGCGATCGCCATGAAGCCCAGCAGGGCCAGCAGGCCGAGCATCAGGGAGTACAGCGGCAGGATGGTGGTGTTGCGGCGGATCACCTCACGGCTCTTGGAGGAGAGGGTCGCGGTGATCGAGTGCGGGTACATGAACAGGGCCAGGGCCGAGCCGAGGGCCAGGGTGGCGTAGGTCCACTGGCCCGCCTCCGGGGGCGCGAGCGCGCCGCGTGGCTTGCCCGTCGCCGGGTTGACCTGGCTGAACGCATGGCCGGCCTTGGCGAAGATGTCGTCGAAGCCGCCCAGCTTGATCGGGATGTAGATGATCGCCACCGTGATGACGATGTAGATCAGCGTGTCCTTGACGAACGCGATCAGCGCGGGGGCGCGCAGTCCGGAGGAGTAGGTGTACGCCGCCAGCACGCCGAAGGCGATGAGCAGGGGCAGGTCGCGTACGAACCAGTTGCTGCTGCTGTCCCCGCCGACGCCCATCACGTCCAGCACCGCCTGGATGCCGACGAGCTGGAGCGCGATGTACGGCATCGTCGCCAGGATGCCGGTCAGTGCGACCGCCAGCGACAGGCCCTTGGAGCCGAAGCGGCCGCGCACGAAGTCCGAGGTCGTCACATAGCCGTGCTTGTGGGACACCGACCACAGGCGCGGCAGGAAGGTGAAGATCAGCGGGTAGACCAGGATCGTGTACGGCACCGCGAAGAAGCCGGACGCGCCCGCCGCGTAGATCGCCGCCGGTACGGCGACGAAGGTGTACGCCGTGTACAGGTCGCCGCCGAGCAGGAACCAGGTGATCCAGGTGCCGAACGACCGTCCTCCCAGGCCCCATTCGTCCAGGGAGTGCTCGTTCTCGGCCCTGCGCCAGCGCGCGGCGAGGAAGCCCATGACCGTGACGGCCAGGAAGAAGAAGATGAAGACGCCGAGCGCGACGCCGTTGACGCCGTTCTTCACTGCGCCGCACCGCCCTTCTGGGCCGCCCGGGCGCGCTGGTCGCGCTGCCACAGCTTGTACGCGGTCATGGTGAGCGCGGTGGAGACCAGCACCCAGAGCATCTGGTACCAGTAGAAGAACGGGATCCCGATGAACGCGGGGTCCGTCTCGGCGTAGGAACCGACCCAGAGCATCGCTACGAAGGGCGCGACCAGACACAGGGCGATGATCACCCGGACCGGTGTGACGACCGGTGGTCTCACTTCAGGTGTTTCGGACATGCCACGGCTCTCCGTCCCCTCGCTGATCACCTGTGTAATGCGCAGGCAATCTAGGTGACGGTGTCGTGGCAGTGGAAGACCTCGTCCGCATATCGGTATATCGATTCAGCGAACGTCCACCGGCCGTGCTCCGCAGGGGCGTTGACGGGCCCTACTCCGCCGGCCGCTTGAGGCGTGCCACGAACTTGTAGCGGTCCCCCCGGTACACGGACCGCACCCACTCCACCGGCTTGCCCTCGCGGTCCAGGGAGTGACGGGAGAGCATCAGCATCGGCAGGCCCACGTCGGTACCGAGCAGGCCCGCCTCGCGCGGGGTGGCCAGCGAGGTCTCGATGGTCTCCTCGGCCTCGGCGAGGTGGACGTCGTAGACCTCGGCGAGGGCGGTGTAGAGGGATGTGTACTTCACCAGGGAGCGGCGCAGGGCCGGGAAGCGCTTGGCGCTCAGATGCGTGGTCTCGATGGCCATCGGCTCACCGTTGGCCATGCGCAGCCGCTCGATGCGCAGCACGCGTCCGCCGGCGCTGATGTCGAGCAGCCCGGCGAGCCGGTCGTCGGCCGTGATGTAGCCGATGTCCAGCAGCTGCGAGGTCGGCTCCAGACCCTGGGCGCGCATGTCCTCGGTGTAGGAGGTGAGCTGGAGCGCCTGGGAGACCTTGGGCTTGGCGACGAACGTGCCCTTGCCCTGAATGCGCTCGAGCCGGCCCTCCACGACCAGTTCCTGCAGGGCCTGGCGGACGGTGGTGCGGGAGGTGTCGAACTCGGCGGCCAGCGTGCGCTCGGGCGGCACCGGCGTGCCCGGAGCCTGCGTCTCCGTCATGTCGAGCAGGTGCTTCTTCAGGCGGTAGTACTTGGGCACGCGCGCCGTACGGACGGTCGTCCCAGCCTCGTTCTCCGCACTGCTGACGTCGGTGCTCATGCTCTGCCTTCCCGGCTCCGGATGCCGAAATCGACCGACCTGGCATCGGCCACGGCTCACATCGTGGCACGGCTTCGGGGGTCTGGAGTCCACCCACACCCTCCGTGATCCCCTCTATATACCGTCGCACCCGCTCCTGGTCTAGTCCATCGGGCGCCCGGTGAGCACGCCCGGGCGAGCGGGAAGAGCCCGCCGCGCCCCCCTGCCGGCTTCGCTGCCAGACCCGTGCCGACCGCGGCTGAATCCCCGGCCGACCCCGCTGGATCTACTGCCAGACCCCGGCCGACTCCGGCCGATCCCGCTGGATCCGCCCCCGGCCCCCGGCCGATCCCGCTGGATCGGCTCCTGACCCCCGGCCCCCCTCCCGCTGGATCGGCTCCCGGCCCCCTGCCGCTCCCGACCGGAACCCCTTGCCCACCCCCTGGCCGGCTCCCCGCTGGCCCCGCGTCGATCCGGCCTAGATCCCTTGCCACTCCGGCTTGTTGGCGTAGGTGTGCCTGAAGTAGTCCGCCAGCTTCAGTTTGGACGCGGCTGCCTCGTCGGCGACCACCGTGGCGTGGCGGTGCAGCTGGAGTGCGGAGGCCGGGCAGACGGCTGCGACCGGCCCCTCGACGGTCGCGGCGACCGCGTCCGCCTTGCCCTCGCCCGTCGCCAGCAGCACCAGGTGCCGAGCCTCCAGGATGGTGCCGATGCCCTGGGTGATGACGTGGTGCGGCACCTGGTCGATGTCACCGTCGAAGAAGCGGGCGTTGTCGACGCGGGTCTGCTCGGTCAGCGTCTTGATCCGGGTGCGCGAGGCGAGGGACGAGCAGGGTTCGTTGAAGCCGATGTGTCCGTCCGTGCCGATGCCGAGCAGCTGGAGGTCCACCCCGCCGGCCTCGGCGAGCGCACGGTCGTACGCCTCGCACGCCGCCTGGATGTCCTCGGCGGTGCCGTCGGGGCCGAGGAAGGAGTCCATGCCGATGCCGAGCGGCTCCAGCACCTCGCGGCGCAGCACCGAGCGGTAGGACTCGGGGTGGTCGGCGGGCAGTCCCACATACTCGTCGAGCTGGGCTACGCGGGCCCGCGAGGTGTCGACGGCGCCGGAGCGCACCTTCGCGGTCAGCGCCTGGTAGATGGGCAGCGGGGTCGAGCCGGTGGCCACGCCGAGCACGGCGTCGGGCTTGCGTCGCAGCAGCTGGGCCATGGCCTCGGCGATCAGCTCGCCGCCCGCCGCGGCGTCCGGAACGATGACAACTTCCACGCTGGGCCTGCCGTTCTGAAGTGGGCTCTGTGCGTCTCTATGTGGTTTAGACCAATCTAACAGAAGTGGCGTTCGACGGCCCAGGAAAGGGACGGCGAAGGTCAGGGAAAGCCTCAGGGAAAGCCTCAGGTGAGGGAGCCTCCCGTCGCGTCCAGCCAATGGCCCGTCACCCAGCGCCCGTCCTCCGAGACCAGGAAGGCCACCACGTCGGCGATGTCCGCCGGTGTGCCCACCCGGCCCAGCGCCGCGAGCGCCGCCGCCTCCTGCCACGCCTCCTCGCTCGCGCGCAGCCATGCGGCGTTGACGTCGGTGTCCACGATGCCGGGTGCCACCGAGTTGACCGTGATCCCGCGGGGGCCGAGCTCCTTGGACAGGTCCCGGGTGAAGACGTCGAGCGCGGCCTTCGTCATCGCGTACGCGATCAGCTGGGGCATCGCGGCGGCCCGCGCAAGCCCCGACGATATGTTCACCACCCGCCCGCCGTCGCGCAGCCGCTCCGCCCCGAGCCGGGTGAGGAAGAAGGGCGCCTTCACATTCACCGCGAAGAGCCGGTCGAACTCCTCCTCGCCGATCTCGGCGAACGGCCGCGACGTGCCGATGCCCGCGTTGTGCACGAGGATGTCCAGCCCGTCCGCGTGCCGGTCGAACTCCTCCCACAGCCGATCGGCGTCACCCGGCATGCCCAGTCGCACCCCGATCGCGAACGCCGAGCCGCCGGCCGCCTCGATCGCCGCCACCGTCTCCTTCGCGGCCGTCTTGTCGCTGCCGTAGTGCACCGCGATCCGCGGTCCGTCCCGCCCGAGCCGCTCGGCGACACCTCGCCCGATACCCCGGCTCGCCCCCGTGACCAGCGCCGTCTTTCCCGTGAGCACGCCCATGTCTCCCGCCCCTCCAGATTTGTCTAGCGGTCGCTACAAAAAGACCGTAGCGCATCCCGCCGACAATTCTCTAGGGACCGCTATAAAATGCACTCCATGGTGGGACAAGCGCAGAGGGAAGAGCAGGTCAGGACGGTGAAGGGCCGCGGCCGGCCACGCTCCTTCGACCGGGCCACCGCCCTGGAGAAGGCACTCGTGGCCTTCTGGGAGCACGGCTACGAGGCCACCTCGGTCTCCGACCTCACCCGGATCATGGGCATCGGGGCCCCGAGTCTCTACGCGGCCTTCGGTGACAAGCGGACCCTGTTCGAGGAGGTCGTCCGGGTCTACAGCGACACCCACGGCGCCTTCGGCGACCGTGCCATCGCCGAGGAGCCCACCGCCCGGGCCGCCGTCGAACGCATGCTGCGCGAGGCAGCCGCCGAGTACACCGACCCCGCGCACCCGTACGGCTGCCTGGTCGCGCACGCCGCCACCAACTGCACCAGCCCCGAGGTGGAGCAGCTGCTCCGTGAGCGGCGCAACGCGAACCTCGCCGCCCTCGCGTCCCGGATCCGGGCGGACATCGCGGCCGGGCTGCTCCCCGCCGGCGCCGACGCCGATGCCCTCGCCCGGCACGCCGGCGCCATGATCCAGGGCATGTCCCAGCAGGCGCGCGACGGAGCGAGCAGGGGGGAACTGGAGGCACTCGCGGAAATTGCCATGGCCATCTGGCCCCGCGACTGACCGAGGCGGGCTAGGCTGCGTGGCATCGGGTGCCATCAGTCGTGCATGCCGACAAGAGCATGGACACATCCTTGTGGTCTAGTCCACAATCAAAGTGAAGAAAGCCTCCGTCTTCCCCGCACAGGAAGGCGGATCGAGGAACCGGCGCTCTCTGCCCTGACTGCCCCGGCTCCTCGACCTTCGGCCGGCCGGGACCGCACACCCCGCGGCCGATGATGCTCCGGGCTGCGGTGCCGGAAGGGTTGAGGGTCCCTTCCAGGCGCCGCGGCCCGCGGGTGTTTTTTCGGCCATCCGAGGCCCGCGGGTACGCTCGCACCGTGCCCTCCATGAACGAGCTGGTCCGCCAGCACACCGCCCTCGACGACTCCGATCTCGAGTGGCTCCATCTGCTGGTCTCGGAGTGGCAGCTGCTCTCCGACCTCTCCTTCGCCGACCTGGTCCTGTGGGTCCCCACCCGCGACGGCACGCGATACGTCTCGGTCGCCCAGATGCGCCCCAACACCGGCCCCACCTCCTACCAGGACGACATGGTCGGCCACCTCGTCCCGCGCGGCCGCCGGCCCATGCTGGACGCGGCGCTGGACGAGGGCCGGATCGTGCGCGAGGGCGACCCGGAGTGGCGCGAAGAGGTCCCGGTACGGGTCGAGTCCATCCCCGTACGACGCGAGGGCCGCGTCCTCGGCGTCATCGCCCGCAACACCAATCTGCTGACCGTCCGCACCCCGAGCCGGCTGGAGCTGACCTATCTCCAGAGTGCCTCGGACCTGGCGCAGATGATCGCTGCAGGATCGTTCCCCTTCCCCGGCCAGCAGGTCGACATGGATGCCTCGCCGCGTGTCGGCGACGGCCTGATCCGGCTGGACGCGGACGGCGTCGTCCAGTACGCCTCCCCGAACGCGCTGTCCGCCTACCACCGGCTCGGCCTCGCCGCCGACCTGGTCGGCCAGCACCTCGGGCAGACCACCGCCGAGCTGGCCCCGACCCGCGGTCCGGTGGACGAGGCGCTCGTCAAGCTGGCCAGCGGCTGGGCGCCGCGCGAGTTCGAGATCGAGGCCAACGACGGGGTGATCCAGTTCCGGGCGATCCCGCTCAAGCCCAAGGGCACCCGGATCGGATCCCTGGTGCTGTGCCGGGACGTCACCGAACTGCGGCGCCGCGAGCGCGAGTTGATCACCAAGGACGCGACCATCCGGGAGATCCACCACCGGGTGAAGAACAACCTCCAGACGGTTGCCGCGCTGCTGCGGCTGCAGGCCCGGCGTATCGAGTCCGAGCGAGGCCGGGAGGCCCTGGAGGAGGCCGTCCGCCGGGTCGGCTCGATCGCCATCGTGCATGAGACGCTGTCTCAGAACCTGGATGAGCGCGTGGAGTTCGACGACATCGCCGACCGCGTGCTGGCGATGGTCGCCGAGATCTCGCCGGGCAAGGTGACCGGCCGGCGCACCGGCCGCTTCGGGATACTCGACGCCGAGGTCGCCACCCCGCTGTCGATGGTCCTCACCGAGATCTTGCAGAACGCCCTGGAGCACGGCTTTTGCGAGGGCGACACCGGCACGGTAGAGGTCTCCGCGGTCCGTGGCGGCACCACCAAGGAGGCCCGCCTCCTCGTCACCGTCCAGGACGACGGGGTCGGCCTGCCCGAGGACTTCGACCCACATCGCTCGGGCAACCTGGGGCTGCAGATCGTACGGACGCTGGTGGAGGGGGAGTTGGGCGGCTCCTTCGACATGGTCCCGGCGCCGGGGCGGGGGACCCGGGTGATCCTCGACATTCCGGTGCGGGCGCAGAAGTGACCCAACTGCCGTACGCCGGCGGCCCCTTGCGGACAGCAAAAAGCCCCGGACCGCCATGGGTCCGAGGCTCGTGCTCGTTGCTGCTCTGCTAAATCGCTAGCGGCATCGGGGGATACTGCGCGCTGCGGCTCGGGGGCGGGAGATGCGCGCGTACTGCACGCGCCGCCAAGCTCAGGCTGTCAGCAGGGGTGGGTATGTCAGGCGGAGGCCTGACGGGCCCGGTTGCGGGCGGCGCGGCGCTTCATGGCGCGGCGCTCGTCCTCGCTGAGACCACCCCAGACGCCGGAGTCCTGACCGGACTCGAGCGCCCACTGCAGACACTGCTCGATCACCGGGCAGCGACGGCAGACGGCCTTGGCTTCCTCGATCTGCAGCAGCGCAGGACCGGTGTTGCCGATGGGGAAGAAGAGCTCGGGGTCTTCCTCGCGGCAAACGGCGTTGTGACGCCAGTCCATGGCTGCTACCTCTCCTTGGTTTCTCTGAACGTATTACGTACAGGTTGCTTGTGAATGTGAACGCTTTCACGAATCCCTCAACAAGTGAAGGGCCGACCGCCGAGTCTTCCCCGGCGTGGTCCTTGGTTTGAAGAGGGGTTCTGGTGACCAGCGGAGGCCGGTGTTGCGGGCCGTCCCGATCGCCACGTAGAGACTCGCAAACCTCAGCGGCGGATACAACCCCTTCAGGAAAGTTTTTTTGATTCCTCGGTGTCGACTAGGTCACAGCCGTACTTCCATGGGGTGGATCCTGGCCTAAACGTTCGAGTGAAAGGACTTTGGGGTCTTCCGCTCACACAATCACACGCAGTGCACGGCGTACGCCTGTGAACGTCACGCTTCTACGCAGTCCGAGGTGGTCGCCGTCCATCTGCAGGGGGAGGGGCGCCTTCGAATGCAAGGTGAACTGGTCCATGTCGTGCAGCGAGACCACGTGCCTGCCGTGGGGTCCGCGCTCGGGGGACGAAGTGAGCAACTGGGTGCCATACCGGGCAACCGCGGCCGTCGAGAGGCGGCGCAGACCCAGGACGTCGACGCCGGTGTCGAACGAGGCCTTAGGCGACGTGTACATGGGGCGATTGCCGAAATACGTCCAAGGGGCCGTGTTCGAGATTATGGCGACCACAAGATCGGTGATCGGGTCCTCGCCGGGCCGCTCCAGTGTGATCGAGCCGCGCCGCCGGTTCGGTTCGCCGAGGAACTGCCGGATCACCTGTCGTACGTACAGCCCGTGTGTCGACTTCTTGCCGCGCTCGCGCTGCTGCTCGACCCGGCCGACGACGCCCGCGTCGAAGCCGAGTCCGGCGTTGAAGGTGAACCACCGGTCCGGGACCGCCTCGTCCTCAGTGCCGGGCGTGCCCGAGGTCAGGCCGAGGCCGACGAACCGCTCACTGCCCTCGCGCAGCGCGTCCAGCAGGGCGCCGGTGGCTTCCACCGGGTCGTTGGGCAGGCCGAGGGCGCGGGCGAAGACGTTGGTGGAGCCGCCGGGGACCACGGCGAAGCCGGGCAGCCGGTCCGGGTCGGGGCCGGCGTGCAGGAGGCCGTTGACGACCTCGTTGACCGTGCCGTCGCCGCCGAGGGCCACCACGAGGTCGATGTCGTCGCTGTCCGCCGCCAGCCGGCCGAGGTCGCGCGCGTGGCCGCGGTACTCGGTGGTGACCGCCTCCAGCTTCATCTCGCTCGCCAGTGCGTGGATCAGGACGTCGCGCCTGCGTGCGCTTGTGGTGGTAGCCGCCGGATTGACCACGAGAAGTGCACGCATGGATGGCAGCGTACCTACCCGGCGGTACCCGGCCTACACCGAGGTAGGGATCCGGTAAGAGGCAGGGGCGTGAGCCTCGACATATCGATACAGCCACGCGCCCTTTGAGGAGCCGCAGTGCCGTCGGTTTCGCAGCGCCGCGCGCACCCGCCAGTGGTCCTCAGGGCCCGGCGGCTACCCTGCTGGGGTGAGCAGTGAGCAGAACCCGACCCCGGATGCCGAAGCAGCCGTAGCCGAGGGGCCCCGCCCCCGTCGGCTGACGTATGCCGCCCTGCTGGCCGCCCTGGAAGGCATCGCGCTGGTGGCCGGCGGCCTGTGGGTGTTCGTGCGGGGGCTCACCGGTGACCCGGACGGCCGGCAGCAGGCCGTGACCCTGGGTATCACGCTGGTCGTGCTCGCGCTGCTGCCGCTGCTCGCCGCGCGGGGACTGCTGCTGCGGCGCAGCTGGAGCCGGGGCCCGGCGGTGATCACCCAGCTCATGGCGCTGCCGATCGCCTACAACCTGCTCAAGGCCGACAGCATGGCCATCCCGGCCGGGATCGCCCTGGCCGTCGTAGCCGTGGCGGCGCTCGTACTGCTCGTCAACGGCCAGACGACCCGGGCCCTCGGCATCAAGGGACCGGGTCGCGCCGAGTAGAACCGGGCGCAGACCCAGGCGCTCTGCTCGTCCGCTCTGCTCGCTCCCCGGCTACTCCTCGACGAGCAGCTTCTCCCGCAGCTGGGCCAGCGTGCGGGCCAGCAGCCGGGAGACGTGCATCTGGGAGATGCCGACCTCCTGCGCGATCTGCGACTGGGTCATGTTCCCGAAGAAGCGCAGCAGCAGGATCCGCTTCTCCCGCGGCGGGAGATCCTCCAGCAGCGGCTTCAACGACTCCCGGTACTCCACGCCCTCCAGCGCCTCGTCCTCCGCGCCGAGGGTGTCGGCGACCGCGGGCGACTCGTCGTCGGTGTCGGGGACGTCCAGGGACAGCGTGGAGTACGCGTTGGCGGACTCCAGGCCCTCCAGGACCTCCTCCTCGGAGATCGCGAGCTTCTCGGCCAGCTCGTGGACCGTGGGCGAGCGGCCGTGCAGCTGGGACAGCTCGGCCGTCGCCGTGGTCAGCGCGAGCCGCAGTTCCTGCAGCCGGCGCGGCACCCGGACCGCCCAGCCCTTGTCGCGGAAGTGCCGCTTGATCTCGCCGACCACGGTCGGGGTGGCGTACGTGGAGAACTCCACGCCGCGCTCCGGGTCGAACCGGTCGACGGACTTGATCAGACCGATCGTGGCGACCTGGGTGAGATCGTCCAGCGGCTCGCCGCGGTTGCGGAACCGGCGTGCCAGGTGCTCCACGAGCGGCAGGTGCATACGGACCAGCTGATTGCGCAGCTCCGCGTACTCCGCGCTGCCGGCGTCCAGCTTGCGCAGCTCGACGAACATCGCCCGCGCACCGCTGCGGTCCTGCGGGGCGTGCTGTACGGCCTGCACGGCCTCCGCGCCCAGCGCCTCGTCCTCGGCGTTTCGCTCGTGCTCGCTCATCGTCCCGCCCGTAGCCCTTCCCCGAGCCCTGGCTCCCGCGTGGACGGCGGGTCCGGCGCCGCCGGGTTCCTCCGGCTGTACGACCTGCACCGCGCCGTCACCTCCGGCACTCGCGGAGTCGTCCACCGGGTGCGGCCTGGCCTGCTCGGGGATGCCGTCGATGCCGTCCGCCATGCGCCGGGAACCGTCCCGGGGGGCTTCCCCGGAGATCTCGCCCGCGCTCGACCAGGGGGCACCCCCGTCCCCGGTCGGCAGCTCGCGTGTGCCGCGCTCTTCGTCCCGCACCGGACCGTCCCCGTTCCTCACGCCGGGCCGGGGCCCGCGCCGCGCTGTTTGTAGAGGCTGATCGACACGGTCTTGTCCTCGTCGACTGCGGACGAGACCTTGCCTGCGAGGGCCGACAGCACGGTCCAGGCGAAGGTGTCCCGCGAGGGGGCGTGACCGTCCGTGGTCGGCGCCGAGACCGTGACCTCCAGCGAGTCGTCGACGAGCCGGAAGACACAGCTGAGCACGGAGCCGGGCACAGCCTGTTGGAGCAGGATCGCGCAGGCCTCGTCCACGGCGATGCGCAGGTCCTCGATCTCGTCCAGGGTGAAGTCCAAGCGGGCCGCGAGACCGGCCGTGGCCGTCCGCAGCACCGACAGGTAGGCACCCGCGGCCGGCAGCCGGACTTCCACGAAGTCCTGATTCGCCGCGGGCTCGCCTGCGATCTGGGACACCCTCACCTCCATGGTGGTACAAGCTTTACGGGGCCGAGGGTCGCCCCCCGGGGTAACGCGTACGTGGTTCGGCGGTGACGCTATCGCGCTCCGAACGTTCCTGTCCCGGGACCCCAACCCCCCTGGCGTCACTCACAGTAAAGCTGTGTATACGCTCCGTGTCTAGAGGGTTTGCGGGCCCAAATGGGAAGAGCGCGCGCCGGGTTGACGTACCCAGACGTCAGACGCTCGAACCGTCGTGCGGCCGCCGTCGCATGCAGTGTCACACGAGAACGCGGTCGGACGGGAACACGATCACACCAGTACGTGGTCCACGAAGCACCACCGCCAGTCCTCGCCGGGCTCGAAGGTCCGCATCACGGGGTGACCGGACTGCTCGTGGTGCTGCGTCGCGTGCCGCCCGGGCGAGGAGTCGCAACAGCCGACATGGCCGCAGCTGAGACACAGCCGCAGCTGCACCGGGTGCGTGCCGTCCCGCAGGCACTCCGGGCAGGTCGGGTCGAGCGGATCCGGTTCCGGGTGCGGCAGCGCGTCGGTGTGCGTGCACTGTTTCATGATTGCCAGATTACGACGGGTGTGCGGGTGGCCGCGCGGAAAACGAGGGTGGGCGAGGACCATGGACGTGATGCCGCTGCTGTTGCTGGTGGCGGGCAGTGCGGGGTTCGCGGGGATCGCCCGGCGCACCCCGGTCCCGGCGCCCCTGCTGCTGGTCGCGGTCGGCCTGGCCGTCTCGTACGTCCCGGGGATCCCGCACTACACGCTGGACCCGGACATCGTCCTGCCGCTGGTGCTGCCCCCGCTGCTCTACAAGGAGGGCACCGAGAGCTCGTACCTCGATCTGCGCGCCCAGATGCGGCCCGTGGGGCTGCTGTCGATCGGGTACGTGCTCTTCGCGACCTTCGTCGTCGGCTGGGCCGCCTATCTCGTCGTACCGGGGCTGCCGCTGCCCGCCGCGCTGGTGCTGGGCGCGGTGGTCGCGCCGACCGACGCGGTCGCGGCCGCGGCGATCGCGCGCCGGGTCGGCCTGCCGTCCCGGATCACCACCATCCTCCAGGGCGAGTCCCTGCTGAACGACGCCACCGCGATCACCGCCTACAAGGTGGCCCTCGCCGCGGCCGTCGGCGAGGGCGCCACCTGGGCGGGCGGCATCGAGGAGTTCCTGCGGGCCGCGGTCGGCGGGGTGCTCGTCGGACTCGTGCTCATGGTGCCGATCCACTGGCTGCGCACCCATCTGAAGGAGGCGCTGCTGCAGAACACCCTCTCGCTGCTGATCCCGTTCGTCGCCTACGGCGTGGCCGAGCAGTTCCACGGCTCCGGCGTCCTCGCGGTCGTCGTGGTCGCGGTGTATCTCGGGCACCGCGCGTGGGAGGTCGACTTCGCCACCCGGCTCCAGGAGGACGCGGTGTGGCGGATGGTCGCCTTTCTACTGGAATCGGCGGTCTTCGCGCTGATCGGCCTGCAACTGCCCACCGTCCTCAAGGGATTGGGCGCGTACCAGGGGGTCGACGCGGCCTGGTACGCGATCGCGGTCTTCGTCGTGGTCGTGGCGGCCCGCTTCGCGTGGGTGTTCCCGGCGACCTTCCTGCCCCGCGCGCTCTCCCGCCGGATCAGGGAGCGCGAGGAGGGTGTCACCTGGCGGGCGCCGGTCGTGACGGGGTGGGCCGCCATGCGCGGAGTGGTGTCCCTGGCCATCGCGTTCTCGATCCCGCTCACGGTGCACGGCGGCGCCCCCTTCCCGCAGCGGAACCTGATCCTCTTCATGACCTTCACCACGGTCATCGGCACCCTCGTGGTGCAGGGCCTGACGCTCGCGCCGCTGATCCGCCTGATGCGCTTCCCGGGCCGCGATGCGCAGGCCGAGACGCTCGCCGAGGCCAACGCCCAGGCACAGGCCTCCCGGGCCGCCGAGCGCCATCTCGACGACCTCCTCTCCGACGAGCGCAACGCCCTGCCCCCGCCGCTCGCCGACCGCCTGCGCACGGTCCTGGAGCGCCGCCGCAACGCCGTCTGGGAGCGCCTCGGCCAGACCAACCCCGTCACCGGCGAGTCCGTCGACGACACCTACCGCCGCCTGTCCCGCGAGATGATCAGCGCCGAACGCGAGGTCTTCGTCAAGCTCCGCGACCACCGCTACATCGACGACGAGATGCTGCGCGCGCTCCTCAGACGCCTGGACCTGGAGGAGGCGGCGGCCTATCGGGAGGCGGGTTGACCCTGCGGGAACGGCCGCCCGGTCACGACGGCGGCGATCGTCGTCCCGCGCGGGAAGGCGCCCTCGTCCGCGAGGGCGACAAGTCCGTAGAGCAACTTGGCGACATAGAGACGCTCGACAGGCAGCCCGTGGCGGTCCTCGAAGTCCTGGGCGAAGCCGTGCAGTTCGGGTGTCGTACGGGCGTAGCCGCCGAAGTGGAAGCGCTCGTCCAGGGACCAGGAGCCGGTACGGCCGCCGAAGGCACGTTCCTGCAGCGCTTGTATGTCACGCTCCAGGAAGCCGCCCCTGAGTACCGGTACGCCGAGCGCCCGCTGTCCCGCCGTCAGCCCGGCGGCCAGCCCCGCGAGCGTGCCACCGGTGCCGCAGGCGACCGCGACGACGTCGGCGTGCCCGCGCAGTTCCTCTCCCAGCGCCCGGCAGCCCTGTACGGCCGCGCCGTTGCTGCCGCCCTCGGGCACGACGTACGCCTCCTCCGCACCGGCCGCGCGCAAGATCGCGGCCAGGGTCTCCGGCTCGGTCTTGCGTCGGTACGTCGATCTGTCGACGAAGTGCAGCCGCATGCCGTCCGCCGCGCACCGGGCCAGGGAGGGGTTGAGCGGACGGTCGGCCAGTTCCTCGCCGCGGACCACGCCGACGGTCGGGAGCCGGAGAAGGCGGCCCGCGGCGGCGGTGGCGCGCAGGTGATTGGAGTAGGCCCCGCCGAAGGTGGCCAGCGGCCGGCCCTTCGCCGCCTCGATGTTCGGCACGAGCTTGCGCCATTTGTTGCCGATGAGGTGGGTGTGGATCAGGTCGTCGCGTTTGAGGAGCAGCCGCAGACCGTACCGCTCGAACCGGTCGTCCCCGACCTCTTGGAGAGGAGAGGGGAGCCGGGGAACGAGCGGATCGGGGCTGGTCACCGCTTCATTGTCACCCGGTGCGGGGCATACGGCCGAGGGCGCTGCAGGGGACTGGACAGGTCCTTCGTCATGCCCAGTAATCCGATGATCTATTCCCGCCCGTTCGGGTAATGGCGCGACCGCGATCCGTGATGGAAGGCTCGGGTGCCGAGACCGGTGCCCCCTGCGATTCGGCACCGGGAATACCTGGGAGGCAATTCTCTATGTCGGTAGGCGAAGAGGTCCGCACGGATCAGGGCAAGCCGCAGCAGTCCCTCGGGACGGCGGCAGCGCGGAACCTGGCCACCACAACCAAGTCCGTTCCGCAGATGCAGGAGATCAGCTCCCGCTGGCTGCTGCGCACGCTCCCGTGGGTAGACGTACATGGCGGCACATACCGGGTCAACAGGCGACTGGCGTACACCGTCGGCGACGGTCGCATCACCTTCGTGAAGACCGGGGACCAGGTCGAGGTCATCCCGGCCGAACTCGGCGAGCTGCCGGTCCTGCGCTCGTACGAGGACGAGGAGGTGCTGGCGGAGCTGGCCCGCCGCTGCCGTCAGCGTGACTTCGCGCCCGGCGAGGTGATCGCCGACTTCGGCAACCAGACCAATGAGGTGTACCTACTGGCACACGGCAGGGTCGAGAAGATCGGCACCGGCCCCTACGGCGACGACGCCGTCCTCGGAGTCCTCGCCGACGGCGCCTACTTCGGCGAGCAGGCACTGCTGGACCCGGACGCCATCTGGGAGTTCACCGCCCGCGCGGCCACCGCGGCGACCGTGCTGATCCTCAGTCGCCAGGACTTCGAGCAGGTCGCCCAGCGCGCGGACACCCTGCGCGAACACGTCGAGCAGCTTCGCTCGGCCCCGGAGCAGCCGACCAACAAGTACGGCGAGAAAGAGGTCGCGCTGGCGGCCGGTCACTCCGGCGAGCCCGACATCCCGCACACCTTCGTGGACTACGAGCCCCGGCCCCGCGAGTACGAGCTGAGCATCGCCCAGACCGTGCTGCGCATCCACACGCGCGTGGCCGACCTGTACAACCAGCCGATGAACCAGACCGAGCAGCAGCTCAGGCTCACGGTCGAGGCGCTCAAGGAGCGCCAGGAGCACGAGCTGATCAACAACCGCGAATTCGGCCTGCTGAACAACTGCGAGTACGACCAGCGGATCCAGCCGCACGACGGTGTGCCCGGCCCGGACGACATGGACGAGCTGCTGAGCCGCCGGCGCAGCACCAAGCTGTTCCTGGCCCACCCGCGCGCGATCGCGGCCTTCGGGCGCGAGCTGAACAAGCGGGGACTGGTCCCGGAGACCGTCGAGATCAGCGGCAACCGCATCCCGACCTGGCGCGGAGTGCCGATCTACCCCTGCAACAAGATCCCGGTCACCCCGGAGCGCACGACCTCGATCATCGCCATGCGTACCGGCGAGCAGGACCAGGGTGTCATCGGCCTGAGGCAGTCCGGCATCCCGGACGAGATCGAGCCCAGCCTGTCCGTCCGTTTCATGGGCATCAACGAACAGGCCATCATCAAGTACCTGGTGACGGCCTACTACTCGGCCGCCGTGCTGGTGCCCGACGCGCTCGGCGTGCTGGAGAACGTCGAGATCGGCCGGTGGAGGTGACGTTTCCGCACTTCGCGGTCGTGTTCCCGCTCGTCGGCGAGGGTAGACCCTCGGAATATGCGTCCGGCCGGGCCGGTGACGCCGGTGTCCGCGGACCTGGCGAGGGGGAGACATGGCCGAGTTCATGACGGAGACCGAACAGCGTTCCCCCGCCGTGCCGCACCCCGGCACGGCGGGGGAACGGCGGGGGAGGACCGGTGACGCCGATGCCGGTCAGGCCGGGGGACATCCCGAGCGACATCCCGAGGCGCGTCTCGAAGGACAGGAGGCGGTGGCGCTGCTGGAGCGCACCCGGACCCTGGTCGACCCGGAGCTGCGCGCGGCTCTGGAGTCGCTGCCCGGCTCCATGCGCCGGATCGCGCTCTACCACTTCGGCTGGCAGCACGCGGACGGCACCCCGGCGCGCGGCAACGCCGGCAAGGCGATCCGGCCCGCGCTCGTCCTCGCGGCGGCCACCGCCCTCGGCGGACCCGCGGGCCGTACGGCGGCGGTCCGGGCGGCGGTGGCGGTCGAACTGGTCCACAACTTCACCCTGTTGCACGACGACGTGATGGACCGGGACGCCTCCCGCCGGCACCGGCCCACGGCCTGGACCGTGTTCGGCACTGCCGACGCGATCCTCGCCGGTGACGCCCTGCAGGCGCTGGCCCTGCGGATGCTCGCCGAGGACCCGCACCCGGCGTCCGGCCCGGCGGCGGCCCGGCTCGCGGACTGCGTCGTGGAACTGTGCGCCGGCCAGCACACCGACGTGGACATGGAGCGCCGCGCCCCGGGCGAGGTCACCCTCGACGAGGTGCTCGCCATGGCCGAGGCGAAGACCGGCGCGCTGCTGGGCTGCGCCTGCGCCCTCGGCGCGCTGTACGCGGGCGCCGACGGCGAGGACGTGGCGGCGCTGGACGGCTTCGGCCGCCAGGCCGGGCTCGCCTTCCAGCTGATCGACGACGTCATCGGCATATGGGGCGACCCGCGGCGCACCGGGAAGCCGGCCGGCGCGGATCTCGCGGCCCGCAAGAAGTCGCTGCCCGTGGTGGCGGCCCTGTCCTCCGGCACGGAAGCGGCAGCCGAACTCGCCGAGCTGTACGACGAGCCGTACGTCTCCGGTGACGCCGAGGGCATCGTGCGTACGGCACTGGCCGTGGAGCGGGCGGGCGGGCGGGACTGGGCGCAGGCCGAGGCGGCCGACCGGATGGCCCGCGCGGTGCAGGAGCTGTCCCGCGCGGTCCCCGCGCCCGAGGCGGCGGGCGGTCTGCTGGCGCTCGCCGAGTTCGTCACCCGGCGCAGCGGCTGATCGAGGCCAGGACAGACCCCGGTCCCGCACATCCCCACAGTGTGCGGGACCGGCCGCTCGTGCCTGTCCGGAACCACTTCTCCCGCTTCTGGCAGACCTCCGAAACGTCTTGCAACCACTACGACTGGAGTACTACAAATGGAGTGGTTGGCCGCCCGGTCGTACCAACTCCTCCTGAAAAGAGACAGGTTTGCGCAAGCTCAGCTACTTCATCGCCTGTTCGCTCGACGGCTTCATAGGCGACGAGCAGGGCGACGCCTCGGCGATGTTCCGCTTCATGAACGAGGAGTACCTCGACTTCCTCAAGACGGAGTTCCCGGAGACCATGGCCACCCATGGCCGCAGGCCGCTCGGCCTCGACCACCTGGAGAACAAGCGGTTCGACACCGTCATCCAGGGCCGGGGCAGCTACGAGCTGGCCCTCAAGGAGGGCATCACCAGCCCCTACGCCCATCTGCGCGAGTACGTCGCCTCCCGCAGCCTGGCCGTGTCCCCCGACCCGCACGTCGAGATCATCGCCGACGACCTGCTCGGCCGGGTCCACGCACTGAAGGCGGAGGAGGGCGGCCTGGACATCTATCTGTGCGGCGGTGCGCGCCTCGCCGGAGAGCTGCTGGACGAGATCGACGAACTCGTCATCAAGACCTACCCGCTCGTCTACGGCACGGGCATGCCCATGTTCGGCACCGGACTCGACATCAAGGAGTTCACCCTCGACGGGGTGCGCACCTTCACCAACGGCGTGCTCGTGCGGACGTACACGAGGCAGCGCTGAGCCCGCCGCCGACGCCGTACCGGACGCCGTACCGTGGGCGCATGCCGAAACTGCCCCGCATCTTCCACATCACCGAACGCTCCCTGTGGGAAGCGGCCCGCGAGCGCGGCGCCTACGAGGTGTCGACCCGAGGCCGCACCCTCCAGGAGGAGGGCTTCATCCACTTCTCCACCCGCGAACAGCTCCCGCGCATCGCCGCGTTCCTCTACGGCGACTACGACGGTCCGGACGAGCTGGTCGTCCTGGTCGTGGACCCGGCCTTGGTCGCTGCACCGGTGAAGTACGAGGCCATGGAGCCGGGCGGGGAGGAGTTCCCGCATGTGTACGGGCCGCTGCCGGCCGACGCCGTGGTGGAGGTGGAGTCCTGGGGGTGACCGGTACCCCTGTCGTGTGGGCCTGCGCACCGGCTGTCTTGCGGGCCTGCGCGCCGGGCGTTCACCGACCGGCGGCCGGAAGGCCGCCCGTCTCCGGGTCTCGGCCGGTCAGGCAGTAGACGCCGCCGGCCGGGTCGCGCATCACCGTCCAGTGCGGGCCATGGTGCACGGGGGCGGCCCCGTACTCCTCGTGCCGGGCGCGGACTGCCGCGATGTCCGCGCAGGCGAGGTCCGGATGGGCGGAGGCGGGGCGCTCGTCGTCGAGCCGCTGGAGCAGGATCCGGACGGGTAGTCCCGCCGGCGGCTTCAGCACCTCGAACTCCGGGCGGGACCCCTTCAGTCGTTCCCAGCCGGTGAGGGTGGCCCAGAAGTCCGACTCGGCGGCGTGCCGGGACGGCGGGATGTCGAGGCAGACCTGGTCCAGCCGGCTGCCCGCCACCACCGGCGGTCGTACCGTCTCCCCGTGCCAGGGCACGGCACAGAACGACTGCCCCGCCGGAGAGCGCAGTACGACCCAGTCGCCGTGGTCCGCCACCAGCTCCGCGCCGAGTTCCCGGGCGTTCGCGGTCAACTCCCGTACGTCCTCGGCGCAGAGGTCGAGATGGGCGCCGCCGTCGCCCTCGGCGACGCCCTGGAGCTTCACGCACGCGTCCGTCCCGGCGGCCTCCTCGGGCAGCAGGGTCAGGAACTCGCCCTGTTCGCCGCGGGGTTCGGACGCGTGGGTGCCGGTGACAGCCGTCCAGAAGGCGCGAGCCTCGCGCAGCCGGCCGGCGGGCCGGTCGACGAAGGCGTACGTCCAGCGAATGATCATGCGGGGAGTGTAGGCGTGAATTCCCTGGCGGGCCCGGGGAATTCACGCGGGCCGTTCATTCCGCAGGTCGGTCATTCCGCGGGGCGCTGGAGGAAGCGGAGCTGGTTGCCCGCCGGGTCCCGGAAGGCGCAGTCACGGACCCCGTACGGCTGGTCCGTCGGCTCCTGGAGCACATCGGCGCCGGACTCCCGCACCCGCTCGTACAGCGCGTCGCAGTCCTCGGTCGTGAAGATGACACCCCGGAGCATGCCCTTGGCGAGCAGTTCGGCCATCGCCTGCCGGTCGGCGGGGGAGGCGTCCGGGTTGGCGCCGGGCGGCTCCAGCACGATCTCGACGTCCGGCTGGAGCGGTGAGCCCAGGGTCACCCAGCGCATGCCCTCGAAGCCCACGTCGTTGCGGACCTCCAGGCCGAGCACGTCGCGGTAGAAGGCGAGCGCCTTGTCATGGTCGTCCACCGCGATGAAGCACTGCTTGAGTTTCACGTCCATGCAGTCACGCTAGGCCCATCCGGGCCGGGACGCGCGCGACCCGGGCACGCCTGTGCTGTCGGGGGCGGACGGGTCAGTAGGGCCGGCGGCGCGGGCGGGTGACGTATGGGTCAGTAGGGCCGGCGGCGCGGGCGGGTGAACGTGCGGGCCACGCAGGACGGGATCACGGCGCTCTCCTCGTGGTCCCGGGCCCGGTAGGCGCTCGGTGTCTCGCCGACCAGCTCGGTGAAGCGGGAGCTGAAGGACCCGAGTGACGTACAGCCCACGGCGAGGCAGACCTCGGTGACGGTGAGGTCGCCCCGGCGCAGCAGCGCCTTGGCCCGCTCGATCCTGCGCGTCATCAGATAGCTGTACGGCGTCTCGCCGAAGGCCTTGCGGAAGCTGCGCTGGAAATGGCCCGGCGACATATGGGCGCCGCGGGCCAGCTCGGTCATGTCGAGCGGCTCGGCGTACTCGCGGTCCATGCGGTCACGGACGCGCCGCAGCCGTCTGAGGTCGTCCAGGGTCATCTGCACAGCGTGGCACAGGGCACTGACATCGCGAGATGGCACGATTCCGCACAGGAATGCACAACAGAGTCCCCCATCTTCGACACTCCGTTCGCCTTCAGTTCGCCGCGCATTGGCCGGCCCTTGCTTGCCTCGGGGAATGGACCACATCACGTTCCTCGTGGCGGTCGTCATCGTCACGGCACTGGCGTTCGACTTCACGAACGGATTCCACGACACCGCGAACGCGATGGCGACCTCCATCGCCACCGGCGCGCTCAAGCCGCGCACCGCGGTTCTGGTCAGCGGAGTCCTCAACATCGTCGGCGCCTTTCTGTCCACCGAGGTGGCCAGGACCATCTCCGGCGGGATCGTGGACGACACACTGGTCAGCCCGGCGATGATCTTCGCCGGGCTGGTCGGGGCGATCCTGTGGAACCTGGTGACCTGGCTCGCCGGCCTGCCCTCCAGTTCCTCCCACGCCCTCTTCGGCGGTCTGATCGGTGCAGTCTGGGTCGGTGCGGGCTCCCACGGAGTGCACTTTGACAAGGTTGTCGAGAAGGTGCTGATCCCGGCTGTGGCCTCTCCGGTGGTGGCCGGCGTGGCCGCCCTGGTCGCCACCTACCTCGCCTACAGGCTCAGCGCTCGCGCCCGTCGGGACTCGGTGACCAAGGGCTTCCGCCTCGGCCAGATCGCCTCGGCGTCCCTCGTGTCCCTGGCGCACGGCACCAACGACGCCCAGAAGACCATGGGCGTCATCACGCTGACGCTGATCTCGGCGGGCGCGCTCGGCCATGAAGCGGGCCCGCCGGTGTGGGTGATCGGCGCGGCGGGTCTGGCCATCGGTCTGGGCACCTACCTGGGCGGCTGGCGGATCATCCGCACCATGGGCAAGGGGCTGGCGGAGATCCAGTCGCCGCAGGGCTTCGCCGCCGAGACGGCCTCCACGACGGTGATCCTCACCTCCGCTCACCTCGGCTTCGCGCTGTCCACCACGCAGGTCGCCTCGGGCAGCATCCTCGGCGCCGGTCTCGGCCGCCGTCTCGCGGAGGTCCGCTGGGGCGTGGCCGGCCGGATGGTGCTGGCCTGGCTGATCACCCTGCCGTCCGCCGCGCTGGTCGGCGGCCTCGCGGCGAGCGTGGTCAAGCACGGCGGCAACGTCGGTACGGCGGTCATCGCGCTGGTCGCCCTGGCCCTCGCCGCCGTCATCGTCGCCGCGTCCCGCCGCAATCCGGTGCGCGCCGACAACGTCAACGACCACCACGACGTCACCCTCCGCACCCCGGCCCCGCCGCACGTCGGCGCGGCCGCCTGACCCTCCGGGAGCCCCTCATGCATGTCGACTGGTCCGCCCTCGGCAAGGTCGCCGCGGTCAGCCTCGGTGTCACGGTCGCCGTGGTCGTCGTCTTCACCTTCGGTGTCCTCGGCCTGTCCCGGGCGGAAGCCGACCGCTCCGGTTCCGCCACCGCGGGCCGAGCCCAGGCCGCCCTGTGCTTCCTCGCCTGCGCTGCGGTGGTGGCGTACGGGATCTGTCTGATCGTGCCGCAGTTCCACTGACGGCACGTACACACGGCGCATACCCAGAGGCCGCCGTCGGGGCAGTGCCTAATACAGGGCCTCGCCCATAGGCGAGGCGTCGCCGATGACGTAGGAGCGGATCGACGCCAGGTACTCATCACGAACCACCAAGCCGTCGCCGTCGGTGTCCAATGCGTTGAACGCGGAAGCGGCGTTTCCGGGCGCATTGTTCAGCGCGGTGCGCAGCATCGTGAATTCGGTCTTGTCCAGGGCGCCGTCCCCGTCGGCGTCGGCGAGGTCGAACAGTGAGCCCAGGGCGAACCGGCAGATGTTGTCGAACTTGTCGGCGCCGACCCATGCGTCGTATTCCTCGAAGGTCAGCTTCCCGTCGCCGTTCGCGTCCATAGCCCCCCACGCCTTGTGGGCTTGCCCGCGGGCGGCGACGACCAGTGGGTCGTCCTCCGAGCGTCCCGTGGCCTGGACGGCCCGATCGACCCGGGAGAGGTAGTCGTGCGCCGAGATGACCCCGTCCCCGTCCGCGTCCATCATGGCGAAGATACGCCCTCTCGCGACGGTGGCGGCTGCAACGGTAGTACGGCCCACTGGAGATCTCCTCCTGCTCGTTTCCTGCTCGACGAGGACTCGTCCGGCGCTTGCTACCCGCCGTGTTCCAGGTTCCATGCGACCGCAGCCGACCGTATGGCGTGCGGTGCGAGTACAGGCGCGCGTGGCCGCGCACGAAGCGGAACGTGCGCGGGTCGTGCGCTTCGAGACGCCGGGGCACGGGATGCGCCTCTGGGTAGGCCAAGTGCCGTTAGTGGTGCAGGACGTAGCTGGAGGGAAACATGTTCGGTAGGCGTGGTGTCGCGGTGGCTCTGGGGTCCGTGATGCTGGCGGGGTCGTCGTTGGTGTGGGCGCCGATCGGTCGGGCCACGGCGGACGAGGAGGGGAGCGTCGGCTGCGTCGGGCATAGCGAGAGCCGTTACGACCCGCCGCTCAAGCTCCTGGCCGGGCCGACCCATGTTCACGCGGACATTACGTACACCTGCGGTGCCCACGGCCGGACCGTTCCCGCCACCGGCTCCTTCAACTCGGAGGCGCCGGCTGCCTCCTGCGTCGCCGTGTCCGGCGGAAGCGGGACGGAAACCATCCGGTACGCCGACGGCGGCAGGTCGCTGATCGCCTACGACAGCGCCACGACCCTCCGCGTCACAGGGGTCCTGGTCGTGATCCAGCGAGGTCGAGTCGTCGAGGGACGTGGCCAAGGGCATCCCGTACGGCGGACCATCACCGGCCTGCCCCAGGAACTACCCACGGAATGCCTCACGTCCGGCCTCCAGGGGGGCAGTAACGAGGTGCAACTGGAGATTGAGCCATAACGCTCAGGCCATAGGCCGGCGGACGCCACACAGCCATTGCACGTGCGCCTGGCTGGGCGCACTGTACTCACGAACACGGACTCACTTATACCTGGAGCATTCCGGCAAGCAGCGAGCCGGGGTTGAGGTGAAGTGACTCGGCGAACGCCAGGCGCGTCTCCGCGCGGAAGAAGTGCCGGGGGGCAGAACAGGCGGGCATCCGGAGCGTATGTCGGCCAGTATCGTGCGTCGGCTCACCGCTCTGGGCCGGGAGCTGGGCGAGCCGCAGTACGGTGGAGCCGCGCAGGCCGCACACCTACGCGAACGACTCCAGCACACGGCCGTCCTCGCGGGCTCACCCTCCCCCACTGCCTCAAGGGCGTGGGCGGTACCCCCATCCCACCCACCGGAGCTGCCGACGTGACCGAACTGTCCGCCGCACACGACGCCGCCGTCACCGACCGGGGCCGTCTCGCCGGAAGTGCCTACAGCAGTGACCGGGATCTGGCTGCCCGCCAGTCGCTCTATCAGTGGCAGACGCCCCGCTATGACCTGCCTGGCATCGTCGCCGAGCAGCTGAGGGGCGTACGCGGGCGCGTGGTCGATGTCGGCTGCGGCAACGGCAAGTTCATCCAGCGGCTCCGCGAGGACCGGCCCGACCTGGCCCTGCTCGGCTTGGACATCGCTCCCGGCATCCTCGCCGGCGTGCCGGGCCCCGTCGCCGTGGCGGATGCCACCCGCCTGCCGTTGGCCACGGAGAGCGTCGATGCCGCCTTGGCCCTGCACATGCTCTACCACGTCCCGGACATCCCTCAGGCGGTCAGGGAGCTGTCCCGCGTGGTTGCCCGCGAGGGGCTGGTGATCGTCTCCACCAACAGTGACCGGGACAAGGCCGAACTCGACGACCTGTGGCAGCGGGCCGCAGGCGACGTGCTCGGCACCGGGCGCGGCCCGGCTCGTATCTCGCTCAGTGCCCGCTTCTGCCTGGAGAAGGCTCCGTCCTTCCTGGGGGAGGAGTTCGGCCGGGTGGAGGCGATCGGGCTGCCCGGCACCATCAGGGTGCAGGATCCCGGGCCGGTCATCGCGCACATGGCCTCCTATCGGGCGTGGGCGGACCAGCACGACGTGCCCTTCGACGCCACGATCGAGCGGGCCCGCACGATTCTCCTCGGTCATATCGCCCAGCACGGGGCCTTTGAGGTCACGTGTCTGGGCGGCATCCTCGTCTGCCGCCGCTGACCCGGCGCCCGCTCATGGAGGGCATAGGCAAGGGGCCCGGTCGGAGATGCCGACCGGGCCCCTTTCAAAGGGAGAGAAAGCCTCAGGCCTTCTTGGTCTCCCAGAAGATCTTGTCGATCTGGGCGATGTAGTCCAGCGCCTTCTGGCCCGTCGCCGGGTCGGTGGACGCCTTGGCGGCCGAGAGGGCCTTCAGGGCGTCGTTGACCAGCTGGTGCAGCTCCGGGTACTTCTCGAAGTGCGGGGGCTTGAAGTAGTCGCTCCAGAGCACGGAGACGTGGTGCTTGGCGAGCTCCGCGCGCTGCTCCTTGATGACGGTGGCGCGTGCCTGGAAGTGGGGGTCGTCGTTGCCGGCCATCTTCTCCTGGACGGCCTTCACCGACTCCGCCTCGATGCGGGCCTGGGCCGGGTCGTAGACGCCGCAGGGCAGGTCGCAGTGGGCGCTGACCTTGACCTTGGGGGCAAACAGGCGGGAAAGCATGCAGCATTCCTTCCTCGTGATCGTCTTCTCAGGTGCGACATTACTCCCTGGGGAAGGCGATTTCTCGGGCGCCCCCTAGGGCTTAGGACAAAAGTCCAGGGTCAGACTGAGACTGGTGGAGGAACGGACCGGGGAGGTGCCGGGGATGCCGGAACTGTCGCAGGAGACCGAGCGGGGGAGGGCTGTGGCGCCCTTCGGAGTGGCGGAGGTGACCGGGCCGTCCATGGTGCCCGCGCTCCAGCACGGGGACCGGCTGCTGGTGCAGTACGGGGCCTCGGTCAGGCCGGGGGACGTCGTCGTCCTGCGTCATCCGTTCCAGCAGGACCTGCTGGTCGTCAAGCGTGCCGTGGAGCGGCGCGACGGCGGCTGGTGGGTGCTCGGGGACAACCCGTACGCGGGCGGGGACAGCACGGACTACGGGGTCGTACCGGACGAGCTGGTGCTGGGCAAGGCCCGCTTTCGGTACCGGCCGCTCCCCGCCGGTCAGCGCTCGCCGCTCGCGCTGGTGCGCTGGGCGTTCTCGGCCGCGAGGCCGTTGCTGCCGGACCGGTCGGCCTCCAGGCGCTTGCGGGCCCGGTAGGCGGCCACGTTGGCGCGGGTCGCGCAGCGGTCGGAGCAGTAGCGCCGGGAGCGGTTGGTGGACGTGTCGAGGTAGGCGTTGCGGCAGGGGGCTGCCTCGCACAGGCCCAGGCGGTCGACGCCGTACTCGGTGAGGTGGAAGGCCAGGCCCATGGCCGCGATCGCCGCGTAGCCGGCCGTCGCGTTCGACGGGTGGTCGGCCAGGTGCATGTGCCACAGCGGGCGGCCGTCGTCGTCGCGGAAGTCGTGGCCGGAGATCTGCGGCGACACCGGGAACTCCAGCAGGAGTGAGTTCAGCAGGTCCACGGCCAGGGTCTCGTCGCCCTGGTCGGCCGCCTCGAAGACCGCGCGCAGCCTGGCCCGTACCGAGCGGAAGCGGGTGACGTCGGCGTCGGTGGTGCGCCGGGCCGCGGAGGAGTTGGCGCCAAAGAGGTCGCGGACGGCCTCGACCGAGGTCAGCGAGTCCTTGCCCCGGGCCGGTTCCTCGCTGTTGACGAGTCGTACGGCGTAATCCGAGTAATAGGCCAGTTCCACTTGTAGTCCTTACGAGGGCGCTTTATGGTCGTGTCTGCGGGCGGGTAACAGCCGGTCGTGCTTCCAGGGTATTACGCATCACGAGGGGAGACGGGGATCCATGACCATGAGTACCGGAACCGACTGGGCGGCCTGGCAGGGGAGCTGGGACCGGCAGCAGGAGTGGTACATGCCGGACCGGGAGGAGCGGTTCCGGATCATGCTCGACATGGTCGAGGCGCTGGCCGGTACGGCGCCGCGCGTCCTCGACCTCGCCTGCGGCACCGGCAGCATCACCGACCGGCTGCTCAAGCGCTTCCCGCGGGCCACCAGCACCGGCGTCGACCTCGACCCGGCCCTGCTGGCCATCGCGCGCGGCACCTTCGAGTGCGACGAGCGGGTCACTCTCGTCACCGCCGACCTCAAGGAACCCGACTGGCCGGCGAAGCTGCCGTACGACTCCTACGACTGCGTCCTGACCGCCACGGCCCTGCACTGGCTGCACAGCGAACCCCTCGCGGCCCTCTACGGTCAGGTCGCGGAGCTGGTCCGCGACGGCGGTGTCTTCATGAACGCGGACCACATGATCGACGACAGCACGCCCCGGATCAACGCGGCCGAGCGCGCACAGCGGCACGCGCGTATGGATCAAGCCAAGCGGGACGGTGCCCTGGACTGGGCGGACTGGTGGCAGGTCGCCGCCAAGGACCCCGTCCTCGCCGGACCCACCGCCCGGCGGTACGAGATCTACGGCGAGCACGCCGACGGGGACATGCCCTCGCCGGGTTGGCACGCGCGTGTGCTGCGCGAGAAGGGGTTCGGGGAGGCCCGGCCGGTGTGGTGCTCGCCGTCGGACACGCTGCTGCTCGCGGTGAAGTAGCCGGAGAAGCAGCAGGAGAAGCAGCAGGGGAAGCAGCAGGAAGGGGCGGTACTGGAAGCCCGTACCGCCCCTCCAGGGATGCGCGGTCAGAGAACCTTCGACAGGAACGACTGCGTCCGCTCGTGCTGGGGGTTCGTCAGGACGTCGCGCGGATGGCCCGATTCGACCACCACGCCCTCGTCCATGAACACCAGGCTGTCGCCCACCTCGCGGGCGAAGCCCATCTCATGGGTGACGACGACCATCGTCATGCCGGACTCGGCGAGGTCGCGCATGACGTCCAGGACGTCGCCGACCAGCTCCGGGTCCAGGGCCGAGGTCGGCTCGTCGAACAGCATCAGCTTCGGGTCCATCGCCAGCGCCCGGGCGATCGCCACCCGCTGCTGCTGGCCGCCGGAGAGCTGCGAGGGGTAGTACCCGGCTCGGTCGGCCAGGCCCACGCGCTCCAGCAGCTGCGTCGCCCGCTCCCGGGCCTGCGCCTTGCTCACGCCCTTGACCTGAACCGGCGCCTCCATGACGTTCTCCAGCGCCGTCATGTGCGGGAACAGGTTGAAGCGCTGGAAGACCATGCCGATGTCCCGGCGCTTGCGCGCGACCTCGCTGTCCTTCAGCTCGTACAGCTTGTCGCCCTTCTGCCGGTAGCCGACCAGTTCGCCGTCGACGTACAGCCGGCCGGCGTTGATCTTCTCCAGATGGTTGATGCACCGCAGGAAGGTCGACTTGCCGGAGCCGGAGGGGCCGATCAGGCAGAACACCTCGCCCGGCTTGACCTCCAGGTCGATGCCCTTGAGTACTTCGACATGGCCGAAGGACTTGTGGACTCCCTGCGCCCTGACCATCGGCACCGAGCCCTCGGGCGGGGTGTCCTGCGTCTTGCTCAGCTTGTCGGTCATGGTGCGGCCACCGCTCCCTTCGGGCGGCCCAGCGAGAACATGTTCGCCTTCACCTTCTGCCATGGGGTCGGCGGCAGTTGGCGGCTGGAACCGCGGGCGTAGTAGCGCTCGATGTAGTACTGGCCGACGCTCAGCACCGAGGTCATGATCAGGTACCAGGCCGCGGCGAGGAAGTACATCTCCACCGGGGCGCCGGAGTTCTGGCCGATGTCCTGGGCGAAGCGGAACAGCTCGGGATACTGGACGGCCGCCACGAGGGAGGTCGTCTTCAGCATGTTGATGACCTCGTTGCCCGTCGGCGGCACGATCACGCGCATCGCCTGCGGGATGATCACCCGGCGCAGGGTCTTGCCGTGGCTCATGCCGAGCGCGTGGGCCGCCTCGGTCTGGCCCTCGTCCACCGCGAGGAGGCCCGCCCGGCAGATCTCGGCCATGTACGCCGCCTCGTTCAGACCCAGGCCGAGCAACGCCGTCAGCAGCGGCGTCATGAAGTTCGACCAGTAGTCCTTGTAGATCGGCATCAGGTTGATGTAGTGGAAGACCAGGCCCAGGTTGAACCACAGGAACAGCTGGACCAGGACCGGGGTGCCGCGGAAGAACCAGATGTAGAACCAGGCGATCGACGAGGTCACGGGGTTCTTCGAGAGCCGCATGACGGCGAGGACGATGCCGCCGGCGATGCCGATCAGCATCGACAGGACCGTCAGCAGGAGGGTCTTGTAGACACCGGTCATGATCCGGTGGTCGAAGAAGTAGTCAGGTACGGCATGCCAGTTGATGTCGCCCTGGCTGAAGGCGTAGATGATCGCGACGAGGATCGCGATGGCGATGAGGGCGGAGACGTAGCGTCCGTAGTGCCGGACCGGGATGGCCTTGATGGCCTCCGGGCCGGCCGGGGGAGTGGGGCCCTCCCCGGGGTTCTGCCCCGGGTTCTGCCCCGGGTTCTTCCCCGAGTTCTCCCCTGGGTTCTCCCCGGCCGTCTTCTCTGTGTCAGTCACGGGTGGTGCCTCTCGGTGGCCGCTTCTGCTTCGTCTGCTTCCGCGGGTCACTTGCCGCCGTTGATCACGGACTGCTTGACGGCGCCGTCCTGGGCGCCCCACTTCTCGAGGATCTTCTGGTACTCGCCGCTCTTGATGATCGCGTTCATCGCCGCCTGCAGCGCGTCACGCAGCTGGGTGTCCTTCTTGGCCACGGCAATGCCGTACGGGGCCGCCTCGACCTGCTGGCCGACGGTCTGGAAGTCCTTGCCGCCGCCGGAGGTCTTGACCGCGTACGCCGCGACCGGGAAGTCGGAGGAGGCCGCGTCCACACCGCCCGAGCGCAGCCGGGTCTGAGACTGCTGGTCGTCGTCGAACGGTTCGATGGTGAGCTTCTTGCCGCTCGGACACTTCTTGGCCTCCGCCTTGGCCAGGTCGTTCGAGACGGTGCCGCGCTCGACGGCTATCTTCTTGCCGCACAGGTCCGACCAGCCGTTGATGCCCTGGGTGTCGCCCTTGCGGGTGTAGATCGAGACACCGGCGGTCAGGTAGTCGACGAAGTCGACGCCTTCGCCGACCTTCTTGCCCGTGTCCGGGTCGACGCCCTGCTGGCGGTTCTTGTTGTCCGTCATCGCGGACATCGCGATGTCGTAGCGGCCGGAGCGCAGACCGGTGAGCAGGGCGTCGAAGGTGCCGTTCTGGAACTCCAGCGTCACGCCGAGCTGCTTGCCCAGGGCCGCGGCGAGGTCCGGGTCCAGACCGACCGCGTTGCCGGAGGAGTCCTTGAACTCCACCGGGGCGTACGCGATGTCCGAACCGACCTCGATCTTGCCCTTGTCCCTGATGTCCTTGGGGAGCTTGGCGGCCAGCGGGGCGCTGCTGACGGAGGAGCCGGAGTCCTTGCTCTTGTCCTTGGTCTGGTCACCGCAGCCGGTGAGCAGCAGGGCGCCGGCGACCGCGATCGCACTGGCCGCTGCCAGAGGAGAGCGTGCGGCGGTCGTACGACGGGCGGAGCTTGCGGTCATCGTGGTTCCTCCGGCGAATGGGAAGGTGCCGATGGGGTCGACGAGAACACACACCTTCGGGTGTCGCGACCTCGTGGGTTTACGGCATCTTGCCATTCGGACTACGCCATTCAGGGGCGTCGGCATGTCAAAATCGCATAACGGGTGACCCCCGAACCGCATCAGGTCGGCACATCCTTGGTCCTTCGCCGCCGAACCATCTGCGGGAATCAAGCCTTCCGGCCGGAAAATCCACGGCACGTCTCACGATGTGGGCAGTGCGTGTGCCCGTGCACCAGCGTCTTCGGGCGCCCCGGCGCGGTTGTCAGCCGCGTGTCACCTCTCTGTGGCTTTCTGGTTCTCAGATGTGACCTTGCACCTATCAGATGTGACCTTGCACCTAATGGACTCGTCGTGGGCACCGTCCGTCCGGTAAGAAGGTTCTTTACACCCCTCATCCGGGGCTCAGGGCGCGTGTGCGGCGCGCCCGTCGCGCAGGTGCTCGTACGTGCTCGTACGTATCGGCATTCGGGCCTTGCGCGGTGCCCGCCCACCCCTCACCAGGAGTGGTCGACCCTCAAACCATGCATAGCTAAGGGGTACAACAAAGTGGCAGCGGAGATCGTCAATCCTCGCAGCGACGGCAAACCGGACCAGGACGGCGGGGCCGAGCCCCTCGATTCCTTCGATCCGGTGTTCGCGCTGCACCGCGGCGGCAAGATGGCTGTGCAGGCCACCGTGCCGGTCCGCGACAAGGACGACCTTTCCCTCGCGTACACGCCCGGAGTCGCGCGCGTGTGCACCGCGATCGCCGAGCAGCCGGAGCTGGTCAACGACTACACATGGAAGTCCTCCGTGGTCGCCGTCGTGACCGACGGTACGGCCGTGCTCGGACTCGGGGACATCGGTCCCCAGGCCTCCCTCCCGGTGATGGAGGGCAAGGCGATCCTGTTCAAGCAGTTCGGCGGCGTCGACGCGGTTCCGATCGCGCTCGACTGCACCGATGTGGACGACATCGTCGAGACCGTCGTCCGGCTCGCCCCGTCCTTCGGCGGAGTGAACCTGGAGGACATCTCGGCGCCCCGGTGCTTCGAGATCGAGCGCCGGCTGCAGGAGCGCCTCGACATCCCGGTCTTCCACGACGACCAGCACGGTACGGCCGTGGTGACGCTCGCGGCCCTGCGGAACGCGGCGCGGCTCAGCGGACGCGAGATCGGGCAGTTGCGGGCCGTCATCTCCGGCGCCGGCGCGGCCGGTGTCGCCATCGCCAAGATGCTGATCGAGGCCGGCATCGGGGACGTGGCGGTGACGGACCGCAAGGGCGTCGTCTCGGCCGACCGGGAGGACCTCACCCCGGTCAAGCGGGAGCTCGCGGGCTTCACCAACAAGGCCGGCCTCAGCGGTTCGCTGGAGGACGCGCTCGCGGGCGCCGACGTCTTCATCGGCGTCTCCGGCGGTACGGTCCCGGAGGAGGCCGTGGCCTCCATGGCGGAGGGCGCCTTCGTGTTCGCGATGGCCAACCCGAACCCCGAGGTGCACCCGGACGTCGCGCACAAGTACGCGGCGGTCGTCGCCACCGGGCGGTCCGACTTCCCGAACCAGATCAACAACGTGCTGGCGTTCCCGGGCATCTTCGCGGGCGCGCTGCAGGTGCGGGCCTCTCGGATCACCGAGGGGATGAAGATCGCTGCCGCGGAGGCGCTGGCCGCTGTCGTGGGCGACGATCTTGCCGCCGACTATGTGATTCCCTCGCCGTTCGATGAGCGGGTCGCTCCGGCTGTTACGGCGGCGGTTGCGGCTGCTGCTCGTGCCGAGGGCGTTGCTCGTCGCTGACGTCGCGTGCAATGGCCCCGTCCGTTTGGGCGGGGCCATTTCCTTCCCGCTCGCCCACGCGAATCGCGCGGTGAAGGGGTTCCCTTTGCCGTCGTTGGCGGTGGGCTGTGCTGCATGGGTGGACCTGTGCAAGAGGGCATGTGTCACAGGGCCCCGCAGTTCCGTCGGCCGGCCTTCGCACCTATCGTCGGGCCCATGTTCGCTGTCTACGCCGCCCGAATCGACCGCGACCAGCCGCTCACCGGCCTTGAGTTGGGGGAGCGACCGGCTCCCGAGGCCCGTCCCGGCTGGAGCACCATCACCGTACGGGCCGCTTCCCTCAACCATCACGACCTCTGGTCCCTGCGTGGTGTCGGCCTCCCGGAGGACCGGCTGCCGATGATCCTCGGCTGCGACGCCGCCGGGGTCGACGCGGACGGCAACGAGGTCGTCCTGCACTCCGTCATCGGCCAGACCGGCCACGGTGTCGGCCCGGACGAGCCGCGCTCCATCCTCACCGAGCGCTACCAGGGCACCTTCGCCGAGCAGGTCGCCGTACCGACCTGGAACGTGCTGCCCAAGCCCAAGGAGCTGTCCTTCGCCGAGGCCGCCTGTCTGCCGACGGCGTGGCTGACGGCGTACCGGATGCTGTTCACCAACGCCGGGGTACGGCCCGGGGACTCGGTCCTCGTGCAGGGCGCGGGCGGCGGGGTCGCCACGGCCGCGATCGTGCTCGGCAAGGCGGCGGGGCTCCGCGTCTTCGCCACCAGCCGGGACGAGGCGAAGCGGAAGCGGGCCCTGGAGCTGGGGGCCGTGGAGGCCGTGGAGTCCGGGGCGCGGCTGCCGCAGCGGGTGGACGCCGTCATCGAGACCGTGGGTGCGGCCACCTGGTCCCACTCGGTGAAGTCGCTGCGGCCGGGCGGCACCATCGTGATCTCCGGGGCGACGAGCGGGGACCGGCCCTCACACGCCGAGCTGACCCGGATCTTCTTCCTGGAGCTCAAGGTGGTCGGCTCCACCATGGGCACCAAGGAGGAGCTGGAGGACCTGCTCTCCTTCTGTGCCGCGACCGGGGTACGGCCCGTCATCGACGAGGAGCTGCCGCTGGACCGGGCCCGTGAGGGCTTCGAACGGCTCGCGTCCGGGGAGCAGTTCGGGAAGATCGTGCTCACCAATTCCTGAGGATCCTGAATTCCTGAATTCCTGAATTCCTGAATTCCTGAGGTTCCTGCGGGAGTTGGAGGGGTGGCATGGGGCGGGTCCGGAGGTCCGGGCCCGCCCTCTGTGCGCCGGGGATGTCAACTCTGGTTGACATGAGCGGAGGCGTCAACGTAGGTTGACATCATGAGCGAGGCAACCGATCTGGCACAGCGTGCCGGGGATCGTGATCCGCGGGTCGGGCTCCGGGCCGTGGCCGCGCTGCGCAGGCTGCTGGAGCAGCTGGAGGCGGTGCAGGTGCGCAGTGCGCGCAATCAGGGCTGGTCGTGGCAGGAGATCGCCGCGGAGCTGGGCGTCAGCAGGCAGGCCGTGCACAAGAAGTATGGGAGGCAATGATGTTCGAACGCTTCACCAAGGACGCGCGCGAGGTCGTGCAGGGCGCGGTCATGGACTGCCGGCGCACCGGGGCCCAGACCATCGATGCCGAGCATCTGCTGCTCGCCCTCCTGGAGCGCGAGGGCAGCCGCGCCTCCTTCGCCCTCGCCGCGCTCGGGCTCGCGGAGCGCCGGGAGTCGGTGCGGGGGGCCTTGTCCCAGGCGCGACGGCGGGCCGGGCTGACCCGGGCCGATGCGGACGCGCTGGCGGGGCTGGGGATCGACGTGTCGGAGATCGTGGCGCGGGTGGAGGAGGTGCACGGCGTCGGAGCGATGTCCGGCGACCGGAAGGACGGAAGCTGGTGGTCGGGACGCCGGCCGAGTTTCAGCCGGGGCGCGAAGGACGTGCTGGAGAAGTCCCTGCGGGTCGCCCTCGCCCACCATGACCGCCACATCGGCGACGAGCACCTGCTACTGGCGCTCACCATCCTGCCTGGCGTGCCGGCCGAGGTGCTGGCCGACCACGGGGTGACATACGAGTCGGTGACGCGGGTGTTGTACGGAGACGGGCAGTACGGAGACGGGCAGGAAGAGGCGAAGGCCGGCTGACCGGCCGGGGCGGCACCGAGGGTGCATGTCCACGCCGATTCCGGTCGGCAGCTGTAGCCGCAGCCGGGCCGGTCGCCCTGGTCGGCGGGCCCGGCGAGCAGCTGCCTTCGGCGGCTGGCGGCACAGGGCCCGTCGTCGCCGTCCCGGCCGGGCCTCGTCCGGCCCCGCCACCGACTTCAGGGCGCGGCGCGCCATAGCCAGGCCGAGGCGCGCCGTCGACGGCCTCCGGCGCACCTCTGTCAGGAAGGTGGCCCGGCACCCGGGGCTCCTTGACGGCGACCTCGCGGTCCGGGCTCCGGCGGTCTCGGTCAGGCCTCCGATCAGGGTTGTCGGCCTTGGATGGGACCGCGGTCGGGCCTCCGATCAGGCCTGCCAGTCTCGGACGGGACCTCGGTGAGGCCTCCATTAGGCCTGTCAGCCTCCGATCGGACCTTGGTTAGCCCTTTGGCCAGACCCGTCAGCCTCCGATCGGACCCGCGCCAGACCTCCGTCGGACCGCGATCAGACCTCGTCCAGGCCTCCGACCGGACCTGGGTCAGACCGCGATCGGCTCTCGGGTAGACCGCGATCAGACCCCGGGCAGGCCCCCGATCAGGCGTGTCAGCCTCCGATCAGATCTCGGCCAGGCCCTCAATCAGGTCTGTCGGCTGGCTTCGTCGGTGTAAGAGGAGAACGGTTGATGCCGAGTTCGGGCAACTGGTGTTGACCAAGCGGGTCCAGAATGTTGTCGAGTTCCGAGAACGCCTCGTCGGCGTGTCGGGGTATGTATGACGAAGATCGATCGTCGGGTGTCGCCGAGGTAAGCCGAATGGCCTCCAGCTGTTTCACCTCACGTGGTCACTGATCACGATCACGGCCCGGCGGCTAGGGCCGGTCCGATGGGTCGGCCGGGCGGTCCGCCGTAACCAGCCACGACGTGCTGCGCAGCCGGACTGTGCCGTCCGCCGCTTCCTGAGCGCGCAGATGGTCCGTCAGGGTGCGGCGGGCGCGGGATCGCGTGGCCGTGTCGGCCTGCTCCATCAGGTGCTGGCCGGGGCCCGTGCCCAGCAGGAACGCCGCCGCGTCTTCGGCTCCGTGTCCCCATGTCCCGTACTTCTGCACCTGGTTGGTGCTGATGCCGGTGAACCCGGCCGCGGTGAGGACATCGCAGATGCGGTCCGGGGCGGCCAGGGAGAACATGCCGGGCAGCCCCGGCCGCCCGAAGTTGCCGACGGGCAGGAAGTCGCGCAGCGACGCCATCGCCGCAACCCAGCCGTTGAGCGCGGCATCGGCCGGGCAGATGAACGCCAGGCGTCCGCCGGGCCGCAGCGCCCGGCCGACGTTGCCGAAGGCCGCTACCGGGTCGGCGAAGAACATCACCCCATAGCGGCTGACCGCCGCGTCGAACGCGCCCGCCTCGAAGGGATACACCTGGGCGTCCCCTTGCACGAACGAGGCGTTGGTGATGCCCTCCCGCTCCACGCGGGCTCGCGCCTCGGCCAGCATTGGGCCGGACAGATCGAGGCCAAGCGCGTGCCCTCGGGGCGCTTTGCGCGCGGCGAGGCGCGTGGTCTGCCCGGAGCCGCACCCAAGGTCGAGGACCCGGTGGTCCCCGGTGATCCCGGCGGCATCGAGCAGCGGCTCGTTGAAGCCCTCGTTCACAGCGTTCCAGCGGTCTTGGTTGTGGGCCCAGTGGGAGCCTTCGGGGCCGTTCCATGCCTGTGCCTGCTCGGTGTTGACGACGTCCGGCATGGGTGCCTCCTGTGGTGAATTATCAAGAATGGGCATTCGCCCAAACTGTATGGGCACATGCCCAAACTGGCAATCCCCGCTACCATCCACGGAGTGGCGCAGCCTGGGGCGGCGGCACCAGAACGGAAGAGAGGCCCATGTCACCGCGCGGAGTGGCGACGCCGGACGTACGCGAGCGGTTGTTCGCGGCGGCCGAGCGCGTCGTGGAGAAAGACGGGCCCGGCGCGCTCACCAGCCGGGCCATCACCACCGAGGCGGGCTGCTCCAAGGGGCTGTTGCACGCGCACTTCGCGGGGCTCGACGAGTTCGTGGCCGAGCTCTGCCTCGACCGGTTCGCACGGGTGGCGGCGAAGGCGCAGGCACTGTCGCAGCTCGCCGGGCAGGGCACAGTGGCGCGGAACCTCACCACCATCGCCCTCGCGCTGTTCGACTCCGTCAGCCCGGCCCTCTCAGGCCTCGCAATGAGCCGAACCACCACCACGCTGCGCATCCGCGAGGCCCTGGAAGGCGGGGCGCCCGGCTTCACCGCGATCCAGGAGGCCATCACCGCCTATCTGACGGCCGAACAGAGGCTCGGTCGGGTGGCGGGGACCGTCGACCCGGGCACTGTAGCCCTTGCCATCGTCGGCACCGCCCACCACCTCCTGATGACCAGCTGGCCGGGCACACCTGACCCACGGCCGCCCATGACGCGCCTAGTGGCCACGCTGGTGGACGGCTGAGGACTGTCGGGTTGGTCCTCATCGGAGCCATAGCCGGATCGCGGCGAGGGTGACGGTGCCGCGAAAGACATACTCTCGCTTGTCGCACCTGGTCGCCACGGTCCGCGACTCCTTGGGGGCATTCACGGTCCGTTCGAATTCGTTCCTGCGCTTGTAGAGCGACTTGTCGGAGCGGGTGGGCCGACCGCCTCGGCTGCCCCGGTACTGCCGGTTGGCCCGCTGGTTCCTCGGTTCGGGGACGGCGTGCTCAATCTGGCGCCTGCGTAGGTGGACGACGGATGCGACGGGATAGAAAGATCGCCCCGCCCCACACCAGCCGGAACGACCCTGCCGGTCGTCGGTCACATGACCCAGCGGACAGGCCCTAGCCCGGGCGGTCGACTCCATACGGACAGCCGAGACAAGAGACGGCAACCGGGCGGAGGGCTCGCACCGTGGCTCGATCGGGCGTCAAGGGCAGTCAAGACCGTCCGCGACATACCGCGTAGCCGCCCAGGGAAGGTTCCAGCAGGCCGAAGACCTCCTGGGCCGAGCGGGTCACGGCAGCGGTGATCTCCTGGTTGCTCCGGCCTGCCAGAGTGAGGTCCATGACCTGCTGGAACAGGACGCGGTGGGCGGTGGCGAGCAGAGCCGCGGCGGCCCGGGGAACGAGATCGCCGCCGCTGGATGCGGTCTCGGCGGCAAGCGCCCGGGCGAGGGCCTCCTCGCGCAGGTCGTGCAGCTCGCGCAGCCGAGCGGTCAGGGTGGGACTGTCGGTGACCATCCGGGCGAACTCGGCCCCGGAGAATCCGGCCACCGCGTCGTGCCGCTCCAGCGCGGCCAGGAAATCCCGGCGTAGCGCCGCCAGGGCCGACTCGCTCTCGGCCCGGCAGGTGACGGCGCGCGCAAGGCCGGCGGTGAAGGTCCCGTGGTAGTCGAGGGCGAGGTCTTCCTTGCGGGGGAAGTAGTTGGTGACGGTCATCTCGGCCACCCGGGCCGCAGCCGCGATCTCTGCGATGGTCACCGCCTCGAGGCAATGCTGACGGGCGAGCCCCTCCCCGCCACAACTACCTTCCTCCGACGCCTGGCAGACTTCATCGACGGAGGTCCCGCACCGCGTCGTGGGCCATCTTGAAGCCAGCAACGCTTGAAGCCAGCAACGCCTGGAGCCAGCCTCCAGCTTCTCCAGACGAGCCCGTCCACCGCAGGCAATACAACTGTGCACCCCGCCACTTGGAGCGGGTGCACATCACAGGCGAGGCCTTTCCAACACGCTGTCAGCCCAGGGACTGCTGTTCGGCTCTGGCGCGGGTGGTGGCGAGGCGGTAGGAGTCGGGATGGCGTCGAACACCGGCTTGTAGGGGTCCAGCCGCGTCGCCCGCGGCCTCATCTTCTTCCGAGGCTCCGGCAAAGCCGAGATCAGAGCCCTCTGTACCGTCTCGTAGCCGGCGCCGTACTTCCGCATGAGCGCGCGCGTCGACATGCCGGTGCTGGCATCACGGCGGATCGCCGCGTACAGATCGGCCTTGGACTTCGGCAGCACCCCGGCCCCCTCGTCGTGCAGAGCACAACCAGGGTCCCGAAGCAAGCACTGAGGTGTTCCCAAAACTCAGCAGCATCACTCGCACGTGGAACAAGGCGTTCACGCCGCTGAGTAACAGACGTTCTCGAAACTCACCTACAAAGCCAGTCAGCCACCGATCGGGCCTCGGGCAGCCCCTCGGTCAGACCCGTCAGCCTCCGACCGGAGCCGGGTCAGGCCTCCGTCGGACCGCGATCAGACCCCGTCCAGGCCTCCGACCGGACCTCGGTCAGACCGCGATCGGCCCTCGGGCGGACGGCGATCGGACCTCGGGCAGCCCCGGTCACACCTTCGGTGCCCCAAGGATCGCGGCGATGTGGGCCGCCGCCGTCGACAGGTGGCGGCGGGCGTCGCGGAGTTGGTCCTGGGTTACTCCGTGGTCGCGGGCCGCGTCGCGGATGTCGTCGCGGAAGCGGTCCAGGAGGCGGTCCAGGTCGCGGGTCGGGTCGCCGGTGGGGTCCTCGTGCGCCCAGGAAGGTTCGTACTCGGCGGGGAAGTCCTCCGGAGGGGAGACGTAGTGCGGGTCCGAGGGGGTGGCCGTGGGCTTGGGGGCCGGCTCCTCGGGGGTGCGGGGGGAGGTGTTCCAGCTCTTGCCGAAGTCGCCCAGTTCCCTGGCCAGTTCGGACAAGCCCTCGCGCACACCCGTCGGCCAGTCGCCCTGGGCGAAGTGGTCCTGGACGCGGTCCTGTACCTGGCGGGCGATGCGCTGCATCTCCTCCTGCGCCTGAGCCCGTGCCCGCGACTGCGCCTCCTGGGCCTGGCGGCGGGCCCGCTGGGCCTCCTCGCGGGCCCGGCGGCTCTCGTCCTTGGCGCGGCGGGCCTGTTCCTTCCACTCCTGCTTGACCCGGCGCATCTCCTCCTTCGCGGCCCGCCAGGCATCCTTGTCGGTCATGTCGCCGTACTCCGCGAAGGGGCCCGCCGCGCCGGCGTCCGTCTTCGTGGTCCGGCGGGCCTCGGACGCGGCCGCGCGCATCTCACGGCGCAGATCGCCGGCCGCGCCGCGCACGTCGGCCTTTATCTCGGCGGCCAGTTCCGCGACCGACTCGCGGATCTCCAGCTCCAGGTCGGCCAACTCGCCGCTGCGGTCGGCCAGTTCGGCCCGGCCCGCGTCCGTGATGGCGTACACCTTGCGGCCGCCCTCCGTAGTGTGCCGGACCAGGCCCTCCGCCTCCAGCTTGGCCAGCCGGGGGTAGACCGTGCCCGCCGAGGGGGCGTACAGCCCCTGGAAGCGCTCCTCGAGGAGCCTGATCACCTCGTAGCCGTGGCGCGGGGCCTCGTCGAGCAGCTTGAGCAGATACAGGCGCAGGCGCCCGTGGGCGAAGACGGGGGGCATGTCAGAGCACCTTCTTGTCGTTCGGGCCAGCCGTGTCGGTCGTGCCAGCGGTTTCGTCGGACTGGCCGGCGGCCGGGTTATCGGTGTCGGGGGCGGCACCGGGGGTCTGCAAGGGCTCCGTGGGCCGGGTGGGCTCGGGCTCCCACGGGGTGCCCGGCTCGTCCTCGCGCGGCGGGCGGCGCAGCAGGGCGATCGAGCCGGAGACCGTGGTGGCGCGGAGCCGGCCCGTGCCCGCGCCGAGGCGGCCGGTGATCTTGTGGGCGCCCCACTGGCCGTGCACCCGCAGTCCGTCGAAGGCGTTGGAGATCGTGCCGCTCGCGGTGTTCGCCTCCACCTCGGCGTCAGCCGGTTGGGGCAGGCGGATGGCGATCTCGCCGGAGACGCTGGTGAGGCTGACCTCCGTGGGGCCGTCCGGGTCCAGGTCGACGATCATGGAGCCGCTGACGGAGTCGGCCCGGACGGAGCGGCCGGAGCCGTCGACCACCGTCAGGTCGCCCGAGACCGACTTGAACCGCAGGTCGCCGGTGACGGCCTGGGCCTCCAGGTTCCCGGACACGGTGTCCGCGTGGACGGGGCCCGAGACGCCGACCAGGGTCGTGTCGCCGGTGACCCCCTTGACCATCGCGGGGCCGCGGATGCCGGAGACGACCGCGCCGGCGCCGACCACGCCGACCTCGACGCGGGTGTCGGCGGGGACGGCCAGGGAGACCACGGCGCTGCGGCGCCAGCCCTTGCGGTCGAGCCACTTCAGGAAGCCCTTCCAGGGCAGGTCCTCGTAGGCCACGGTGAGGGTGTCGCCCTGCTGGGTGATCACCAGGGGCGGGCCATCGATCTCCGAGATTTCCAGGCGGGCGGAACCTTCGTCCGTGCCCACCACGTTCACCGTTCCGTTGACGATGCGGACCTGGAGGTCGCTCACGCGGGTGTCAAAGGTCAGTTTCCGGGGCTCGGTGACGGACCACTCGGGCATGGGGATCTCCTCGGGCTGGCACGGCCGCGACGCGCCATATCGCGTCCTCTGTGAAACACGATATATCGTGGCTCCCGGAAGTCAAGGCACCCTTTCGTGTGAGAAGGCCGGCGGAAGGTCGGCGTACGATCCCGCACCTCCCGTGTCCGGGAGACGGCCTACCCTGAGGGAGTAGGCCCGTCCCCATCAGGAGTGAGAGTTGTACTTCACCGACCGTGGCATCGAGGAACTGGAGAAGCGGCGCGGCGAGGAGGAGGTCACCTTCGAGTGGCTCGCCGAGCAGCTGCGGACGTTCGTCGATCTCAACCCGGACTTCGAGGTGCCGGTGGAGCGGCTGGCGACCTGGCTGGCGCGGCTGGACGACGAGGACGACGAGTAGGCCCGGCGCGGAGTGACGAAAAGGCCCGGCGCGGAGTGACGAGTAGGCCGGGCGCATAGTCCTGCAACCATCCTGGGTATTAGCCTCGTCACTGTCCAAGTGGGTGCCGCCCGGGGCCGGTTGACCTGGCGGCTCGGGCTCTGCGGGGGGAGCGGAATGAGTCACATCCAGGACATCGAGCTGCCGGACGGCACGGTGGTCACCGCCCGGATCGGCGCGGGGGAGGCCTACGGCGACCAGGAGGACGTCGGCTTCACCGAGGCCGCCGTCGCCAAGGTCGAACAGCTCCAGGAACTGATCAGGGCCGTCGGCGGCACCGTGCTCGACGCCGCCCGCGCGGCCAAGCCGCACGAGGCCTCCATCAGCTTCGGCGTGGAACTGACCGCCAAGGAGGGCCTGGCCGTCGCCGTGCTCGCGCGCGGGGAGGCCAAGGCGTCCCTGGAGGTCACCCTCACCTGGCAGTTCGACCGGGGGACCGCGGGGGAGGGCGAGGACAGAGCGGTGGGCGCATGAGCGAGCGCGACGACCGTCTCTTCGACCTCGTCCGGGCCGCCACGGTCCATCTGCTTCCCGCCGACGGGAAAGACGGCTCCTTATGGGGCAGCGGTTTCTTCGTCGCGCCCGGCTGGGTGCTCACCGCCGCCCATGTGCTGCGCCCGCACCTCGCCGCGGACCGCCGGGCCGCGTTCCGGGTGCGCGGCGAGGGTGTCGACATCGAGGCCCGCCTCGCCGAGTGGCTGCTCAGCGACCCGCGCAACCCCAAGGTGCCGCTGGCCGAGGACCTGGCCCTGGTCCGGCTGACCGACGCGTGCCCGCACGAGTGCGTGTGGCTCACCGACCGGGCCGTCCGCCACTCAGGCGCCCTCAAGGCCTGCGGCTACTTCCCGGTGCCGCCCGAGGCCCACTTCCGCATCGTGGACGCGGAGATCAACGGTCACGAGGACACGTACGGGCTGATCATCAAGCCCGACGTCGACTTCCCGAGCGGTATGTCGGGCGGCCCGCTGCTCGACCCCGAGACGGGTGCGGTCGTAGGACTCATCAAGTCGCGGCGCACGACGAGGGACGGCACCCCGACGGAGGGCGGCAAGGCCGTGGCGATCGCCGCGCTGCGCCGGTTCGGGGAGACGTACCGCGAGGTCATGGCCGCGCACGACCGCTGGCACGGCGAGGAGCCGGTCTCGGAGACCGGGGACAACTGGATCGACCTCCAGTGCGGCCCGGCGGCCGATCCGGGTGCGATCTGGACGCCCCGCGACCGCCGCAAGGCGCTCGCCCTGCTCGCCGCTCTGCCGCAGCCGCCCGACGAGCCCACCGTCAAGCTCATCGCCAAGGAGGCCCGCAGCGGCAATCAGTGGCCCGGCGGCACCCCCGAACTGCGCACCTGGCGCGATGGCCACGGCCTGCTCTACGAGGGCACCGCCCCGCTCGACCCGCTCGCCTTCCTGCGCTACCTCAGGCTCGTCGGAGCGCACGCCTGCGCCCGGAACGCCGGCAGCCCCCTGCTCACCGGCTGGATCGAGGAGCGCCTGCGCCGCGACACCCGCCGCTACCTGCACGCCTACGTGCGCGATGTCACCCTCCCCGACGAGCTGAAGCCGCCACCCGAGGATCACGGCCCTGAGCGCGTCGTGATCTCCTACCCCGGCCCCGGCGAGGGCCCCGTCGTGGCCCTGCTGCTCGACCCGGTGATCGGCGCGCACCCCGTCCGGTTCTTCTGGCAGATCTGGTACGACGACGGAGACGGCCTGCCCGAGGTGCACGAGACGGACTCCTCGGTGCGCGGATACCGGCCCGACGAACTCGTCCAGGCACTCCGTGTCCCCCTCGGCGGACTGCTGGAGTCCAAGGACCGGGAGGGCCACCCCGTACCGCTCGAAGTCGCGCTGCCCGCCGAGCACCTGGACACCGCCGTGCACCGGTGGCGGTTCGCGGACATCGCCGCGCTGTACGACCCCGGGCATCTGGGGGCGCGCCGCCGCCTGGTGCTGCGCGCCCTCGAGCGCCGGGGAGATCCGGACAACCTCTGGCTCGACCGCTGGCACGGCATGACGACCGGGCACCGCTTCCAGGGCTGGCGCATGCCGCCGCCGGGCGCCGCGGATCCCTCCGGCTACCGCGGGGCCGGACGCGACCGCATCCCCGTGATGTGCCGTCCGGCCGGACAAGGCCCCGGGCGGGTCGCCATGAAACACGCGCTGAACAGCGGCCACGCCGTCGCGCTGTGGCACATCGGCCCGCACCCGGAGCGCGGCGCCTGCCTGCCGGAGTGCGACTCGCTGCACGCGCGCGTGGAGAAGTTCCTCGAAACGCTCGGTTCGCTGGCCGAACTCCCCGACCGGCTGCGGCTCGTCCGGCAGGACATCAGCGAGCAGCGCCCCGACAGCGCCTGGGCCGAACCGCTCGCCCTGCTCTACGACGACCCGCGCCGGCCCCTGCCGGGTGAGGAGACCGAACCGGTGGACGCGCCGTGAACATCGCCGAAGGCTGGCCGAAATCAACCGTGTATCCCGGCTGCCGCGGGTATGTTCCCAGGGGCCCGTTGCGGGCGCACTACGCCCCCGTCGGCCAGGACGTGGACCACCACCGACCGTCGGCGAGGAGCACAGCATGAGCGAGTGGTTCGTCTACCAGGGCATCGGGCAACCGGATCCGGCCAGGATCGACGCGCTGCCGGAACCGCCGCCCTGGCGGAAGTTCGACGCCCCGCCCGTCGACTACGACGTCCCGGAGCTCGACTCGGCCACCCATCGCAGGCTCGGCGAGCGCACCGTCCCGCTGCCCGTGCAGGACCCCGATGCCCTCGAACTCGTCAACGCGGCCCTGTACTTGAGGCGCCCCCTGCTCGTCACCGGGGAGCCCGGCGTCGGCAAGTCCACGCTCGCCCACTCCGTCGCCTACGAACTCGCCCTCGGCCGCGTCCTGGAGTGGCCGATCGTCAGCCGCAGCGAACTGCGCGACGGCCTCTACACCTACGACGCCATCGGCCGCCTCCAGGACGCCCAGCTCCCCGGCGAGGCCGCCGCCCAGGACATCGGCCGGTACATCAAGCTGGGCCCGCTCGGCACCGCGCTGCTCGCCGCCGACAGGCCCCGGGTGCTGCTCATCGACGAACTCGACAAGAGCGACATCGACCTGCCGAACGACCTGCTGAACGTCCTGGAGGAGGGCCGCTTCGCCATCCCCGAGCTGCAGCGCATTGCCGACCGCACCCCCGAGGTGCGGGTCCTCACCGACGACGGCCGACGCGTCACGGTGACGGACGGTCAGGTCCACTGCCGCTCCTTCCCGTTCGTCATCATGACCAGCAACCGCGAGCGCGAGTTCCCCGCCGCCCTGCTGCGCCGCTGCATCCCGCTCGACCTGAAGGCCCCGCGCGACGAGCGCCTCGCCGCCCTCGTCCAGGCACATTTCGGCGAGGGCGCCTACGACACGAACCGCGATCTCGTCGACCGGTTCACCCAGGCCGAGGCGGACGGCGCGCTGCGCCCCACCGACCAGCTTCTCAACGCCATCTTCCTCGCCCAGCACGCCGCCCGCGAGGCCGGCCAGCGGCGCGAGGAGGTCTCGGAGCTGCTGATGCAGCCCCTCGACCGAGGACCGCGCTAGCCCATGACCTCCCGCGCTCCCGACAGTCCGGCGAGCGCCGTGAGCCCGGTGCTCACGGCGCTGGTCGCGCGTATGCGGGACGCAGGGATCGCGCCCGCGGTCGAGGAGCTGGCGGACGCGCTGTGGCTGGCGCAGTGGCTTCCGGCGCCCGCGGGACAACCCGACCGGCCCGGCCTCGATCCCCCCTCCGGCCCGGAACCGCCCGGGGTCCACGGCACGCCGCTCCCGCGCCCACCGCGGTCCCTGCCCCTGCCCGCCGAGGGCGACGAGCCCCGGCAGCCCGACAACGCCCGCCTGTTCGTCCCGGCCCCGGGCGGCGACGACGGCACCGGAACCCGGATGACCCCGGTCCGCGTCCCCGCCGCACCCGCCCTGCCCGAACCCCTCGCCCTGCAGCGAGGACTCCGGCCCCTGCAGCGCTACCGCGCGCCCGTACGACCGGTTCCGCGCACCCTCGACGAGCAGGCCACCGCCGAACGCGCCGCCGAGTCCGGGCTCGTCCTGCCCGTCCTGCGCACCGACCGGCGCCGGGAGGCCCGCCTGCTGCTCCTGATGGACGTCTCCACCTCGACGGCCGTCTGGCAGCAGGCCCTGGACGAACTGCGCCAGGTCTGCGCCCGCGCCGGCGCCTTCCGCGAGGTGCAGGTGCGCTATCTGCACGAGGCGCCCGGCGGACTGCCCGGCTGCGCGGCCACCCCGGAGCCGGGCGCCGTGCTCTACGCACCGGAGCAGCTCAGCGATCCGACGGGGCGGCGGGTCACGCTTGTCCTCAGCGACTGCGCCGGGCCCATGTGGCGCAGCGGCCGGGTGCAGCGGCTGCTGCACCGCTGGGCGGCCACGGCACCCGTGGCCGTCGTACAGCCGTTGCCGCAGCGGATGTGGCTGCGGACTCATCTGCCCGCGCGGCGCGGGTTGTTGCAGCGGCGTGAGGGGCCTGCGGGGTCGCTGCGGTTCCTGCCCGACCGGGGGGCGGCCGAGGCCGGGGCGCTGCCGGTGCCGGTGCTGGCGCTGCGCCGGGAGTCGGTGGAGGGCTGGGCGCGGCTGGTGTCCGGCGCCACAGGGCAGTCGCTGGCCGCCGCGGCCGGGTGGGTTCGGGCCGATCATCCGGCGTCCGGGGCACCCGTGCGGGCGGCGGAGGAGCGCAGCGGCGAGGAGCGGGTACGGGCATTCTGGCGGCAGGCGTCCTCCGAGGCGCGGCGACTGGCGGTGTATCTGTCGGCGGTACCGCTGTATCTGCCGGTGATGCAGCTCGTCCAGCATGCGATGCTGGCCGGGAGCGGCCCGGACGTCCTCTCCGAGGTGCTGCTGAGCGGGCTGCTCGGGCGGCGGGAGGACGCGGACGATCTGCGGGCCGTGCGCTACGACTTCCTGCCGGGGGTCGCTTCCGAGCTGCGGTCACGGCTGTCCGTCGAGGAGGCGGAGCTGCTCTTCAAGCACTGCTCCGAGTACGTGGAAAGGAAGTTCGGGCGAAGCGCCCGGAACTTCCCCGCGCTGGCCGGGGCGTTCCTGCGGGGAGCGGTGCCGCCGGACGGGGAGTTGCCGGCGGACCCCGGGGAGCGGGAACCGGCAGGGCTACGGGCGTTCGCCGAGGTCTCGGCGGCGGTGCTGCGGGATCTGGGCGCGCGGCTGCCGCCGGTGCCGGTGGCCGCGGCGGCCGGGCAGCTGCCCGGGGAACTGCTGGAGCTGGGGCGGCGGGCGCTGGACCAGTTCTATGAGCACGGCCTCACCCGCGAACTCGACACGGCGGTCGGCTACTTCGGGGTGGTGGCGACCGACGCCCGCTCGGACACGGAGCGGGCCTCGGCGCAGGAGGACCTGGCCGAGGCGCTGCTGGCCCGGTGGGGGGCGCGGCGCGTGGGGGACGACCTCAGGGATGCGTGGGAGGCGGTCGAGCACACTTCGTCCGTCTCCGGGCGACTCGTCCGGGGACTGGTGTGCTGGGTGCAGGCACGGGAAGTGCGGCACGCGGGGGTCGACTTCGACGGTATTCCGGAGAGCCTGCGGGAGTGGGCCCGGCAGGAGCCGCGGCGAGCCGATGAGCGAGCCCTGCGCGTGCTGTTGTACGTGGCTGAAGCGAGCCTTGTGGCGGGCCTGGACTCCAGGGACGACGCGTTGCTGGAGCGCCTCGGAGTCGCTGGGGAGGCGTTGACAGGTGTGCGGCGGGCCATGGCGGAGCTGGGGCCGGACGAGGGGATCGACGCCGAGTACTGGTACGTCCGTCACCTGGAGCGGGCCATCGAGGCGGTGGAACGATGGCCAGGTATGGACCCGTTTGTTCTACGGGGGCAGTTGTTGCTGGACGTGGCCCGGCAGTACGCGGGGAAGGGGCCGGTCGCCAGGTCCGCCCCCGACCGCCGGCGTGCCGAGTACTGCGCCGCGCGGGCCGGTGACGACCTCGTCCACGCGGCCGGCGCCGACACCCCCCTGCCGGACGCGGTGCGCTGCCGGATCTGGCTGGACGCGGCGGCCGCCATCGAGATCGAGCAGCCCCCACGCGAGGACGGCCGGGAACGGCGGACGATGCTGTACGCGGTGGACGAGGCCTTGCAGGCCGCGGGCGACGACAAGGAGCTCAGGTTCGAGTGCTACGCATGGGCCGCGGGGATCTATCGCGACCGCTACGACCACTCTGGCGACCTGACCCAGCTGGACCGCGCCGTCGACGCGTGGTCGCAGGCCGGATCGCTGCTCGACATGGACGACCCCCGACGGCCGGAGACGGCAGACGACCTCGGTCGTGCCCTGTTCGAGCGGTTCGGACAGGCGGAGGTGCCGGATGACCTCGCCCGGGCCGTCCTCGTGATGCGCCGCGCGGTCGAGCAGTCCCTGCCCGACGATCCCCGGCTGCCCGTGCGGCGCCGGAGTCTGGCCGACGCGTACATCACGCGCTACCGCAAGACCGGAGTACTGACCGAGCTGTACGAGGCCGACTGGCTGCTCGGCGAGGCCGTGCGCGGTTCCGACGACCCGGTGCACCTCACCCTGTGCTGGAACAGCCGCGCGAACCTGTCCCTGGAGCTGTACGAGCGCAACGAGGCGATCGCACACCTGCACACGGCGATCGACTGCTTCAGCAAGGCGGTCGCACACGCCGAGGAGGCGGGCGACGACGCGCTGGTGGCCGAGGCACTCAGAGGGCGTGCCCGGGCACGGGAGCGGCAGGGCAGACCCGCCACGGCCCGGAGCGACTACGAACGTGCCCGACGTCTGACCGACCCCGCGAGTACCGGCGACATCCACCAGCGCCCCTCCCGCCTGTCCCCCGAAACGGCCGACGAGTGACCCTCCCCATCGACGACACCCACATACCGCTCCCCGAGATCGACCCGCCCGACCACACCGACCATCCGGTGCTGGCCGCGATCCTCGCCGAACTCCGGGCAAGGGAGGGGGAGTCCACCGTCGTCGCCCACTACGAGGACGCGCCATGAGGACCCACCCGGCATGGCCGTACGACACCTTGGACACCCGCGCCCACGAGCCCGTGCCGTTCCGGCAGTTCGTGCTGAAGGTGCACGGCCGCTGCAACCTCGACTGCACCTACTGCTACCTCTACCAGGGCCCCGACCACGGCTGGCGCGACCGCCCGCGGAGCACCGACGCCCACACCATGCGCCGCACGGCACAGCGCGTCGCCGAGCATGTCCGCACCCACCGCCTCGACGCCATCCGCATCGAACTCCACGGCGGCGAACCCCTCCTCACCGGCCCCGCCCCGGTCCTCGCCTATGCCGAAGCCGTACGCGAAGCCGTCGACTGCCAGGTCACCGCCACGGTCCAGACGAACGGCACGCGGCTGACGCGCAGAACCCTCGACCGCCTCGCCGACGCCG
>NZ_CM002285.1:3095068-3102367 GCF_000497445.1 Streptomyces roseochromogenus subsp. oscitans DS 12.976 | reverse complement strand
CCTGGCCCGCCGCCCGCGCGGCGGCGCTACGGCTCGCGGAGCGCCCGGAGTCGTACGCCGGAATCCTCTGCACGATCGACCTGACCGCCGATCCCCTCGACACCTACCGCTCCCTGCTCCCCCTGCGTCCGCCCGGCGTCGACTTCCTCCTCCCGCACGCCAACTGGGGCACATACGGCCGGCCCCCGGGCAGGCACCGCCCCGCCCCCACCCCCTACGGCGACTGGCTCACCGCCGTGTTCGACGCCTGGTGGGACATGAAGCGCCCCGAAGCCCCCGTCCGCATCCGTCTGTTCCAGGAGATCGCCGCCCTCCTCCTCGGCGCTCCCAGCCGTGCCGAGGCCGTTGGACTGTCGCCCGTGGCAGCCGTCGTCGTGGAGACGGACGGTGCCATCGAGCAGGTCGACGCGCTCAGGTCGGCGTACGAGGGAGCCTCCGAGACCGGGCTGAACGTCCACCGGCACTCCTTCGACCAGGCCCTGCGCCACCCCGGTGTGGCGGCACGCCAGCTGGGGGAGCGGGCGCTCGCCGACGAGTGTCTGGGCTGCCCCGTGGGGAAGGTGTGCGGTGGCGGGAACTATGTGCACCGGTACGCTCCGGGGACCGGGTTCCGGCATCCGAGTGTCTACTGTGCCGATCTGGAGCGTCTGGTCCGGCACATCGCCCATCGCCTGGAGCACACGGCCGGGCCGGCGTCACCGGCGTCCTGACCGGAACCTTTGCTCAACCCAACACCTCTGAAGCCGATCTGACGCACAATTGAATAACCTGTGCACTCACGTGACCAGGTTCAGTCGAGGGGAAACGGCGAGATGGCGGCGGAACTCGGACACGTCACGGTGGTGTTCGCCGGACAGAGCGAGTCCTGGGCCAAGTGGATCGACCACCAGATCCGGGCCGCGGGACGGGGCACCACGCTGATCAGGTGGAATCCGCTGCGGCGGCCGCCGTCCGCCGAGGCGTTCGCCGACCTGCTGAGCGCGCCGGGGCGCGTGCTGCTGGTGATCGACGACTGGTACGAGCGGTTCGGCGCCGAGCGGTTCGACGCCTGGGCCGAGGCCCTGCGGCAGGTGCTGCCGGCGTACCAGGACCGGATCGCCGCCGTGAGTATCACCGCCCGGCCCATGCCGGAGGCCGTCATCGCCCTGGCCCCCGTCGAACTGCGCGGCCTCAGGCCGGAGATCGCGCGCAGCCGCGTGCTGGAGTGCGCGGGCATCCCGGCCCCGGGCACCCTGATCGACCTGCGCCGCGGCCCCCGGTTCCCCGACGACCCGCCGGACGTGTGGCAGGTCCCGCGCCGCAACCGCCGTTTCATCGGCCGCACCGAACTGCTGGAGAAGGTCTACGGCGCCTTCTCCGCCGCCGGGCCCGACGGCGCCGCCGTGGCGCTGCTCGGCCCGGGCGGCTTCGGGAAGACACAGCTGGCGCTGGAGTACGTCCACCGGTTCGCCGGCGAGTACGACATCGTGTGGTGGGTCAGCGCATCCCAACGCGTCACCGCCCGCCAGCAGTTCGCCGATCTCGCGCCCGCGCTGGAGCTGCGGGACGCCGGTGATCTCGCGGCCACCATCACGGCCGTACGGCGGGCACTGGACGGCACTCAGCGACCCTGGCTGCTCGTCCTGGACGGCGCCGGGGACCCGGAGCGGCTGGCCGACCTGCTGCCCGAGGGGCGCGGGCACGTCCTGATCACCACGCACCGCAGCGAGTGGGGCGCCCACGCCGAGAACATCGCCGTGCCCGTCTTCGAGCGCGCCGAGAGCGTCGCCTTCGTCTCACGGCGCACGGAGCGGCTCAGCGACACCCAGGCCGCGCGCCTCGCCGAGGCCGTGGAGGACATGCCGCTGCTGCTCGACCAGACCGCCGCCTGGCTGGACATCAGCCCGACCGTGCCGGTCGACGACTACATCCGGGACATTCGCGACGGCCGCCCGGACCGCTTCGGTGTGATGCCCTCCGGCCAGTACCCGGAGAGCTTCGAGGTCGCCTGGGCCAAGCTCGTCAACACCCTGCGCGAGGGCTCCGAGTCCGCCTGGCAGCTCCTCAACCTGCTCGTGTGCTTCTCGCACGACGTGGTGCCGGTACGGCTGCTGCAGACGGCCCGGCATGGCGATCTGCCCGCCGAACTGGCCGAGTTGATCACCGAGCCCAGCAGCTGGAACACCGCGCTGCGCCGGCTGTCGGAGATCACTTCCATGCGCATCGAGTACGAACCCGGCCCGCGGATGGACACCCAGACCGTCGGCACCCTGCGCATGCACCGCCTCTTCCACCGCTTCGTCCGCTCCATCCAGTCACCTGCCGACGCCGAGCGCTATGCGGCGGCCGCCCGCAAGGTCCTCGTATCCGCCGACCCGCGCGACTCCTCCTCGGCCGGCAACTGGGCCCGGTACGCCGCCCTCATCCCGCACCTGGAACCGTCCGGCGCCCTGGAGTCGGCCGACGACGACGCCCGGGAACTCGTCCTGAACTGCATTGAATACCTGCGGATGCGCGGCGAGTACCACGACGGCTGGTGGCTCAGCCGTACCGCCGTCAGGCACTGGGAGGCCAGCTCCGGCGACACCGACCGCTCGGTGCTCGTCGCCGCCCACCAGCTCGCCAACATGCTGCGCCGCCTCGGCCGGTACGAGGACGCGAAGACCGTCGGCCAGAAGACGCTCGGGCGCCTGGAACGCGCTGACGACGTACGGCCCATCGAGATCATCCGCGCCAAGGACGGCCTCGGCGGCACCCTCATGGCGCTCGGCCGGTACGGCGAGGCCCGCGCCCTGTTCGAGGAGGCCGCCACGGCCGCCGCCGCGGAACTCGGCGGGGAGCAGGTGCCGCGCACCCTCACCGTCCGCAGCAACCTCGCCGTCGCCCTCGGCCTCCAGGGCCGCTACGCCGAGTCGCTCGCCCTGCACCGCAAGGTCTTCGAGGCCCGGCTGGACATTCTCGGCGGCCGTGACGCCCTCACCCTCAACTCCGCGCTGCACACCGCCTGGATGCTGCGGCTGCTCGGCAGCTACCGGGAGGCGCTGGCCATCCAGGGCCACAACTGCCGGGTGCACAGCCAGGTACTGGACCGCACCCACAGCCAGACCCTGCTCGCCGAGCACAACCTCGCCCTGTGCGCCCGCCGCGTCGGCGACCTGCAGTTCGCGCACGCCATGCTGCGCGGGGTCCGGGAGAAGCTGATCCGCCGGCGCGGGCCGCTGCACCCGGAGACGCTGATGGTGTCCTGCGACTACGCGATGATGCTGCGCGACCTGGAGCGCACCGAGGAGGCCCGCGACCTGGCCGAGGCCACCGCCACCCACTACGCGGCCCAGCTCGGCGAACGCCACCCGTACGCGATCGGCGCGCGGGACAACGTGGCGACCATCATGCGGGACCTGGGCGAGCACCGGGTGGCGCTGGACCTGTCCCGGCAGGCCGCTCGTCAGATGCGGCGGGCCGTCGGCAAGGACCACCCGTGGGCCATCGGCTGCGCCAAGAACGAGGTCGCCGCGCTGGCCGCCGTAGGAGAGACCGACGAGGCGGCCGAACTGGGCCGGGAGGCCGCCGACCGCTCCGCACGCGTCCTGGGCGACGCACACGTGCTCACCATCAGCCTGCGCGCCGGCCTCGCACTGGACCTGGCCGAGCTGGGCAGGCGGGACGAGTCCGAGGCACTCCACCAGGACGCGGTGGCCCGCCTCACCTCACTCCTCGGCGCCGACCACCCCCACACCCGCCACATCCTCGAACGCCACCGCCCGTACTGGGACTTCGAGCCGCAGCCGATCTGACGGACCGACGGCACGGCAGTTCCCCAGGGGCGCGGGGCTGTATCGATATGCGGCTCCGCCGCGTGGGCGCGAGCAACCACAACGAATCCGCACTCGCGCATGCCCGAAACCACCCCTCTGGGTAGGCGAAAGGCCCGGTACCGAGCAAGAACTCAGCACCGGGCCCGCCGGAGACCTACGCTTCGAAAACCTCGCGCACCAGCTGCTCCTGCTCGGCCTGGTGCCGCTTGGCGGAGCCGACGGCCGGGGACGAGCTGTGCGGACGCGAGATGCGCCGCAGCCGCTCGCCGTGCGGGACGTCCGCGCCGACCGCCAGGTCCAGGTGGTCGATCAGGTTGAGCGCGATGAACGGCCAGGCACCCTGGTTCGCCGGCTCCTCCTGCGCCCACAGGTATTTCTCGGCGTTCGGGTACTTCTTGATCTCCGCCTGGAGCTCGGCACCCGGCAGCGGGTACAGCCGCTCGATGCGGATGATCGCCGTGTCCGTGGCGCCGCGCTTCTGACGCTCGGCCTCCAGGTCGTAGTACAGCTTGCCGGCCACGAAGACGACCTTGCGGACCGCGGCCGGGTCCGCCGTCGCGTCGCCGATGACGGGACGGAACTGACCCGAGGTGAACTCCTCCGTCTTCGACGCGGCGGCCTTCAGACGCAGCATCGACTTCGGGGTGAAGACCACCAGCGGCTTGTGGTGCGGGTTGTGCACCTGCCACCGCAGGAGGTGGAAGTAGTTCGACGGCAGCGTCGGCATGGCGACCGTCATGTTGTTCTGGGCGCAGAGCTGGAGGAAGCGCTCGACGCGGGCCGAGGAGTGGTCCGGGCCCTGGCCCTCGTAGCCGTGGGGGAGGAGGAGGGTGACGCCGGACGTCTGGCCCCACTTCTGCTCCGCAGCCGAGATGTACTCGTCGACCACCGTCTGCGCGCCGTTGACGAAGTCACCGAACTGCGCCTCCCACATCACGAGCGCGTCGGGGCGGGCCAGCGAGTAGCCGTACTCGAAGCCCATGACCGCGTACTCGGACAGCAGGGAGTTGTAGACGTTGTAGCGTGCCTGGTCCTCGGCGAGGTACTGCAGCGGGGTGTACTCCTCGCCCGTCTCGCGGTCGATGAGCACCGCGTGGCGCTGGCCGAAGGTGCCGCGCTGGGAGTCCTGGCCGGACAGCCGGACCGGGGTGCCCTCAAGGAGCAGGGAGCCCACAGCGAGCGTTTCGCCCATGCCCCAGTCGATCGTGCCGTCCTCGACCATCGTCGCCCGGCGCTGCAGCTGGGGCAGCAGACGCGGGTGCACGTGGAAGGTGTCCGGGATGTTGACCTGGGACTCGGCGATGCGCTTGACGACCTCCGAGGAGATCGCGGTGCTCGCGGCGACCGGGAAGTCCGCCTGCGGGTCCGGCACCGGGCCGGTGCCCTGCGGGGACGTGACGGCCTCGCGGACCTCCGTGAAGACCTTCTCCAGCTGCCCCTGGTAGTCCTGCAGGGCCTGCTCGGCCTCTTCCAGGGTGATGTCGCCGCGACCGATCAGGGACTCGGTGTACAGCTTGCGAACCGAGCGCTTCTTGTCGATCAGGTCGTACATCAGCGGCTGGGTGAAGGCCGGGTTGTCCGACTCGTTGTGACCGCGGCGGCGGTAGCAGATGAGGTCGATCACCACGTCCTTGTTGAACGCCTGGCGGAACTCGAAGGCCAGACGGGCAACGCGCACGACAGCCTCGGGGTCGTCGCCGTTCACGTGGAAGATCGGGGCCTCGATCATGCGGGCCACGTCCGTCGCGTACATGGAGGAACGCGAGGACTCGGGGGCCGCGGTGAAGCCGACCTGGTTGTTGATGACGATGTGGACCGTGCCGCCGGTGCGGTAGCCGCGCAGCTGCGACATGTTCAGGGTCTCGGCCACCACGCCCTGGCCCGCGAAGGCCGCGTCGCCGTGCAGCGCGACCGGCAGGACCGTGAAGTCCGTGCCGCCCTTGTTGATGATGTCCTGCTTGGCGCGGGCGATGCCCTCGATGACCGGGTCGACCGTCTCCAGGTGGGACGGGTTGGCGGCCAGCGAGACGGTGATCTGCTCGCCGTCCAGGCCCGTGAAGGTGCCCTGGGCGCCCAGGTGGTACTTCACGTCGCCGGAGCCGTGCATCGACTTCGGGTCGAGGTTGCCCTCGAACTCGCGGAAGATCTGCGCGTACGACTTGCCGACGATGTTCGCAAGAACGTTCAGGCGGCCGCGGTGGGCCATGCCGATGACGACCTCGTCCAGGCGGGACTCGGCCGCGGAGTCGATCACGGCGTCCAGCAGCGGGATGACGGACTCGCCGCCCTCCAGCGAGAACCGCTTCTGGCCGACGTACTTCGTCTGCAGGAAGGTCTCGAAGGCTTCCGCCGCGTTCAGGCGGCGCAGGATCCGCAGCTGCTCCTCGCGCTCCATCTTGGAGTGCGGGCGCTCCACGCGGTCCTGGATCCACTTGCGCTGCTTGGGGTCCTGGATGTGCATGAACTCGATGCCGATGGTGCGGCAGTACGAGTCGCGCAGCACGCCGAGGATGTCGCGCAGCTTCATCAGGGACTTGCCGGCGAAGCCGCCGACCGCGAACTCGCGCTCCAGGTCCCACAGAGTGAGCCCGTGCTCGGTGATGTCCAGGTCGGGGTGCTTGCGCTGCTTGTACTCCAGCGGGTCGGTGTCGGCCATGACGTGGCCGCGGACCCGGTAGGAGTGGATCAGCTCGAAGACGCGGGCGGCCTTGGTGACGTCGTCGTCGTGGCTGGCGTCGATGTCCTTGAGCCAGCGGACCGGCTCGTAGGGGATGCGCAGGGCCTCGAAGATGTCGTCGTAGAAGCCGTTCTCGCCCAGGAGCAGGTTCGCGACCTGGCGCAGGAACTCGCCGGAGGCGGCGCCCTGGATCACCCGGTGGTCGTAGGTCGACGTGAGCGTCATGACCTTCGAGACGCCGAGCTTGTTCAGGGTGTCCTGGCTGGTGCCCTGGAACTCCGCCGGGTAGTCCATGGAGCCGACGCCCATGATGACCGACTGGCCGGGCATCAGACGCGGGACCGAGTGGACGGTGCCGAGGCCGCCCGGGTTGGTCAGGGAGACCGTGACACCGGTGAAGTCGTCCATCGTCAGCTTGCCGTCACGGGCGCGGCGGACGATGTCCTCGTAGGCCTGCCAGAACTCGAAGAAGTTCAGCGTCTCGGCCTTCTTGATGGCGGCCACGACGAGCTGGCGGTCGCCGTTGGGCTTCACCAGGTCGATGGCCAGGCCGAGGTTGACGTGCGCCGGCTTGATGAGGGTCGGCTTGCCGTCCTTCTCGCCGAACGACCAGTTCATCGCCGGCATGGCCTTGATGGCCTGCACCATCGCGTACCCGATCAGGTGCGTGAAGGAGATCTTCCCGCCGCGGGCGCGCTTGAGGTGGTTGTTGATGACGATGCGGTTGTCGAACAGCAGCTTCACCGGGACCGCGCGGACCGACGTGGCCGTCGGCAGCTCCAGCGAGGCGTTCATGTTCTTCGCGACCGCGGCGGCCGGGCCGCGCAG
>NZ_CM002285.1:3082850-3093970 GCF_000497445.1 Streptomyces roseochromogenus subsp. oscitans DS 12.976 | reverse complement strand
CCTGCGGGGCCGTGGTGGTGGCTGCGGCCCCCGCGGCCGCAGTACCCGCCGCAGCCGGGGTGACAGGAGCACCCGGCTTGTAATCGGCGAAGAAGTCCCACCAGGCGCGGTCTACCGAATTCGGGTCCTGGAGGTACTGCTGATAGATCTCGTCGACGAGCCACTCGTTCGGACCGAACGCGGCAGCGGGGTTCTTCCCGGCTTGGTCGTCGGTGGAGACGCTCGGGTTACTGGGGGACTGTGGCGACACGGCGGCAACCGCCCTCTTCCGCTTCACAAGGTGATGGACAGCGGGAATAAAGGCTACGCCTCTGTGGCCGGGAAGGTCAGGTCGAGCAAGGTCATCGTCGCGTAAGTCACATCGGAAATCTTGTTTCAGGGCTTGATATGGCGGGAAACAAGCGTGGTTCCGCAGGTGAGAGGGTGCACCGGTCCCGGCCCGGCGCGCCGCTCTCGTGCGGGTCGCGCGGGCCTGCCCCTGATCACACGTGTCCAGCTGCACGGCTACGGCGCGGACACTCGTGGATCTTGTGCTTCCGGTGGGAACTTTACGTCAACTTGGAACGGAAGACAGTCCCGGAAGGGTGACGATGATCCGGCAGCCCCGTTCGGATTCGGCCACACCGATCCGGCCGCCGTGCAGATCCACCGCCCAGCGGGCGATCGCCAGCCCGAGCCCCGTACCGCCGTCGCTGCCCGGACCGTGCGGCCGGGTCACCGCGCCCCGGTTGAACCGCTCGAACACCCGGTGCCACTCCGAGCGCGGAATGCCGGGGCCCTCGTCCAGGACCTCCAGCTCCAGCGACTCCGGCTGCGGCCCGCGCCGCGCCTTCACCGTCACCCGGCCGTGCGGCGGGCTGTGCTTGACCGCGTTGTCGATCAGATTGGCGACGACCTGGTGGATCCGCTCGGGATCCGCGTGCGCGGTCAGCTCCGGCGGGGAGACGTCCAGGTGGAGGTGGACGTCGGTGCGCGTGTGGCTGCCCGAGCCGGAGGCTATGCCGGCCCGCGCCGAGGCCACCATGTTGGCCTCCTTCAGCACGCCCGAGAGATACGGCCACACCTCGAAACGGCGCATCTTCAGCGGTACGACGCCGTTGTCGAGCCGGGACAGGTCCAGCAGGGTCTCCACCAGCCGGCCGAGCCGCTCGGTCTGCTTCAGGGCCGTCCGCATGGTCTCCTGGTCGGCCTCGGTGACCCCGTCGACGATGTTCTCCAGCACCGCGCGGAGCCCCGCGATGGGCGTCCGCAGCTCATGGGAGACATTCGCGACCAGCTCTTTTCGCTGGCGGTCCTGGGCCTCCAGCTCGTCCGCCATGACGTTGATCGTCTGGGCCAGGTCGCCCAGCTCGTCCCGGCGGCCCTCGCTCACCCGGCGCGTGTAGTCGCCCTGGGAGATCGACCGCGCCACCGCGTTCATCTCGTCCAGCGGCATGGTCAGCGAATGCGCCACGAACTGTGTGATCAGCAGCGTGGCGATCATCGAGAAGACGGTGATGAAGCGCAGCTCGGTCTTGGTGTGCACCGCGACGATCGACAGTCCGGTGGTGATCAGCACCGCGATGACGACGAGCGCGCCCAGCTTGGTTTTGATCGAGAACGGGCGCACGCCGCCCCAGGGATCCTCCCCGGGGCTCCTCCGCGCGGCCGGGCGCCCGACGCTGCTCATGGCGTGGGCGTCTCCAGGGCGTACCCGACGCCGTGCACGGTGCGGATCCGCTCGGCGCCGATCTTCCGGCGCAGCGCCTTGATGTGGCTGTCGACCGTACGGGTGCCGGAGGCGTCCGCCCAGTCCCACACCTCGGCCAGCAACTGCTCCCGGGAGAGCACCGCGCGCGGGGTGTTCGCCAGGCACACCAGCAGGTCGAACTCGGTGGGCGTCAGATGGACGTCCTCGGACTTCACCCGCACCCGGCGCTGCGCGTGGTCGATCTCCAGCTCACCGAGGCGCAGGATGCCCGAGCGTGGTGTCGCCGCGGCCAGCGCCGCCCGCTCCACCCGGCGCAGCAGCACATGCACCCGCGCGGCCAGCTCCCGCATCGAGAACGGCTTGGTCATGTAGTCGTCCGCGCCGACCCCGAGACCGACCAGCATGTCCGTCTCGTCGTCGCGCGCGGTCAGCATCAGCACCGGCACCGGGCGCTGCGCCTGCACCCGCCGGCAGACCTCAAGGCCGTCGAAGCCCGGCAGCATGATGTCGAGGATCAGCAGATCGGGCTGCCAGGCCTCGGCCGTGTCGACGGCGGCCGGGCCGTCCATCGCGGTCTGTACGAGAAATCCCTCGGCGCGGAGCCGGGCCGCGATGGCGTCGACGATCGTGGGATCGTCCTCGACGACCAGTACCCGGCGCTGTGCGCCCGGGGAAGTCGTCGCCGCGCCGCTCTGGGAGGTGTGTGTCTGCTCCATCGCCCGCCCCTGCTTGTTGCTTTCCGGAACCAGTGGGGTGATCCCATGTCTGCGATTGACGCTTGAATGATCCGCGTCAGGACTGCACATTACGGGGATCCACCGTGCTGTCGCTATCCAGGTCTGACGCCGAGGTGCACCGCGTCCGGAACGCCCCGGGCAACGGGCACCTCTTCGGTACGCACCTGCCGGAACCCGGCATTCCGCAAGGTTCCTTCAAATTCCGGAGAGGGCTCGGCCGACCACACCGCGAGCACCCCGCCGGGTCTCAACACCCTTGAACAGGCGGCGAGTCCGGCCGGTGAGTACAGGGTGTGATTGTCGTCCGTGACCGTCCAGCCCGGGCCGTTGTCGATGTCCAGGCAGAGTGCGTCGAACGTGTCACATGTCTCATGGACGAACGCCATGAGATCGCCTTCCACGACCTCGGTGCGCGGATCGCCTAGCGCCCCTGCGGACACCTCGGCCAGCGGCCCGTCCCGGTGCCAGCCCACGACGGCCGGCTCCCGCTCGACGACGGTGATCCGCCCCCACCTGGGGTCCGCAGCGGCATGTGCGAGTGAGAATCCCACGCCCAGCCCGCCGATCAGCACGTTCGGTGCCGGCCGCCCGTCCAGCGCGTCGTACGCGGCGTCGACCAGCAGCCGCTCCGAGCGGCCGTCGGAGGTGTCCATCAGGAAACAGCCGTTGGCAATGATCTGCAACAGTCCTCCATGCCGGCGCAGCACCACCTCGCCGTACGGGCCGTCGCGCCGGTCGAGGACCACGGGGGAGTCGTACACGGCAGTCATGCCCCCATCCTGCTTGAACGAGTCCTGTCGTTCATGGGAATTGCGGATGGCGGCACGGCGGCTCGAACGCAATATTCACCATCGAGCATGCGTTTGAGTAGTTTCGGCGGGGCATGGACGTCAACGGAGCGTGAGAGGTTGCTGTGAATCGGCTCTCGCGTGGCGTCGGTCATAGACAGCGGCCCCCGGAACCCGAAGGGTTGGGCGCGACGGAAGGAGTTCCGCAACGTGGAACGGACCGCGACGGGCCCAGCGGCGGCCGCGACGCCACCCCTGCCGGGCCTGCCCCTGGCCGACGGCACCGCCGCCGTCCCGGCTCCCGCGCTCGCCGACCTGCTGGACGGCATGCCGCGCCAGCGGCACGCCACGGCCCCCGTTCCCGTCCCCGCCGCGGACCTCGCCGTCGTCCCCGTCGCCATCGAGGCGCGCCCGGCCGTACGGTTCCCGCGCATCTGGCGGCTGCTGCCCACCCCGGCCGTCACCCCGTTCACCTTCGCCTACACGGCCATCCTGGCCGTCACCTCCCTGATCGCGGCTGTCGCCGACCCCGGCCTGATCCAGGCCCTCTACCAGGACTCCAGCACGGACGTGGCCCACCTGGTGTGCTCGCCCGTCGTGGTGCTGCTGGCGAGCGCGCTGTGGATCGCGGGCGGTGTCCTGTCGCCGTACGCGCTCGCGTTCGTGCTGGTGCTCACCTCGCTGGAGCGGCGCATAGGCGGTGCGCGAGCCGCTTGTGTCTTCCTGGCGGGCCACGTCCTGGCCACCCTCGCCACCGAGGTTCCCGTGGGCCTGGCCGTCCTCTTCGGCCACCTGCCCACCACCTCACTGCACCGCCTCGACTACGGCATCAGCTTCGGCGTGGCCGCCAGCATCGGCTCGCTGTCCGGCCTGCTGCGCCCCTGGCTCCGCTGGCCCCTCCTCGCCCTGGTGGGCTGGTTGCTGGTGAGCGACCTGATCGAGTTCGCGGACCCGATGACGGACTGGGGCCACCTCATCGCCCTGACGATCGGTGTGGCGGGCTGGCCTCTGGTCCGCCGCTGGCAGCGCCCGGGCTGAATCGCTCACAGCGAACAAACCCAGGGAACACCAGCCCACCCCTCCACGGTTGAGTCGGCATAGCTCAACTTGACTGCCGAAGGGGAGATCATGGCTGCTGAGTCCACGGCGTTCACGCTCGTACTGCCCGTGCTGCCGCTCGACGACGAGGTCGTGCTGCCCGGCATGGTGGTTCCGCTGGACCTGAGCGACGCCGACGTACGGGCCGCGGTGGAGGCCGCACAGGCCGCCGCCCGGTCGGAGCCGGGCAAGCCCAGGGTGCTGCTGGTGCCACGCGTCGACGGCACGTACGCGAAGACCGGTGTGCTGGGCACGGTCGAGCAGGTCGGCCGGCTGGCCGACGGTGACCCGGGGGCTCTGATCCGCGGCCGGAGCCGCGTGCGGATCGGCGCCGGCACCACCGGTCCCGGCGCCGCCCTGTGGGTCGAGGGCGCGCGTATCGACGAGAGCGTGCCGGACCCGCTGCCGGGTCAGGTCGCGGACCTGGTCAAGGAGTACAAGGCGCTCGCCACCACCTGGCTGAAGAAGCGCGGCGCCTGGCAGGTCGTCGACCGGGTCCAGGCCATCGAAGGCGTTTCCGCGCTCGCCGACAACTCCGGCTACTCGCCGTTCCTCACCACCGAACAGAAGGTCGAGCTGCTGGAGACCGCCGACCCGGTGGCCCGGCTGAAGCTCGCCACGCGGCAGCTGCGCGAGCACCTCGCCGAGCAGGACGTGGCCGACTCCATCGCCAAGGACGTCCAGGAGGGCGTCGACAAGCAGCAGCGCGAGTTCCTGCTCCGCCGCCAGCTGGAGGCCGTCCGCAAGGAGCTGCGCGAGCTGAACGGCGAGCAGGACGGCGAGGAGTCCGACGACTACCGCGCCCGCGTGGAGGCCGCCGACCTGCCGGAGAAGGTCCGCGAGGCCGCGCTCAAGGAGGTCGACAAGCTGGAGCGGTCCAGCGACCAGTCCCCGGAGGGCTCCTGGATCCGCACCTGGCTGGACACCGTCCTCGAAATGCCGTGGAAGGAACGGACGGAGGATGTGTACGACATCCAGGGCGCCAAGGCGATCCTGGACGCCGAGCACGCCGGCCTGGAGGACGTGAAGGCGCGCATCACCGAGTACCTCGCGGTGCGCAAGCGCCGCAGCGACCGTGGCCTCGGCGTCATCGGCGGCCGGCGCGGCGGCGCCGTACTGGCCCTAGTCGGGCCGCCGGGCGTCGGCAAGACGTCGCTCGGCGAGTCCGTCGCGCACGCGATGGGCCGCAAGTTCGTCCGCGTCGCCCTCGGCGGCGTCCGGGACGAGGCCGAGATCCGCGGCCACCGCCGTACGTACGTCGGTGCGCTGCCCGGCCGGATCGTGCGGGCCGTCAAGGAGGCCGGATCCATGAACCCGGTGGTCCTGCTGGACGAGATCGACAAGGTGGGCTCGGACTACCGCGGCGACCCGGCCGCGGCCCTGCTCGAAGTCCTGGACCCGGCGCAGAACCACACCTTCCGGGACCACTACCTGGAGGTCGAACTCGACCTGTCGGACGTGGTCTTCCTGGCCACCGCCAACGTCCTGGAGGCCATCCCGGAGGCGCTCGCCGACCGGATGGAGATCGTCCGCCTCGACGGCTACACCGAGGACGAGAAGGTCGTCATCGCCCGCGACCACCTGCTCCCGCGTCAGCTGGAGCGGGCCGGACTCGGCAAGGACGAGGTCACGATCGACGAGGGCGCGCTGCGCAAGCTCGCCGGCGAGTACACCCGCGAGGCGGGCGTGCGCACCCTGGAGCGGTCCATCGCACGCCTGCTCCGCAAGGTCGCGGCCCAGCACGAACTCGGCGAGCGCGAGCTGCCGTTCACCGTCCGGGACACGGACCTGCGCGGTCTGATCGGGCGCCCGCACCACGTGCCCGAGTCCGCCCAGGACCCGGCCGAGCGCCGTACGTCGGTGCCGGGCGTGGCGACCGGTCTCGCGGTCACCGGAGCCGGCGGCGACGTCCTCTTCGTCGAGGCGTCCCTCGCCGACCCGGAGACGGGCGCGGCCGGTCTGACCCTCACCGGTCAGCTCGGTGACGTGATGAAGGAGTCGGCGCAGATCGCGCTGAGCTTCCTGCGCAGCCACGGCGCCGAACTGGAGCTGCCGGTGGGCGACTTGAGGGACCGGGGCGTGCACATCCACTTCCCGGCGGGCGCGGTCCCGAAGGACGGCCCCAGCGCCGGCATCACGATGACCACGGCGCTCGCGTCGCTGCTCTCCGGGCGTCTGGTGCGCACGGATGTGGCGATGACCGGCGAGGTCTCGCTGACCGGCCGGGTGCTGCCCATCGGCGGCGTGAAGCAGAAGCTGCTCGCCGCCCAGCGCGCCGGGGTGACCACCGTGATCATCCCCAAGCGTAACGAACCCGACCTGGACGACGTCCCGGCCGAGGTGCTGGACAAGCTCGACGTCCACACCGTGACCGACGTCCGCCAGGTCCTGGAGCTGGCGCTCACCCCCGCGGCGAACGGGGCGGCGCCTGAGATTCCGGTCGCGGCGTGACGGACGCGGCCGGATAGACGGAGGCCCGGGGCCCGTGAGGGAGGCCCGGGCCTCCGCCGTACGCCCTCACCGGACTCTCATATCGGTATAGCTCGGTAGAATTCAGGCGTGAGTTGGCCCCCCAAGAGCCCCTCCGGCCTGATCGGGGCCGAGATCGCGGGCTACCGGGTGGAACGCGAACTCGGCCGAGGTGGCATGGCCGTCGTCTACCAGGCCAAGGATCTGCGCCTCGGCCGGACGGTCGCGCTCAAGCTGCTCGCCCCGCAGTACACCCGCAACGACGCCTTCCGTCGTCGTTTCACCCAGGAGTCACGGGTGGCGGCCGCCATCGACCATCCCAACATCGTCCCCGTCTTCGAGGCCGGCGAGTTCGACGGGCTCCTCTACATCGCCATGTGCTACGTCTCCGGGCAGGATCTGCGCGCCCTGATCGACCAGGAGGGCCGGCTGCCGGTGGCGGTCGCGCTGCGCATGGCGGCCCAGCTGGCCTCCGCCCTGGACGCGGCCCACGCGCGCGAGCTGGTGCACCGGGACGTCAAACCCGGCAACGTCCTGGTCGCCAAGGTCGTCGACAGCGACCACCCCGAGCACGTCTATCTCACCGACTTCGGGCTGGCGAAGAAGTCGCTGTCGCTCACCGGGTTCACCACCGCGGGCGAGTTCGTCGGCACCCTCGACTATGTGGCGCCCGAGCGGATCGCCGGGCGCCCGGTGGACGGCCGGGCCGATCTGTACAGCCTGGCCTGCGTCGTGCACGAGATGCTCACGGGTGCCCCGCCCTTCCGGCGGGAGGACCAGCTCGAACTGCTCTGGGCCCACCAGTACGACCCGCCGCCCGCCCTCAGCGAGGAGCGGCCGGACATCCCGGCGGCCGCCGACGCGGTTCTCCGGCGTGCCCTGGCGAAGGCCCCGGACGACCGCTACGACTCCTGTCTGGAGTTCGTCGCGGCCCTGCGCGACGCGGTCGCCGAGCCCGTCCCCCGCCGCCGTACGCCGACCGCGGTGGACCGGGTTCCGCCGCCTGAGCCGCCTTCCTGGGCGCGGCCGTTCCTCATCTGAGCCCTTATGCGGGCCTTACCCGACTCCCGTGGTGCCGTCAAGTCCCGAGTCCTCGGAACATGACCCGGATTTCCGCTTCGGGCCTACTTGAAGTGCGGCCTCACCGGAAAGCACCGGAAAGGAAATGAGGCGGCACGGAGGGTGGAAATTCTCTCCGGAATTCCTCGCATTCAGATTTCCTCACATCCATGGGAGAAGACTCATGACTCGTAATGTGCAGACCCACGACGAAATCCGTCCGAAGCGCCGAGGTCTCCGGCTGGCGACCGTCGTCGCCTCCGCCGCGCTGGTCACCGGAGGTGTCCTCCTCCCCGTGTCCGCCGCGATGGCGGCCCCGATGCCCACGTCGACCGTGGCCTTCGTCCATGGCGGCGGAGCCGGTGGCGCCGGTGGTGACGGCGGCTCCGGGCTGGTCGGCGGCGGCGGTGGCGCCGGTGGATCCGGTGGCGGCAGCGTCCTCGGCACCGGTGGTGACGGCGGCGCCGGCGGTAAGGGCGGCGACGGGGTCCTGGCCGGTGGTGGCGGCGGTGGCGGTGGTGGCGGCGGTGAAGGCGTCATCGGCGGTAAGGGCGGCGACGGCGGTGCCGGTGGCTTCGGCATCTTCTCCGGCGGTGGCGGCGGCTCCGGCGGTGGCGGCGGCGACGGCGTCCTCGTCGGTGGCCAGGGCGGCAACGGCGGGAAGGGCGGCAACAGCATCTTCCAGGGCGGCAACGGCGGCAAGGGCGGAAAGGGCGGCTTCGGCGGCCTCTTCGGCGGCGCCGGCGGGTCCGGTGGTGCCGGTGGCATCAGCCTCTTCTGACCGTCTCTGCCGAGCCCGTCTCCGCTGAGCGCCAACCGGGTGGAGGCCGCCCAGGCCTCCACCCCCTGACCGGGCCACAGCGCCCGCACCCGAAACCCCTCACTTCCCCTCTTCACTTCCTTCTGATGGCAATCGGAGCCCTCGATGTCCACACACCTCTGGCAGCGTCCCTTCCTCCTCGCGGCGGCCTCCGCGGCTCTCGTCACCGTCACCGCGTGCGGCGCCCAGGCAGTCACCCACGCGGCCCCGGCCGCCACCGGCTACTCGGCTCTGGCGCAGCAGTCGTCGCACTGCGGCGAAGGCGGCGAAGGCGGCAAGGGCGGCGCGCCCGGACAGCCGGGTGAGCCCGGCCAGCCCGGCAAGCCGGGCTGCTCCGTGTTCAACGGCCTGCAGGACCTGCCCGACAAATCGAAGTCGGACCTCTCCCAGCTGGACAAGGCGCGGATCGCGCTGACCGTGCTGACGGGCCGGGTCACCCAGGCCGACGCGGCCAAGAAGTACAAGATCTCGGAGCAGGAAATCAGCAACTGGGAGCGTCAGCTCCTGAACGGCGACTGGCTCGCATTTCTGCAGCCGGAATCTCAGTGAGAAGTCCGGAATCTCCGTGAGAAATTCAGAGAAGGTAAATCCCATGCGCAGGCACTCCTGGAAATTCGGTCTCGGGCTCGCGGTCTCCACCTTCGTGATCGCCGGGGGCGCGATGGCACCGGCCGCGATGGCCGACACCGGCCCCGCCGGCAGCGGCTCGGGCAGCGGCCCTCCCCGCCTCAGCAGCGTCCAGCTGGGCAACGGCAGCGTCCGCGTCGGCGACTCGATCTGCGCGGGCAACTGCGACGGCACCGTCAACGGCACCAGCGGACACGACGGCGGCATCTGCGCCGGGCTCTGCAACGGCAGCGCCAACGGCGGCGCCGGCACCGACGGCGCATCGGGGCAGGACGGCACCAGGGGCGGCAACGGCGGAATCTGCGTCGGCGTCTGCTCGGGCAGCGTCAACGGCGGCGCCGGCGGGAACGGCGGCGACGCGGCGGGCACGGGCGACGGCGGCAACGGCGGTCGGGGCGGCAACGGCGGGATCTGCCTCGGTGTCGGCTGCGAGACCAGCGGTCAGGGTGGCCGTGGGGGCAACGGCGGCAGTGGCTGACTCACCCGGACGCCCCGGAGAGCGACTGCTCCGCCCACACCGTCTTGCCGACCCGGTCGTGCCGGGTGCCCCAGCGGTCGGCCAGCTGGGCGACCAGCAGCAGGCCCCGGCCGCCCTCGTCGAAGATACGGGCGCGCCGCATGTGCGGGGTGGTGCCGCTGGAGTCGTACACCTCGCAGATCAGGGTCGCGTCCCGGTGGATCAGCCGGAGCTGGATGGGCGGGCGGCCGTAGCGCATGGCGTTGGTGACCAGCTCGCTGACCATCAGCTCGGTGGGGAAGGCGGCTTCCTCCAGGTCCCACGTGGTCAGCTGGTCGTGGACCAGGTGGCGGGCGCGGGAGACGTCCGTGGGGTCGTTCCGCAGCTCCCAGGCGGCGACCCGGTCCTCGTGCAGGACCCGGGTGCGGGCGACGAGCAGGGCGATGTCGTCGTCCGGGCGGTGGCTCAGCAGCGCGGTGAGCACATGGTCGCAGAGCGCGTCCAGCGACTTCGCGGGCCGGCCGAGCGCGGCGAACATCTTGTCCAGCGCCTCGTCGATGTCGTGCTCGCGGGCCTCGAACAGCCCGTTGGTGTAGAGCACGAGCAGGCTGCCCTCGGGCAGATCGGTCTCGATGGCCTCGAACGGCAGCCCGCCGAGCCCGAGCGGCGGCCCCGCGGGCACGTCCAGGAAGCGCACGGCGCCGTCCGGGCTGACCACGGCGGGCGGCGGATGCCCGGCCCGGGCCAGGGTGCAGCGGCGCGAGACCGGGTCGTAGACCGCGTACAGACAGGTGGTGCCGATGCCGCCGGCGGTCTCGGCGGCCGGGTCCGCGCTGCCCTCGTCGGCGGCGAGCCGGAGGACCAGGTCGTCGAGGTGCGTGAGGAGTTCGTCGGCCGGCAGATCGACATCGGCGAGGGTGCGTACGGCGGTGCGCAGCCGGCCCATGGTGGCCGAGGCGCGGATGCCGTGGCCCACCACATCGCCCACGACGAGTGCCACCCGCGCCCCGGACAGCGGGATCACGTCGAACCAGTCGCCGCCCACCCCGGCCCGGGTCGCGGCGGGCAGATAGCGGGTGGCGATCTCCAGGGCCGCCTGCTCGGGCAGCGTGTGCGGGAGCAGGCTGTGCTGCAGCGCCATGGTGGTGGTGCGGGCGCGTGTGTAGGACCGGGCCTGCCGGATGCCGGCGGCCGCCCTGGCTGTGAACTCCTGCGCCAGCCGCAGCTCCTCCGGGCCGAACGGCCCCCGCCCTGGGCGCCGGCCGAAGAGCGCCACGCCGAGCGTGCTGCCCTGGACGAGCAGCGGCACCGCCAGCAGCGCGCGCGCCCCGGAGGCGCGCAGCCAGGCCGCGCCAGGGTCCGCCGCCGCCCACTC
>NZ_CM002285.1:3051666-3082196 GCF_000497445.1 Streptomyces roseochromogenus subsp. oscitans DS 12.976 | reverse complement strand
GGGGGCGGGGTCCTCGTCCGCGTCGCGCGGGGAGTCGAGCAGGTCGACCGCCATGACGTCGGCGAGCCGGGGGACGGTGACCTCGCCCAGTTCCTGCGCGGCGCGGGCCTGGTCCGCCGCCGAGCCGACACGCGAGCCGCTCTCGCCCGGCGGGCGCGGCCGGCCGGCGGAGTCCGGGGCGGGCACCTCCGTGGACAGACAGACGGCGCGCACCCGGCCGCCGGCGTCCTTCAGCGGGCTGAACATGGTGGTACGGCCGAACTCCGGGCCGAGCCGGGCCTGGGTTTCCTGCGGCCGGCCGGACTCCAGCGCCTGGCGCATCGACCGGTCGGCCTCCTCGCTCGCGGCACCGGGGAGGATGTGCGGCAGCCGCAGTCCGCGCATGGCGGCCTCGGGCAGGGCGAGGGCGTGCTCCATGCGGCGGTTGGCGCGCACGAGCCGCAGGTCGGCGTCGAAGATCGCCAGGGGGAAGGGGGACTGCAGGAAGGTCCACTCCTCCAGCGGTTCGCCGCGGGGCGGCCCGGGCCGGGCCGTCACGGCGCTCACCACGAGCCAGTCGGTGACGCCGGCGGCCGAGATCCGGCGGTGCGCGAGCACGCCCAGCTCCAGCAGCCGGCCGTCGCGGTGCCGCAGCGGGACGGTGCCGTTCCAGCGCTCGCGCCCGGCGAGGATCCGCCGGGCCGTCGAGCCGTCGGCGGCGAGCAGCGCGGTGGCCGGCCGACCGACGACGGCCGGGGAGTCGTAGCCGAGCAGCCGCTCCGCGCCTTCGCTCCAGCTCGTGAGGATGCCGTGCTCATCGATGGTGGCCGTGGCCGTGTATGTCGACTGTCGCTCCATCGCCGATCATCTCGCCCTTGCTCGGCATGCTCTACTGACCAGCATGATCCCGAGCCGCGCGGAGCACCAACGCAGTCACCATGGAAACGGCCACGGCGCGCCCCCAGCCGGTGCTAGCCGTTCGCCAGTGCCTGCACCCGGTCCAGGGCGCCGTTGAACTTGTCGTGGTCGCCGACCGTCGGGCCGGAGGAGGTGTACTGCCACATCGTGTAGTACGACCAGCCGGCCGGCAGCGTCCCCGGGTCCGAGGCGTACCGGGCGATCCACAGCGGGTTGTTGGCCGCGAAACCGCCGTAGTCGCCGGTGCACTGGGTCCACCAGCTGGTCGCCGTGTAGATCACGGGGTACCGGCTGGTCAGGGACTTGTACGTGGTGATGAAGTCGGCGATCCAGCTGACCATCTCGCTCGCGGTCCTGCCGTAGCAGGCAGCGCCGTACGGGTTCCACTCGATGTCGAGCGCGCCGGGGAGGGTCTTGCCGTCCTTGGACCAGCCACCGCCGTGGCTGACGAAATAGCTCGCCTGGGTGGCGCCGCTGGTGGTGTCCGGGGTCGCGAAGTGGTAGGAGCCGCGGATCATGCCCACGTTGTACGAGCCGTTGTACTGCTGCGCGAAGTACGGGTTCGTGTAGTACGTGCCCTCCGTCGCCTTGGTGTAGGCCCAGCGCACCCCGCTGCTCCACAGGGTCGACCAGGCGACGTTGCCCTGGTAGGCGGAGACGTCCACGCCCTCGGTCTGGGTGACGCCGGCGGAGGTGGGGGCTCCGTGCCGCCCGTCGTGCGCGGGGACGCCCATGCCCATGTAGGCGGAGCCGCGCCTGGGCGTGGTCGCGGCGTGGGCAGAGGTGAGAGGAAGGGTGAGGGAGAGCGCCGCGAGGAGGGCCGTGACGAGGACGGCGAGCGGGCGCGGTCGGACGGGACGGCCGGAGCCGGGTCTGTGCACGGACATGACGTGCCTCCGGGGAGTGGGGTGGAGGGAGGGGGAACGTGGCAGTGACCGTGTACCGATGCCGTACTGGCGTGGGCATGCCAGTTATGGCCTGATAAAGAAGCTACGCACGTAGATGACGGCGTGGGAAGGGGGTCCGGGCGCTGTCGTTGGTCTACGCCTGCGAAATACTTACAGAGCTGCGGCAATGACGACTTTTGGCAGAAACTTTCAGGACCGCGAAACCGAGCAGGGGTGCTGACGTGCACGAGGACGGAAACGGCGACGCACACAGCGGCGCCCACCAGGTGACGCCCAGTGGTGCAGACCAGGAATTCCTGGCACTGGAGCGGGAGTTGACCGTGCTGCTGCGGCGAGCCCGGGCCAACCAGGGCGAGATGGCCCGCGAGGTCCATCCCGACCTGGAGTCCTCCGCGTACGGCCTGCTCATCCGGCTGGACGAGTGCGGCGGCCAGCGGGCCACGGAACTCGCCGGCTACATCGGCGTCGGCAAGGCCACCATGTCCCGCCAGCTGCGGGCCCTGGAGGAACTGGGCCTGATCGCCCGCGAACCCGACCCCGCCGACGGTCGCGCCTGGCTCGTCACCCTGACCGACGAGGGACGCGGCCGGGTCGGCAAGGTCCGCGAGGCGCGCCGCGCCCGCTACGTCAGCCAGCTCGCCCACTGGGACCGCAGGGAGGTCGCGGAACTGGCCCGGCTGCTGAATCAGTTGAACGGCGTCATGGAGAAGTAGGGCGGAGCCGGACGAGCGCTCACAGCTCCACGTACACCACCGTCGCGTCGTCGTGCGTCTTGCTCCGCCGCAGGAACGCACGCTCCTCCCGGTCCGCAGTCTCCAGCTCCCGCACCCGGTCCACCAGCGACCGGGCGCCGTCCTTCGCGACCATCTCGAACAGGGCCCGCCAGTCGCCCTCGTGGAACTTCTCCGTCCAGCGGGCCGCACCGTCCGTCAGCGCGGCCAGGGCACGCACCTCACGGCGGGGCACGGTGCCGGCTACCGCGCGGGCGGCCACCGAGGGATCGGCGGCGGCCGTGAAGAAACCGCCCTCCTTGTTGCGCAGTGTGGCGTCCACCTGTGCCTCGGTGGCGAGCGCGGAGCGCGGCAGCCGGTCCAGCCGGTCGTCCAGGACCGGGGTCACCGTCCCGTCTGCACCCTGCAGCAGCAGCGCGGAGTCGGACAGCACCAGGTACTCGACCGCTTCGGCGGACCAGCGGGCCAGGGCGACAGTCGCCTGAGGAGTTCGCGGGTGAGAAAGTTCACAGGTTTGCGCATGGGCCCCGGCGGTGCGGCCGATCGCCCGCGCCAGGATCTCCGGGAGCGTCAGATCTCTGCTCGAAACGGTCAGTTCGGTCAGCGCGCCACCGAGCCGTGTGGTGAACCAGGGGACCGAATGCAGACACCCCGTCTCACCCTTCGGTGGAGTCACTCCGTCCAGGACGATCACGCAACCTCCCTGTCCGGAGGCGGGTAGTCCGACACCGGCGAAGTCCTCGTTGGGGCGGTTCGCGTCGCCGGGTTCCGAAACGAGATCAGTTCGCATCCGGCCAGTCTGCACGAGCCCTTCACAGAACTCGCCAAAGGCTGGCAACCGCCTTCGAATTGATGCGACCTCGCAGGTCAGGCGCCTGTTTTGGGAGGGAATGCGCCGCTCCGGCCAGGCGTGGTGGCGAATACTGCCAAAGCCTGCCGCGCGCGTCCAACCGGCGTGCCGCGCATGAGACGCGCCCGCTCCACGGGAACTTGCCCGCCAACTCTCCTCCGATGTTCACTCCTTCGGGTGGCGGGTCAGGTGATGAACGACCACTGCCCACCGGCGCTGGGAGGGTCGGGAACCGTACGAACCGGATGTAGGCACCACTTGGCACAGGGCTGACGGGGCGCCACCCGGGTCCTTGGGTAGACGAGTTCAGGAATGCGAGCACCGGTGCAGATGAAGCGGCCTCGGCGCACAGGCAGGCAGACGGCCCCCGAAGGGACCGTCCAGCACAACCCCGTGGGCACCGGCCGCCCCGTCCATGTGCGCACGCGGCTGATCGTCGCCGTCGCCGTGGTGGCCGCCGCCGTCGCGGGAGCCGGTGCGCCCTCCCTGCTCTCCGCCTCCCAGGACGTCAGCGACTCCCAGGACCTGGTGACGCTGTCCGGCCGCACCGAGGACGCCCTCGCCCTCGCGCACTCCCTGGCCGACGAGCGTGACGAGGTCACCTCCTACATCGCGGCAGGGCGGCCCCAGGCGAAGGCCCCCTCCGAGGACCGCAGCGCTCGGGTCGACCGGCAGGTCGAGGACCTGCGCGCCGAGAGCGACACCCCGGCGGACCTGCGAGGCGAGCTCGACGGCATCGCCGCCGTCCGGCACGACGCCCTCACCGGCAAGAGCAGCGCCCTCCAGGCCCACCGGGCCTACTCGGCGGCCATCACCGAACTGCACCGGCTCGCCGAGCAGCTGGCCGACCAGACACCCCCGCGGGCCGGGTCCGGCGCCCACGCGCTCGCCGAACTCGACTCCGCCGTCCAGCAGTCCGCCGCCGCCCGCGGTCTGCTGCTGGCCGCGCTGAACGTGCCGTCCGTCTCACGGACGGTGATCAACCCCGTCACCGGCCTGCCCAGCACGACCTCCACCGCCTCCGCGGCCGATGCGAAACAGCGCGACGAACTGACCGCCGCCGCCCAGCAGGCCCGGCTGCGCGCCGACGCGGCCCTCGCCGACTTCCGTGCCACCGCCCCCAAGACGGCCGTCGACGCCTACGACTCCACGGTCACCGGCTCCGACGTCAACTCGGCGGACAAGTACCTGGCCACGCTCACCGACCAGCCGACGCTGGCCGACAGCGAGCTGACCACCAGCACCAAGAAGCTGGACGCGGCCCTGTCCGCCCGCGTCGACCTGATGCGCGGCGCCGAATCGGCCCTCTACGACCACCGCACCAAGGACCTGGCGAAACTCCGGGACGACGACGTCACGGCCCTGGAGATCCGCATCGCCGTGCTCGGCGCCCTGATGCTGGTGGCCGTCGGCCTCGCCACGGCCATGGCCCGCACGCTGACCCGCCCGCTGTCCGTCCTGCGGCGCGGCTCGGCCCGCCTGGCGGAGTCCGCGGACCCGGCCGCCCAGGAGCCGATCGCCTTCACCGGCCGCAACGACGAGTTCGCCCAGGTCGTCCGCTCGGTCAACGCCCTGCACGCACACGCCGTCGCCCTGCGCGAGCAGACCGTCACCGCGCACGAGCGGGTCACCACCCTGGAGACCGACCGCAAGCACCTGGTCGGCCAGCGCCAGAAGATGGCCGACGCCCGTGAGGCCCTGCAAGCCGAGCTGAGCCAGGCCGCCGAGCAGCTGGAGCGGCTGCGCACCAGCATCGGCAACACGTTCGTGAACCTCTCGCTGCGCACCCTCGGCCTGGTCGAACGCCAGCTCGCGGTGATCGAGGGCCTGGAGGAACGCGAACACGACCCCGACCGTCTCGCCACCCTCTTCAAGCTGGACCACTTCGCCACGGTCATGCGCCGGCACAGCGAGAACCTGCTGGTGCTGGCCGGCGCCGAGCACGTCCAGCAGCACCACGGCTCCGTTCCGCTGGTCGACGTGGTCCGGGCGGGCGTCAGCGAGATCGAGCGCTACGAACGCGTCCGCATCGCCGCGCTCCCGCCGCACGCCCACGTGGCGGGCTTCGCCGCCGACGACCTCTCCCACCTGCTGGCCGAACTGATGGAGAACGCCACCTCGTTCTCCCCGCCGGAGCTGCCGGTGGAGGTCTCCGGCTGGCTGCTGGAGAGCGGCGAGGTGATGCTGTCCGTCCAGGACGAGGGCATCGGCATGGCGACCGACCGGCTGGAGCGCCTCAACACCCGCCTCGCCGACTTCGACCCCGAGTCGCCGTACGACCAGGAGGCCGCGGACGGCCTCGGCCTCGGCCTGTACGTCGTCGCCCGGCTCGCCCACCGCCACGGTGTCCGCGTTCAGCTGCGCGAGCAGAAGCAGGGCGGCATCGCCGCGGTCGTCGTCCTGCCGGCCACCCTCCTGGCCGAGGCCCCGCCGGCCGCGCTGCCCCCGCAGACCACCTCCATGAGCTCCACGGCCGCCTTCTCCCTCCCGGGTGCCGACGCCGAGGTCAACTCCAACGTCCTGCACGGCCGCACCAAGGACACGGACCTGTTGGTCGCGTTGGCGGAACGCGCGGTCCGGGACGCCGCCGACGCCCCCGAAGGCCCGGCAGAGCCCACGGAGCCCGCAGAGCCGACGGTCCCGACGGGTCATGCTGCCGACGTCCCGTCGGAGCACGCGGTCCACGAACAGGCCGCCCCGGTCACCCAGGACACGGAAACCCGCCCGAAGGCTCCGCCGGAAACGTTTGCCGAGTCGACGATGGAGCTCCTGCTCCCGGACATCACGGCGGACTCCAGGCCGGATCCCATGGCCGGCGAGACGGATCCGACGGCCGGCGCCGACATGGCGGATCCCAGGGCCGGGGCCGGTAGGACAGATCTGACGGCCGGCATGGCAGGTCCCACGGCCGACCGAGCGGGCTCGGCACCCATGGACCCGGCGGCCGCCGATGGCGGGGACGCCCCACAGGGGCCACCCGCACCCGGCGACGAAAGTGGTACGGGTGGTGCGCGTGGGAGCGAATTCCCCGACGAAGGCGAAGCCGAGGCGGTCACGGCCAAGGGCCTCCCCAAGCGCACACCCAAGATCACCGCACCAGAGCAGGCTCCGCGCCAGCGGACCGGCACTGTCGACGCCGAAGCCCTCCGCAGGAGACTCGGCGGCTTCCGCCGCGGCGCTCAGGCCGGCTACCACGACGTCGAGGCGGAGATCGCCGAACAGACCGGCGAGTTCAGGACACCAGCTACGGGGGGCACCGTCGAGGAGGCAAGCAGTTGACCGCGCCCAGTACCTTCGGACTGAGCAGTGAGGCCCGCAACCTGCACTGGCTGCTGACCAACCTGGTCGAGGAAGTCCCCGGCATCCAGTCCGTCGCCGTGGTCTCCTCCGACGGCCTGCTCCTGCTCTCCTCCGACCCCGCCCGCACTGCGGAATCCCGCGAAAGGCGCCCGGCGAAGGGTCCGAGGGGCTCCTCCGCAGACCTCGCCACCATCGTCTCCGGCATCGGCAGCCTTACCGTCGGCGCCGCCCGGCTGATGGAGTTCGGCGGGGTCAAGCACACGATGATCGCGATGGAGGAGGGCAGCCTGTTCGTGATGTCGATCAGTGACGGTTCGCTGCTCGGCGTGCACGGTTCCGCCGAGTGCGACATGAGCGTGGTGGCGTACCACATGGCGCTGTTCGTCGGCCGCGCCGGCCACGTACTGACCCCCGAACTCCGCAGCGAGCTCCGGAAATCACTGGAGTCCCAGGAACCGCGGTCGACGGGGAGCACCCGATGAGCGGCACGCCCGAGAAACTCCCCGTGCGCGGCGGCGACCGCAAACCCGCCCGCGTCCGCCCCTACTCGCTCACGGGCGGCCGTACCCGCTTCGGCCACGTCCTCCTCGTGGAGACGTTCGTGGCGGCGCTCGAAGCCCCGGAAGAGCGCAAGGAACTGATGAATGGTTCCCTCACGGGTTCACAGGGCCGTGTCATGCCGGAGATGCGGGCCATAGTCGAACTGTGCCGCCGTATGCGCACGGTGGCCGAGATCGCCGCGCTGCTGAAGATGCCGCTCGGCGTGGTCCGCGTGCTCCTGAGCGACCTCGCGGACCAGGGAAAGATCCGTGTGTACGGCACCGGCACCGGTCACGGCACCGGCCGCCCGGACCGCGCGCTGCTGGAAAGGGTGCTGAGTGGACTCCGCCGTCTCTGACGCCGCCGCCTCCGCCGTCGGAGGCACCCCTCGCGTCGCCGGATTGACCGAGCCCGACGAGGACCTGAGGTCCTGGCAGACGGACCGCACCCGCGCCCCCATCGCGACGAAGATAGTCGTGGCGGGAGGCTTCGGTGTCGGCAAGACAACCCTCGTCAGCTCCGTCTCGGAGATCACGCCCCTGCAGACCGAGGCGCTGATGACCGAGGCGAGCGAGGAGACCGACGACCTCACCTCCACGCCGGGCAAGCTCACCACCACCGTGGCCATGGACTTCGGCCGTATCACGCTCGACGACGACCTGGTGCTCTATCTGTTCGGCACGCCGGGCCAGCAGCGGTTCTGGTTCATGTGGGACGACCTGGTGCGTGGCGCGATCGGTGCGGTCGTGATGGCCGACACCCGCCGTCTGAAGGACTGCTTCCCCGCGCTGGACTACTTCGAGAGCTGCGGGCTGCCGTACGTCGTCGCGGTCAACCATTTCGACGGCAGCGAGCTGTTCGAGCCGGAGGACGTACGGGAGGCGCTGACGATCCCCGCGCACGTCCCTGTCATGATCATGGATGCGCGGCGTCGTATTTCGGTCATCGAGACACTGCTGGCCCTGGTCGGCCACGCGCTGGACGAAACCCCCGAGTAGTCCCCGAGCAGTACCCGTTAGGAGTCCCCACCCGCATGCGGAAGATACTCGTCGTCGGAGCCGGCCAGTCCGGCCTCCAGCTCGCCCTCGGCCTGCAGTCGCACGGCTACGAGGTCACCCTGATGTCGAACCGGACCGCGGACGAGATCCGCACCGGCCGGGTCATGTCGACGCAGTGCATGTTCCACACGGCGCTGCAGCACGAGCGCGACCTCCAGCTGAACTTCTGGGAGTCCCAGGCCCCGAAGATCGAGGGACTCGGCGTCTCGGTCGCGGCCCCCGGCTCGCACGACCCGGGCCCCACCCAGCGGGCGATCGACTGGGTGGGCGCGCTGGACGGGTACGCGCAGTCGGTCGACCAGCGGGTGAAGATGGCCGGCTGGATGGAGACCTTCGCCCAGCGCGGCGGCCAGCTGGTCATCCACGGCGCGGCGGTCGGCGACCTCGACTACTTCTCCCGCACCTACGACCTCGTCCTGGTCTCGGCCGGCAAGGGCGAGCTGGTCCAGATGTTCGGCCGTGACGCCTCGCGCTCCCCGTACAGCGAGCCGCAGCGCGCCCTCGCGGTGGCGTACGTCCACGGGCTCGGCCCGCGCCCCGAGCACCCCGAGTTCGACGCGGTCCGCTGCAACCTGGTCCCCGGTGTCGGCGAGCTGTTCATCATGCCGACGTTCACCACCTCAGGCCGCGCGGACATCCTCTTCTGGGAAGGCATACCCGGCGGCCCCCTCGATGTCTTCAACGGCGTCAAGGACCCGGCGGAGCACCTCTCCCTGACCCTGGAACTCATGGAGAAGTTCACGCCCTGGGAGTACGCGCGGGCGACGAAGGCCGAACTGACCGATGCCGGTGGCACGTTGGCGGGCCGCTACGCGCCGACGGTCCGCAACCCCATCGGCCGCCTCCCCGGCGGCGGTCTGGTCCTGGGTGTCGCCGACGTCGTCGTGGCCAACGACCCGATCACCGGCCAGGGCTCCAACTCGGCGTCCAAGTGCGCCGCCGCCTACCTCGCCTCGATCCTCGAACACGGGGACCAGGAGTTCGACGAGGCCTGGATGCAGGCGACGTTCGACCGGTACTGGGCGACGGCTCAGCACGTCACCAAGTGGACCAACGCGATGCTGGCGCCGCCGCCGGAGCACATCCTGAACCTCATCGGCGCGGCCGGCCAGCTCCAGCCGGTGGCCGACCGGTTCGCCAACGCGTTCAACGACCCGGCCGACTTCGAGAACTTCTTCTACGACCCCGAGAAGACCGGCGCCTACCTGGCCTCGGTCTCCGGGGCCTGATCCGGGCGTACCGCGCCGAGTACCGGATAGGACGCCAGCGGGGAGACCTTCACCGTCTCGCCCGTTCTCGGCGCCTGCACGACCTCGCCGCCCCCCACGTACATCGCCACATGCGTGGCCTCGGGGAAGTAGATGACGAGGTCACCGGGCCGCAGCCGGCCGAGAGGGATTCTTCGCAGCAGTTGCCACTGTTCCTGGCTGGTGCGGGGGATGGGGGTGCCCGCGTGCTCCCAGGCCTGTGAGGTGAGGCCCGAGCAGTCGTACGCGCCCGGGCCCTCGGCGCCCCAAGCGTACGGCTTGCCGAGCTGGTCCATGGCGTAGCGGACCGCGCGGCCGCCCTCGGCGGAGGCGGTGTGTTCCGTGGGCAGGACCCCCGAGGCGGCGAGCTGCTGCTGGGCCGCGGCGACACCCTGCTGCTCCATGGCGGAAATCGCGGCCAGCTGGGCCGGGGTGAGAGAGGCCAGCAGGCGTTCCACGGCGGCCAGCCTGGTCCGGACATCGTCGCGCTGCCTCTTCTGCTGGTCGGCGAGGGTCAGCTGGGTGTCCAGAGCCGTGCGGGCGGCCCGGGCCAGGGCATCCTTCCGCTGCTCAGCGGCGGTCAGCCGGCTCACCGTCCGGGCCTGCTCGCGCGCCAGTTCACCGATGACATGCCCCTCGTCCAGCGCGTGCTGCGGGTCGGGGGCGAGGAGCACCCGGACGTACGGGCCGAGGCCGTCGGCGTCGCCGCTCTGGTACTGGCGGCGGGCCAGCCGGCCGGCGTCGGCCCGGCTGTCCTGCAGGGCGAGCCGGGCGCGGACCAGTTCGCCGTCGAGCCGGTTCACCTCGGCGCGCTGCCGCCGCAGTCTCTCCGCGGTGGCGTTGTAGGTCTCGGTGGCCTGTTCGGCCTGCCGGTACAGCTGCTGAAGATCTGTCAGCAACTGGGACACGGACCGCTGCGGGCGCGGTGCGGCTGCGGCGGGTACGGGCGCGAGGACGGCCTGGGCCGCCAGCGCGGCCGTACAGGCCAGGCGCGGAAGCGTTCCTGACACGTCATCACCTCGGGTGCAGGGAGGAGGGCGGCTGTTCGCCTCCTATCGCACCGCGATAATCAGATGTAGTACGTGCGAGGCGCGCGCCTGGCGTACACCTGTCACCCGTTTGCCTCGTCCGGCTTGCCGGACGGCGGAGCGGCTGGTGGGGTGGCGGGCTTCGACCAGGGCCACCGGAGCCGTCCGCCGGAGGTGTCGTCCGGGTCGTACTGGTACTTCCACCCCTGGATCAGACCCAGCCGCCTGCTGTGCCCGCGCGGCACGCGGCGGTAGACGAGCATCGTGGCCGGGCCGCCGTCCGGGTCCGGGACGGGAATGCGGTACGTCTTCGGAGGGTGCCCGGTGGGCCCGAGCATGACGGGCAGCACGCGCCCGTCCATGGGGCCGCCCTCGAAGGGGGTGTCCTGACTCTTCACCGCTTCAGTCTCGGCCATCCTCGGCGAGCGCGCCGATGACGGCGGCCGTCTGCGGGTCCCGGCTCGCGGTGACGGTGAGTACGGCCACGAACTGTTCGACCAGCCAGTCGCGCAGCTCCTCGACCGGGGGCTGCTTGTCCTCGTCCAGCCAGATCAGGGAGGCCGCCTCGACGGCCGTGATCCAGGTCCGTACGGTCATGCGCAGCCGTGCGCCGGGGTCGGCGACGCCGAGGTGGCGGTAGATGTGCTCGGCGGCGGCCCGGCGGACCCCGTCCACGATGGCCGTGGTCCGCGAGGTCTCCACCACGCTGCCGCCCTGCAGCAGCGCGCTGAAGCCGGTGTCGTGCTCGTCGACGAAGCTCAGATAGCGGTCCAGGGCGCGGGAGAGGCGGGACAGCAGGGGGCCCTGGCGGGGCTCGTCGAAGCAGTGCTGCAGCTCCTCGGCGGCGGAGCGCAGCGCGGCCTCGTACAGCTGCTGTTTGCCGCCCGGGAAGTACCGGTACACCAGGGGGCGCGAGACTCCGGCCGCCTCCGCCACGTCGTCCAGCGACACGTCTTCCGGTGCCCGGTGCGCGAAGAGTTTCAGGGCGGCCTCGAGGAGCTGACTTCGTCGCTCCTCGACGCTCAGGCGACGGTAGGCGGGGGTGGCGGACGGGGTCATGGCCGTCAGCCTAATCGCCGTAGGGGTGCGGGGACGTCGGCGGCTGCGGGTGATCGTGGGTCGCTCGCGCAGTTCCCCGCGCCCCTTGGGCCGGCACACTCCCGCTATGCCAACAGGCCGGACGACCTCCACAGCCGCCTGCCCGCACCCCGCAGCACCCCGATGTCGTCCAGGAAGTCGGTGAGTCGCTTCGCACCCGTCTGCATGACCTCCCGGTGGTGGGCGCTCGCCTTCACCTGGGCCATGGCCTCCCGCTTGTCGAGGCCGACGTTGGTGTAGACCTCGGGATTCACGAAGGCCACCGAGAAGATCCGGGCGAACTCACCCGACGTGACCCGGGTGAACTCCCGCGACCACTTCGGCGCCGTCATCATCTGGCGCCGCAGCTCCTCACGGGCGTACCGGACATGGCGGGCCTCCTCGACCACGTGGATGCGTGTGACGCCACGGATCAGCGGCTGCACCCGCTCGTCCGGGAACGTCAGCCGTTGCATCCAGTCCAGGACCTCCTCGCCGAGGAGGGTGGCGGTGAAGGAGCCGGGCGTGGTGGAAATGGTCTTGAACACGCGGCCGAGGTTCAGGTGGGCCTTGCTGACCGGGTACCAGGGCGTGCCGCCGTGCGAGATCAGCCGGGCGAACATCTTCGAGTGCCGGCACTCGTCCTCGATCTCGGTGAGGGCGTAGCGGACGTGCGCGCTCGTGGCCGCCTTGTCGTAGATGTGCCGCACCAGCAGCTGCATCAGGATGATCTCGAACCAGATGCCCAGCGAGGCCAGCGCCGCCGCCTCGTGCTGGGAGAGCAGGATCCGCTGCTCCTCGCTCATCCGCTTCCACATCGGCGTGTCGTACAGCGACACCAGCTCCGGCGGCCAGAACCACTTGCCCTCCTCGAAGGGCGCGTCCCAGTCCAGCTCCTGATCGGGGTCGAAGGAGTGCTTGGCGGAGGAGGCGAGCAGCCGTTCGGCCACCTGCTCCCGGTCCTTGAGCAGGCCGAGCGCGTCGCGCAGACCGTCCAGCGCGTCCGCTTCCGTCAGGGTCGTCATGGCTCCCTCACCTCGTTACCCGGGGTACATCGTCCTCCCTCTTATGAGACTGCTTGTCAGCAAGGGCGTCAATCCCTTGCGCATGACTTGTTGACTACGCGTCTACGTGTGAGCCTGCGAGGTATGCCGACCCAAGACCTGTACGCCAAAGACCCCGGTGACTCCCCCTGGCAGGTGCCCGCGAGCGGCGCCGCCCGCTTCAGCTGGGAGTACGACCACGGCCGCGAACGCCTGCTCGCCCTGTACCAGAAGGGCAAGGACAAGCAGTGGGACGGGCAGCAGCGCATCGACTGGGACCTTGAGGTCGACCCGTACGACGCGCTCGGCACGCCCGACGAGGCCATGTCCCTGTACGGCACCAGGTACTGGGACAAGATGACGGAGAAGGACAAGGGCGAACTGCGCCTGCACTACGCCTCCTGGCAGTTCAGCCAGTTCCTGCACGGCGAGCAGGGCGCGATGATCTGCGCGGCGCGGATCGTGGAGTCGGTGCCCGACCTGGACGCCAAGTTCTACTCCGCGACCCAGACCATGGACGAGGCCCGGCACGCCGAGATCTACGGCCGGTTCCTGCACGAGAAGGTCGGCCTCGTCTACCCGATCAACGACAATCTGCAGTCCCTTCTCGGCGACACGCTCCGCGACAGCCGCTGGGACATGCCCTACCTGGGCATGCAGGTCCTCATCGAGGGGCTCGCGCTGGCCGCCTTCGGAATGATCCGGGACACCACCAACAAGCCGCTGCCCCAGCAGATCCTCACCTACGTCATGCAGGACGAGGCCCGGCACGTGGCCTTCGGCCGGCTGGCGCTGCGCGACTACTACAAGCAGCTCACCGACGCCGAACTGCGCGAGCGCGAGGAGTTCGTCATCGAGGGCTGCTATCTGATGCGCGACCGGCTGCGGGGCGTCGAGGTCCTGGAGAACTTCGGCATACCCAAGGCCGAGGCGGAGGCCCTGAGCGAGCGCTCCGAGTTCCTCCAGCTGTTCCGCCGGCTGCTGTTCAGCCGGATCGTGCCCTGCGTCAAGGACATAGGCCTGTGGGGCAAACGGCTCCAGGAGGCCTATGTCGACATGGGTGTCTTCGAGATGGGCGACTCCAACCTGGACCTGCTCATGGCCCAGGACGAGGAACTGGCCGAGCAGTTGGACGCACAGCGCTTCGCCGCCGAGGAACGGGACCGCATCGCGGAGGTGCGGGAGGCGATCGAGTCGGGGGCGGCGGAGAGCTGAGGCGGAGGGGGAGGGGGAGGCGGTGGAGGACCGAGGTCGTGGTCGGGCGTTCACCCGGGTGCAGTAACAGGCCGGTCACCCGGGTGCAGTAGCCTCCGGGCGTGTCCATGCCTCCGCCCCCGCAGCAGCCGTATCCCAACGGCCCCCAGCAGCCGCCGTACCCGTACGGCCAGCAGCCTCCGCAGGCGGCCCCCGGCCCGTACGGCCAGCAGCCTTCGCAGGCCGCCCCCGGCCCGTACGGCTCCCCGTACCCGCCGCAGCCGTACCCGCCCCAGCAGCCCTACGGCCGGCAGCCGTACCCCTGGGGTGCGCCGCCCATGGCCCCGCTGCCGAAGAGGCGGCGGGTCGGGCTGATCCTCGGGATCGTGGGCGGCGCCGTCGCGGCGGTCGTCGTGGCGCTCGTCCTGCTGATCGGGATGGCGGCCGGCAGCGGCTTCCCCGAGGCGAAGAACAAGCTGACCCTGCCCCAGACCCTGCTCGCCGGGAAGTACCGGCTCGCCCAGGACCTCTCCGGCACCGAGGGCAAGAAGATCGAGGACGAGGCCGACGGGGCCTGGGACGCCAAGGACATCCACGGCGTGGTCGGCTCCTACGACGTGGGCGGCGACGCGACCAAGGGCACCCTGGTGGTGTCGGGCATGTACGGCCGGTTCAAGAACGGCGACGCGGCCCGCAAGAACATGATGAAGGGTGCCGCCGGGGGCGCGGGCGCCACGGTCGCCGTCCCCGCGAAGGACTTCGGCCTGAGCGGTGTGACGATCACCTGCGAGGTGATCACCCAGGAGCAGATGGGCACGAAGATCACCGTGCCCATGTGCGCCTGGGCCGACGGCAACACGGGCGCCACGGTCGCCACCGTGAACACGCCGCTCGCGTCACAGAACCCGTCGGACGTCGACCTGGGGGCGCTCGCGAAGAACACCCTTGAGATCCGGTCCGAGGCGGTCAAGCCGATCGGCTGACCCCGGCCGCGTCCTTGGACGACTGGGGCGCCGGGAACGTCGTCCGCAGCGTGAAGGCGTACGGTGTCGCGCCGTGCGCCCTCAGGTGCAGCAGCCGGTCCTCCGCCTCGGCCACGGTCGGGCGGTGGCCGGCCGGCACCCACCACAGCGTGGTCACCGCCTCCTCGAGCTTCTCGAACCAGTCCCTGCGCCGGGCCAGCAACTCCCGGTGCTGCCCCTGGTACATGAACGCCGTGAGCGCGTTCGCGTCCCGCCATGTCGACATGTTGATGATGAGCCACTCGTCGCCGAACACGGGGATGTCGGTGGCGTTTCCGGTGTCGCTCCGCAGCCGCCAGACGAAGCCGTCCGCGGCGTCCGCCGTCGCGTTGACCGGGTCGAGCGCGTCGACGAAGTCCTTCAACTGGGGTGAATCCAAAGGGAACTTGAGGCGGGCGATATTGACCTCGGCGAGATCGTACGCCGCTGCGGTATCCGTCATGACCGAACGGTAGGTCGGCGCGGCCGGCGTCGGCACCCCCCGTCTCACAGGCCGAGAACCGCCCGCATCACCCCCTGCGCGATCGGCGCCGCGACCCCGCCGCCGCTGATCTCGCCCCGGTTCGCCGAGGCGTCCTCCACCACCACCGCGACCGCCACCTGCGACTGCGGCTGGTCGTCGGGCTGCGCCCAGGAGACGAACCAGGCGTACGGCGCACCGGAGTTGCCGACCCCGTGCTGCGCGGTTCCGGTCTTGCCGCCGACGAGGGCGCCGCGGATGGCCGCACGCCGGCCGGTGCCCTCCCGGACCACGTCCGTCATCAGCTCCTTCAGCCGTGCGGCCGTCGAGGGGCTCATCACCTGCCGCAGCGGATGCGCCCCGCTCCCGGCGAGCGTCACACCGCTCGTCCGGGTCGTCCGCTCCACCAGATACGGCGTGCGCAGCTGACCGCCGTTGGCCACGGCCGCCGACACCATCGCCATCTGCAGGGGTGTGGCCCGCGTGTTGTACTGCCCGATCGACGACAGCGCCAGCTGCGCCCGGTCCACGTGGGTGTCGAAGGTGCTGGGCGCGACCGAGAAGGGGATGCGCAGCCCGGCGTCGTTGAACCCGAACGCGGCCGCCGTGGCGGTCATGTCCTTCGCCCCGACGTCCACGCCGAGCTTGGCGAACACGGTGTTGCAGGACCACTCGAACGCCGACCGCAGCGAGGCGTCGCCGCAGCCGTCGCCCTCGTTGGTGAGCCGGGTCGTGGTCCCGGGCAGCCGGTAGGGGTCGGGTGAGTCGGTGGGCGCGTCCAGGTCGGTGATCACGCCCGCGTCCAGCGCCGCCGCCGCGGTGACCACCTTGAACGTCGACCCCGGCGGATAGGTCTGCCGTACCGCCCGGTTGAGCATCGGCTTCTCCGGGTCGTGGTTGAGCCGCGCCCACGCCGAGGCCACCGCCTCGCCGTTGCCGGACAGCTGCCCGGGGTCGTACGACGGACTCGACACCAGCGCCAGGATGCGCCCCGTCGCCGGCTCGATCGCGGCCACCGCGCCCTTGCGCCCGGCCAGCCCCCGGTACGCGGCCTGCTGCGCGCCCGGGTTCAGTGTCGTGACGACGTTCCCGACCCGGCCGCGGCCGCGCGTCACGCCGCTCCACAGCGGCAGCGGCGAGAGCATCGGATCCGTGCCGGAGAGCACCCCGTCCCCGGCGTGCTCCAGGAACGTCGTGCCGTACGACTGCGAGGCGAAGCCGGTGACCGGGGCGTACAACGGGCCGTCCTTGTAGCTGCGTTCGAAGCGCAGCTGCTCGCCGGTGTCCACGGAGCCGGTGACCGGCTGGTCGCCGACCAGGATGTCGCCCCGCGGCTGGCCGTACCGGGCGATCGCGCCGCGCCGGTTGGCCGGACTGTCGTCGTACACCCCCGACTGCACCACCTGCACCCGGGCCGCGTTGACCAGCAGCGCCGCCAGCAGCAGCGCGCAGAACGCACAGGCGTGCCGGATGTAGCGGGCCATCGGCCGCCCGCCCCCGTAGTCGCTCACGCCGCCTCCTGTCCGTCGTACTGGCTGCGCGCCGAGTCGCTCACCCGGATCAGCAGCGCCACGATCACCCAGTTGGTGACCACCGAGGAGCCGCCCTGGGCGAGGAACGGCATCGCCATGCCGGTCAGCGGGATCAGCCCGGTGACCCCGCCCGCGATCACGAACACCTGCAGCGCCAGGAGCGAGGCGAGCCCGACCGCGAGCAGCCGGCCGAAGGGCTCCCGCAGGGCGCGGCCCGCCCGATAGCCGCGCTCCACCAGCAGGGCGTACAGCAGGAAGATCGCCGCGAGCCCGGTGAGCCCCAGTTCCTCGCCGGCCGTGGCCAGGATGAAGTCCGACTTGGCGGCGAAGCCGATGAGGATGGAGTGCCCGAGCCCGAGACCGGTGCCGAGCACTCCGCCCGCCGCGAAGGCGAACAGCGACTGCGAGAGCTGGTTGGGCCCCTGTCCGGCCTCGATGGTGCGGAAGGGGTGCAGCCAGTCCTCGATCCGCTGGTTCACATGCGGCTCGAACCGGCCCACGGCGACGGCCCCCAGCACGGCGAGCACCAGCCCCACCGCGATCCAGCCCGTCCGCCCCGTGGCGACGTACAGCAGCACCACGAACAGCCCGAAGAACAGCAGCGAGGTGCCGAGGTCCCGCTCCAGGACCAGCACCCCGACGCTCAGCAGCCAGATCGTGACGATCGGGCCGAGCACCCGCCCGGTCGGGAACTGCAGCAGCCACAGCCGGCGGCCCGTGTACGCCAGCGCGTTGCGGTTGGCGGCCAGATAGGCGGCGAAGAACACCGCGAGCAGCACCTTCGCGAACTCGCCCGGCTGGATGGAGAATCCGGCGAGCCGCAGCCAGATACGGGCGCCGTTGACCGCCGGGAACAGGATCGGCAGCGCGAGCAGCCCGAGCGCGGAGGCCACCCACACATACGAGTACCGCTGCAGCACCCGGTGGTCGCGCAGCACCAGCACCACGGCGATGAACAGCCCGAACCCGAGCGTGGACCACACCAGCTGGGCCGGGGCCGCCTGGTTGTGCGGGGTCTCCAGGTCCAGCCGGTAGATCAGGACCAGCCCGAGCCCGTTGAGCAGCACGGCGATCGGCAGGAACAGCGGATCGGCGTACGGCGCCCGGATGCGCACCACGACATGCGCCAACAGGGCCAGCACGCCGAGCCCGGCGCCGTAACCGGCGGCACCGGGCGGGACCGTGCCGGTCCGTGCGATCCCCACCGCGCAGTAGCCGTACACGGACAGCAGCACGGCCAGCACGATCAGGGCGAGTTCGATGCCACGGCGCCGGGGGAGGCGTACGACGGGTGCGCGAGCGTGTGCCGCCGCCACGGTGGTTCCGGCCTTGGTCATGCCCGGAACCTACCCAAATAGGCCGTCTTGTGTGCAGGCCCTGGCGCCAGCGTGGCGCGGGGCGGGGCGGCCCCGAGCCCTCTACCGCCTCTCCACCACGGGCAGGACCAGCGTGGCGACCGCGCCCCCATCGATCGCGTTGGCGAAGAACAGCTTGGCCCCCAGGACCTCCGCCTGCCCCAGCGCGATGGTCAGCCCCAGCCCGTGCCCGGTGGCCCCGCCCTCCGTACGGAACCGCTGCGGCCCATGGGCCACCAGATACTCCGGATACCCGCCCCCGTGATCCCGCACGGTCACCACGGCCCCGTTCACGGTCACCACCACCGGTGGCCCCCCGTGCTTGTGCGCGTTGGCCACCAGATTCCCCAGCACCCGCTCCAGCCGCCGCCGGTCGGTCTCCACCCGCGCGTCGGTGAGGACGCGCACCTCTGTGTCGGTGCCCGAGGCCCGTACCACCCGCCGGGCCAGCGCCCCCAGCTCCTCGGTGTCCACGGCCGGCTTCTCCCGCCCGGTGTCCAGCCGGGAGATCTCCAGCAGGTCCTCGGTGAGGGTGCGCAGGGCCGCCACCCGGTCCCGCACCAGCTCCGTCGGCCGGCCCGGCGGCAGCAGCTCCGCCGCCGCGTGCAGCCCGGTCAGCGGGGTGCGCAGCTCGTGCGCCACGTCCGCGGTGAACCGCTGCTCGCTCAGCAGCTTGCTCTGCAGGGTCGACGCCATGGTGTCCAGGGCCGCCGCCACCGCGGCCACCTCGTCCTGCGGACGGGACGCGTCCTTCGTACGGGGGTCGTCGACGCGCGCGTCCAGGTCGCCGCCGCTGATCCGCCGGGCCACCCGCGCGGTGCCGTGCAGCCGCCGGGTCACCCGGGTCACCCCGAACACGCCGACCAGCACCGTCGCCCCGATCGCGAGCCCCGACGACCAAAGAATCGATTTGTCGAGCCCGGCGATGGTGCGGGCCTGCTGCGAGTAGTCGACCGCCACGGCCAGCGCCCGGTGCCCGGCCACCGGACCCGCCGCCCACATCGTCGGCCGCCCCTGGTACGAGGAGACCATCGTGCCGCGCTTACCGGCCGCCGCCAGCGCCCGCAGCGGCGCGGGCAGCCCCGAGGGGTCCACCCCGGCACTCGGCATCAGCGTGTCCCCGGCCTCGTAGTCCTGGGTGGCGTCCACGAGGCGGGACAGCGCCAGATCGCGGGCCTGGCCGACGGTCTGGTTGGTCACCGAGACATGCACCAGGACGCCGAGCAGCGCGGCCAGCGCACAGCACATCACCGTGATGAACGCGGCCGCCTTCACGGCGAGCGGTCCCGCCCAGCGGGGGAGCGCGAGCCTCATCGCGCGCTCGCGGAGGCGGCGGCGGACGGCGTGACGGACGGCGTGGTGGACGGTGCGACGGACGGCGAGGGAGACGGCGTGACGGACGGCGAGGGCTTCTCGGTGCGCCGGCCCTTACCGGTGTGCAGATACTCGTCGCGCGAGAACACCATCGCGCGCTGCCCCGGGTCCCACACCCAGGTGGTGCGGTACTCGTAGCCGGAGATATCGGCCGGCGAGCGCTCGATCAGCGCCCGGCCGGCCAGCTCCACGCCGATGATCGCGTCGTTGTCGGCCAGCACCTGCACCAGCTTGTGCTTCTCGACGGTGTAGACCCGTACGGCCGTCTGGTTGGTCGGGTAGAGCCGGAAGCCGAGCGTCATGTCGTCCCGGCCGTCGCCCGTGAGATCCCGGTAGTACGGCGTCAGCAGCGGGCAGCGGGCCTCGTCGCCGCCGGGCCGGCAGTCCTTCAGCCGGTCCACGGTCGCGTGGTACGCCCCCTTCGAGCCGTAGTCGTCCGGATGCGCCTTGATCTCGGCCTCGACCACGTCCACCGGGTCCACCTTGTGGATGTCGTCGCCGGGGACCGTGATCCCCTTGACGACCTCTCTGGTCGCCACCGCGTAGGGGTAGGCGGGGCTGGACGCCGGACGCAGGTCGGGCCAGAGCTTGGCCGGGCTGACGGCGGGGGCGGTCGCACCCGCGCCCCGCAGCCCGCCGGCATCCCCGCAGGCCACGGCTGCCGCCGACAGCAGGGCGACGGCGGCCACGGCGAGGGCGGTGCGCACGGGACGGCGGGCTGGCACGGTTCTCCTGGGGCGTCGGGGTCGGTGGGGCCCCGTACACCTTATTCGTAGACGAAGAATTTCGTATGTACGTCCTTTTTGCACCCGTGAGGGTGCACCTTCGGGAGAGGCTACTCGGCGGTTCGGCGAGTTCGTCCAGCGGTCGGCACCGGGCGGCGGGTGCCACGCGGCCGTCTCCACGGGCTCTCCGGGGCCGGTACGCCGGGCCGTCGGACCGCGTTCCGCGGACCCGCGACAGCGCCTCACCAACTCCCCCTCGCGGAGCCGACCTCCACGGTAACCGGTCTTGCCCCGGGAGCCCGGGCCTGTTCCCATGGTCGAGGGGTGATGGCGCATGAGCGCACTGCGCGTGGTGCCGGCCAATCGGCACGGCCGGGAACGGCTGTACGTCTGCCGCCCGGACGGATCCAATGTCGCCTGGTACGACCGTGAGACAGGCCGGGTCAACCTGCTCGGCGAGGACAGCAGAGACGACGTACTCCAAGCGCTGGAACCGTTCCTGACCGGCCCGGTGACCGTGGGCCCGCCCCCGGTTCCGACCCCCGCGGAACTCGCCCGGCTGACCCTGCACCCGGACGACGACCTGGCACCCAACCGCCCCGGCGAGGCCCTCCTCATCGCCCTCGACCGCGACCCGGGCCCCGCCCACCGGCTGCGCCCCGACCCGCGCCGCCGCGCCCTGGCCGCCGAGGAGACCGTCGGCGCGGCCCTGGACGCCCTGGAGGGCGCCGGCTGGCACACCTTGCACTCCATAGGCCTGCCCGGCGGCGACCGCATCCACCATCTGCTGCTCGGCCCAGGCGGCCTCTTCGCCCTGCACGCCCTGTACGCCCGCAAGACCCGGGTCCTGGTCGCCGACCCGATGGTCGCCGTAGGCCGCCGGGAGGCCGAGCCACTGCTGCGCCGGCAGCGCGCCCTCGCCGACCGGGCCTCCTACGCCCTGACCGCCGAGGTACGCCCGGTGCTGGCTCTGGCCGGCCCGGCCGAGCTGACCATGACCGCCCAGCCGCGCACGGTACGGATCCTCCAGGACACCGAGCTGACGGGGCTGGCCCGGCTGGGCGGGGTGCTGAAGCCGGGGGACGTGGAGGCGCTGCACGCGATGGCGCGGGACCGGAACCTGTGGGAGAGGGTGTAGGTCCGGGGGAGGGGCGGGGCGGGTTTCGGCCCCGGCCGGGCAACGGCGACGGCAACGACAACTCAGGGCAAGGAAGCGGCAGCTCAGGGCAACGCGGCGGCCGACCCCGGATCCAGCAACCCGGCCAGCAGGTCCCCGTACCGCTGAACCCGCGGAGCGATGTCGTCGGCCAGGAACTCCAGCTGGGCCGGGCTACCGCACTCCGCCACCTCCTCCCAGGTCACCGGCGCGGACACCAGCGGCACCCGGCGGGCGCGCAGCGTGTACGGCGTGGCGGTGGTCTTGCGGGCCGCGTTCTGGCTCCAGTCGACGAACACCTTCCCCGGCCGGAGGCTCTTCGTCATCCGGTGCACCACCAGCCGCGGCATGGCGCGCTCAGCCTCCACGGCGAGTGCCTTCGCGTACTCACTAGCCCGTTCGGGTGAACCTCCGCGCACCGCCGCCAGCAGATGCAGCCCCTTCGACCCGGCCGTCTTCGGGTACGCCTCGATGCCGTCCGCCGCGAGCCGCTCGCGCAGCCACAGGGCCACCTCGCAGCAGTGCACGATGTGCGCGGGCGCCCCCGGATCGAGATCGAAAACCAGCCGGTCGGCCTCGTCCGGGTCCCGCACGAGCCACTGATGCGTATGGAACTCGGTGACGAGATTCGCCGCCCAGACGAGGCTCGGCAGATCCTGTACGACGACCATCCGAGCCGGACTGTCCGCGGAGGACCGCGGTACCTCGGCGGTGGTGACCCACTCGGGCGTACCCGGCGGCACGTTCTTGGTGAAGAAGACCTGCCCCTCCGGGCCGTCCGGGTAGCGCAGGAAGGACACGGCCCGGTCGCGCAGATGCGGCAGCAGTACATCGGCGCTGGTCGCGTAGTAGTGCACCAGCTCCGCCTTGGTGAAGCCGGTCTCCGGATACAGCACCTTCTCCAGGTTGCTGAGCGCGACCCGCCGCCCCTCCACCTCTGTCATAGGCGTCATACGATGACAATCCCAGACAAGCCGGTGAAATCGATGGAATCGGTAACGGAATCGGCAGGGGCCTCGGCAGGGACATCGACAGCGGAATCGACAAAGGGAAGGGTGCGGCACGTGCGATCCATATGGAACGGCGCCATCTCCTTCGGTCTCGTCAGCATCCCGATCAAGCTGGTGAACGCCACGGAGAGCCACTCGATCTCCTTCCGCCAGATCCACACCGAGGACAACGGCCGCATCCGCTACCGCAAGGTGTGCGAACTGGAGGACCGCGAGGTCGGCCAGTCGGAGATCGGCAAGGGGTACGAGGACGCGGACGGCACGATCATCCCGATCACGGACGATGACCTGGCCCACCTGCCCATCCCCACGGCCCGCACGATCGAGATCGTGGCCTTCGTCCCGGGCGACCGGATCGACCCGCTCCAGATGGACGCGGCGTACTACCTGGCCGCCGGCGGTGTGCCCGCCGCGAAGCCGTACGTCCTGCTCCGCGAGGCCCTGAAGCGCAACAACAAGGTGGCCATCGCGAAGTACGCGCTGCGCGGCCGCGAACGCCTCGGCATGCTGCGGGTGGTCGGCGACGCCATCGCCATGCACGGCCTGCTCTGGCCGGACGAGGTCCGCGCCCCCGAAGGCGTCGCCCCCGACACGAACGTCACCGTACGGGACAAGGAACTCGACCTCGCGGACGCCCTGATGGACACCCTCGGCGAGGTCGACCTGGAGGATCTGCACGACGAGTACCGGGCCGCGCTGGAGGAGGTCATCGCCGCGAAGGCTTCCGGCGAGGCACCACCGGAGGCCCCCGCGCCGGCCGCCGGGGGCAAGGTGCTGGACCTGATGGCGGCCCTGGAGAGCAGCGTGCGCGCGGCCCGCGAGTCCCGCGAGTCGCCATCCGGCGCCGAAGCCGAGATCAAACCCCTGCCCCGAAAGACAAAGCCCGCCCCCACGGCCAAGAAAACGGCAGCCGCCAAGAAGACGGCAGCGGCGAAAAAGTCAGCAACCAAGTCCACGGCGAAGAAACCAGCTCCGAAGAAGACGACATCCCGCAAACGAACGGCTTGAGCCCGCCCCCGGGTCTAGGCGAAGACGTCGTACGCGGCGCCGCTCGTCGTGGATTTCTTCCTCACCCCGCGCACGTACCACCGGGCCGAGTCGCTGCCGTTCCTGGTCATGGCGATCGCGCAGCCGGCTTCGCCCTGCTGACGGTGGCCGCCGACTGCCGCGCCGTGGTGACCCTCTGGCCTGCGCCCGCGGAGGGTCGGGGAAACATCCAGAACTTCGCCAGTGCCGATGCAACAGGCTGTCATTCCTCGCGTGGCTGATTCAGGGTGTGCGCACAAGGGCAAAGAAGGGCAACCGTCATGAATGTCGGGGAGTTCGTGGCCGAACTGAACGCGGCCGGAGTGGCGATGTACGAGGAGGAGGGGAAGCTCCGCTATCGCGCGCCCCAAGGCGTGATGACACCGGAGCGGCTGGAGACGCTTCGAGCCCACCGCGACGCCGTCCTTGCCCTGCTGCGCGCCGAGGAGTACGGGGCCTCCGTCGTCGCCGACCCCGCGTCGGCCCACGAGCCCTTCCCGCTCACCGACGTCCAGGCGGCGTACCTGCTCGGGCGGAGCGAGGCGTTCGACTACGGTGGCGTGGCATGCCATGGCTACCTCGAGATCGCCCTCCCGCACTGGGGCGCCGCGCGGATCGAGGGGGCATGGAACGAGCTGATCCGGCGTCATCCCATGTTGCGCGCCGTGGTCTCCGCCGAGGGATACCAGCGTGTTCTCCCGGACGTCCCGCACTACGACGTCCGTCACGAGGACCTGCGCGGCGCCGCCGACGAGGTGCGTACGCGCGCCCTGGAGGCGACCCGGGGGGAGATGTCGCACCAGGTGCGGCAGACCGACCAGTGGCCGCTGTTCGACGTCCGCGTCACCGAGACCGACGAGTCCCTGCTCCTGCACGTGGCCGTCGACCTGCTGATCTGCGACTACAGCGGCATCCGGCTGCTGCTCGCCGAGCTGGCGGCCCTGTGTACGGGCGCGGACCGGCCCGAGCCGCTGGACGCCACGTTCCGCGACTACGTCCTCGCCACGGGCCGGGTCCGCGAGGGCGACCGCTACCGGCGGGACCGCGACTACTGGTGGTCACGGATCGACGACCTGCCGGCCGCGCCCGACCTGCCGCTGCGCACCGACTCGCTCAGCGCCCCGTCGAGGTTCACCCGGCACGGGCTGCGGCTGACCCCCGCCCAGTGGGAGACCCTGACCCGGCGCTCCACCGAAGCCGGCGTGACCGCCTCCGGGGTCCTCCTGCAGGCCTTCGCCGAGACGGTCGGCCGCTGGAGCCGCCACCCCCGCTTCACCCTCAGCCTCACCGTACAGAACCGGCTCCCGCTGCACCCCGACACGGACCGCGTCATCGGCGACTTCAGCTCCACGAGCCTGCTCTGCGTGGACCTCACCGAAGGCACCACGGTCGCCGACCGCATGCGGACCCTACAGGCCCGCCTCTGGGAGGACATGGACCACCGGCTCTGCTCGGGCGTCGAGGTGCTGCGGGAGCTGGCCCGCCGCCGCGGGCGCGCCGAGGCCCTGCTGCCGGTGACCTTCACCAGCACCGTCAGCGGCGGCTCCGCAGGGGCCGAGACCGTCTCCTCGCTGATGCCCGGAGGTGAGCTGGTCCACGGCATCACCCAGACCCCGCAGGTCTGGATCGACTGCCAGGTCATGGAGGACGGCGGCGGTCTCCTCGCTCACTGGGACGTCCGCGAGGGAGTCTTCCCCGACGGCATGGTCGACGACATGTTCGCCGCGTTCTCCGATCTCGTGATGCGGCTGGTCGACGCCTCCGCCGTCTGGGAGGAGGCCGACCCGCTCGCTCTCCCCGCCCGGCAGACGCAGCGGGTGGCCGACGTCAACGCCACCGCCGCGGCGCACCGCCACCAGCTCCTGCACACCGCGGTCGTCGAGCAGGCGGAACGCACGCCCGACCGGGCCGCGCTGATCACCTCCTCGCGCAGCCTCAGCTACGCCGAACTCCTCGGCAGGGCGCGGACCGTGGCCGAGGCCGTCCGCGACGCCGGCGGACGACCGGGACAGCGCGTGGGCATCGTGATGGAGAAGGGCTGGGAGCAGGTCGTCGCCGTCCTCGGCGTGCTGCTCGCCGACTGCGCCTACCTTCCCGTGGACACCACCCAGCCGGCGCTGCGCCGCAACGCCGTGCTGACCGACGCCGAGGCACACCTCGTGCTCACCCAGGATGCGCTGCTGCCCGCCCTTGGCCTCCCGGAGGGCATGCGGGCGGTCGCCGTCGACACCCTGGCCCCCGTCGACCCGCGGGACCACGCCGCCCCCCGGCACCGGGCGGTGCCCGACGACCTCGCGTACGTCATCTACACCTCGGGCTCCACCGGCACCCCCAAGGGCGTGATGATCAGTCACGCCGCCGCGCTCAACACCATCGACGACATCAACACCCGGTTCTCGGTGACCGCCGAGGACCGTGTGCTCGGACTGGCCCAGCTCGGCTTCGACCTGTCGGTGTACGACATCTTCGGTCCCCTCTCGACCGGTGGCGCGCTCGTCCTGCCCGACGCCGCACGCCGCGGCGATCCCGGGCACTGGGCGGAGCTGCTCACCGCCCACGCCGTCACCGTGTGGAACTCCGTGCCCGCCCAGATGCAGATGCTGGAGGAGTACCTCCGTACCGAACCCGGTGCGGACGTCTCCCGGCTGCGACTGGCGATGCTGTCGGGCGACTGGATACCCGTCACCCTCCCCGACGCGGTCCGGCGCCGGGTGCCCGGGCTGAACGTGGTGAGCCTCGGCGGTGCCACGGAGGCAGCCATCTGGTCGATCTGCCACCCCGTCACCACGGTGGACGCCGGTGCGCGCAGCATCCCGTACGGAAGGCCCCTGGCCAACCAGCGCTTCCACGTCCTCGACACGTTCCTGCGGGAATGCCCGATTCACGTCACCGGCGAGCTGTACATCGCCGGAGCCGGCCTCGCCCTCGGTTACCTCGGGGACCCCGAGCGCACCGCCGAGCGATTCGTGACGCATCCCGTCACCGGCGAACGGCTCTACCGCACGGGCGACATGGGCCGGCGCCTGGACGACGGCGAGATCGAGTTCCTGGGCCGCGTCGACCGCCAGGTGAAGCTGAACGGCCACCGCGTCGAGCTCGCCGAGGTCGAGGCGGCGCTCCAGGCCCACCCCGCGGTGGAGGCCACCGCGGCCACCGTCCAGGGCGAGGGCACCGCGCGCCGGCTCGTCGCCTTCGCCGAGCCCGTGCGGACCGAGGCACCCGAACTCCCGGCCGCACTGAGGGAGAAGGCGGCCGCCGGCGTCACCGAAGCCGTCCACGCCGTCGAGGCGGGCGAGGTGACCGAGATGGTCGAGCTGCTCGACGTCTCCGCCCTCCAGTCGATGGCCGTCCTCTTCCGGTCCTGCGGGCTCTTCCCCGACGCCACGGCCGAGCACACCGCCGAGGAGGTCATCGAGGCCGTGGGCGCGGCCCCGGAGAACCACTACCTCGTACGACGCTGGCTGGCCGCCCTGGAACAGGAGGGCCGGGTGGTCCAGGATGCGGACACCGGCCGCTACCGCGAGCTGCGGGAGGACGCACCGGGGGAGCACGAGGCGGTCCTGGACCGGATCGACGCACTGGAGCCCCGGATCCGCTGGGGCGCCGAACTCGTCCGCTACCACCGGGTCTCCGAGCAGCACCTCGCCCCGCTCGTGCGCAACGAAATCGACCTCAAGACGCTGCTCTTCCCCGAGGGCCGCCTGGAGACCGCCGAGGCGGCCTACCGCGACAACCTGATCAGCCGTCACAACAACGCGGTCGTGGTGGCCGCGCTGCGCGAGATCGCCCAGCGGCACGGCGGCCCCGAGCCGCTCCGGCTCCTGGAGATCGGCGCCGGAGTGGGCGGCACGAGCACCGTCCTGGTGCCCGAGCTCGACGGCCTGGGCGTCGACTACCTGTTCACCGACCTGTCCCACTTCTTCCTCACGGCGGCACAGGAGAAGTTCCAGGACTTTCCCTGGGTTCGCTACGGGCTGTTCGACCTCAACCGCGACTACCGCGCCCAGGGCCTCGCACCGAACTCGTTCGACGTGATCCTGCTGGCCAACGTCCTGCACAACTCCGTGCACGCCGAGCACGTCCTCACCCGGCTGCGGGAGCTCCTCGCGCCCGGCGGCTGGCTGGTCTTCATCGAGGCGACCCGCGACGCGTACCACGTCATGACCTCCATGGAGTTCAACGCGGGCCTCCACGGCTTCGAGGATGAGCGCCGGGAGACGGGGCAGACGTTCTTCGGACGCGATCAGTGGCTGCGGATGCTCGGTGAAGCCGGCGCCGAGGTCGCCTTCTGTCTGCCCGAGGAACACAGCCCGCTGTCCCGCATCGGCCAGCACGTGTTCGTGTCCCGCTTCAAGGCCGATCGAACCCGGCTGCGGCCCGAGGCGCTCGTCGGCCATCTGCGCGACCGGCTTCCGTCGTACATGATTCCGGCCGAACTCCAGGTCGTGGACGGCATTCCCCTCACCGGCAACGGCAAGGTCGACCGCGCCCGTCTCGACGCGTGGACCGCGTCCGCGGCGCAGGGGCGGGTCGACGAGGGCGGCGACGCGCCGCGCGACGACATGGAGCAGACCCTGGCCGAGCTCTGGACCGACGTGCTGCCGGTCGCCTTCGTCGGTCGCGACGCCAACTTCTTCGACCTCGGCGGCGACTCGCTGCTCGTGGCCCGGCTCGTCACCAGGATGCGCGAACGGCTGCCCGAGGCCGCCGACCTGGAGTGGGACGACCTGCTGCGCCTGGTGATGAACCGGCCGACCGTGGCGGCGCTCGCCCAGCACCTCGGCGCCACCCGCGGAAGCGACCCCGCCCTCACAGGGGCGGTCGCCGTCTCCCCGCTGGTCCGGCTCAGCGACGGCGCCGCCGGTGCCCCGGACACCGCCACCCGCGTCATGGTGCACGACGGGACGGGCACCCTTGTCCCGTACCGCGCAGTGATCCGGGAGTTGGGAGACCGGCTGCCCCTGGCAGGTCTCGTCGTCGACGACATCGAGACGTTCCTGAAAGCGGATCCGCGCACCCAGGTCGCGAAGCTCGCCGAGCGGCACGCCGAGGCCCTCCTCGCCGCAGGGCTGGGGAAGGTTCACCTCGTCGGCTACTGCATGGGCGGTCTGCTGGTGCCCGAACTCGCCCGTCGGCTGACCGCCGCCGGTGCCGAGGTGACCGGCCTCACGGTGATCAGCAGCTACCGGGTGCCGTACCTCGTGGAGGACGACCTGCTGGCCGAGTACATCTTCGCCCGGCTGATGCGCGCGGACCTGGTCGGACTCGGCTACCCCAAGGACGAGTCGACCACGCGGGACCTCGTGCGAGCGACGACCGAGCACTTCGCGAACACGGTGCCGCAGGGCAGCCTCGTCGACCGGCCGGAGTCGGCACTGACCGGGCCAGGACGGGAGGCGCTGCGGGCCTTCCGGGCCCTTGCCGAGCGGCCCCAGGAGGAGCGGCTGCGCGCCATCGGCGCGTCGATGCCGGTGGAGGACGCCGGACTCCGCTCCGAGGAGCGGCTGTCCCGGCTGTACCGCATCGTCAAGCACAGCCTCGTCTCCGTCGCCCTGCACGAGGCGACGCCCTGTGACCTGCCGGCGACATTCGTCCGCCAGACGGGTGAGGCCGAGATCTTCCCCGGCATGCACCGTGACATGACGGAGTACTGGCAGCAGGTGTGCGGAGACGGGCTGAACGTCGTGGACGTCCCCGGTGACCACTTCACCTGCGTCCAGCCGCCCAACGCACAGGCCGTGGCACGCGCGCTGCTGTCGGAGGACGGCCGGTGAGCGGCGAACCGTCCCTGATCGGCATCCTCGGCGGGTACGGGGCGGTCGGCGCGGCCGCCGCTCGTGCCCTCGCGTCCGAGGGGGAGTTCCGGCTGCGGATCGGCGGCCGGAACCCCGAGGCGGCGGCGCGCTGCGCCGCCGCCCTCGGCGGGCAGGCCCAGGCGAGGGAGGTCGACGCACGGTCCGACGCGAGCCTCGAACGGTTCGCCCAGGGCTGCGACGTGGTGCTCCACTGCGCCGGCCCCGCCTACGAACTGGCCGACCGCCCCCGCCGGGCGGCGGCCGCCGCGGGGGCCGACTACGTGGACGTGATGGACGGCTGCGGTCCCGGTCCCGCCCCGGCGGGTGAACGTACGGCAGTCCTGTCGGCCGGGCTTTCGCCCGGCCTGTCGGGGCTGCTGCCCCGGCTTCTCACGGATGGGCGGCACTCGCCGGAGGGCCCCCGGTTCACCGGCTGCTACGTCTCGCTCGGTGCGTTCACCCGGACCGGCGCCATCGACTACCTGCTGAGCCTGGACCGCGGTTACGGCACTCCGCGCGCCCAGTGGCGCGACGGGCGCGTCGTCCACGGCGCTCTGCGAGGGGCGCAGGAGCGTGTGGTGGCGGGCGTGCCGCGCCCGGTCACCGCGTACCCCTATCTCACCCAGGAGCTGGTGAGCCAGGCCCGCACCCTGGGCCTCGCGGAGGCCCGCTGGTACAACGCCTTCGACGGCCGGCACCTGCTCGACGCGCTGAACCGCTACCGGGCCGGCGACGATCGCGCGGCCAGTCTGGAAGCGCAGGCGGCCGGCGTGGTGCGGGCCAGCACGCTCGACGCCCTGGGGCGTTCCCCGTACCACGTGCTGTGCGGTGTCCTGGAGTTCGCGGGACCCGACGGTGTCGCGGTGCGCCGCAGGGCGCTGATCCGCGGCGAGGACGGATCGGCGATGACCGGCGTGGTGGGCGCGGTCGCGGCCCGGGAGGTGGCCCGGGGACGGGTTCCCCGCGGTGTGCACCGGGCGGCGCAGCTGCTGCCGGCCCGAGGGGTCCTGGACGCGCTGCGGCGGCACCTGCCCGGCACGGTCGTCACCCTCGACGAGGGGACCCTCGAGGACGGACTCGCCGCGGACGCACGCGTCGGGGGCGGACACGCCGGCGACGCGCCCTCCGCTGACGCACTCGTGGGGGACGCCGTCCCCGCCGGCCTGGTCATGGAGGAAGGCGTGCTGTAACGCGGCCCGGGA